>NZ_JAOQIO010000054.1:0-2798 GCF_025567575.1 Paenibacillus baimaensis | reverse complement strand
CTTCGTAAGCGCAATGGCCTAGTTTTCTCTGTGATACGGTTCTCCGCGCTGTCTGTAACGGCAAGTTTCTGAAGAAAGCCATCCTGTCGGATGGCCAGGCTGTCGAGAAAGTCTCGATAGCCTTCTTTATGTCTGAACTTTTTAAGACGACACCGCGTTAATGTTGTATAATATAGGTAACTAATTATAGAACGGATGGTGTTCTGCTTGCTGCGTTCTAACCTGAAAAAACAACAAGCGTATGAGTTTGTTTCCATAGAAGATTTGGTTCCCCAAGATCATTTGCTTCGCAAAATAGATACCTATATCAATTTTTCCTTTATCGATGAAAAAGTTCGTCCGTTGTACTGTGCGGATAACGGACGTCCTGCCATTGATCCCGTCATCTTATTTAAAATGATTTTTCTCGGTTACTTTTACGGGATCCGTTCCGAACGCCAATTGGAGCGAGAGATCCAGACGAATATGGCCTACCGCTGGTTTTTAGGTTTGGGATTAACCGACAAGGTTCCTGACCATACCACAATAAGCTGGAATCGGCGAACTCGTTTCAAAGATACGAACATCTTTCAGGATATTTTTGATGAGATAGTCCTGCAAGCCATTTCACATCGAATGGTCGGTGGGCGTGTTCTGGTTTCCGACTCTACACACGTCAAGGCCAACGCTAACAAACACCAATATACGAAACAACAAGTGCTGCAGAATACCAAAGATTACGTGGACGAGCTCAATGCCGCCGTAGTGGAAGACCGGAAAGAGAATGGAAAAAAGCACTAAAACCCAGAGAGGATGTGAACGAGGAGAAAGAAATTAAAGTGAGCAAAACGGACCCGGATAGCGGATATATGATTCGGGACGGCAAACCGGAAGGTTTCTTTTATCTGGATCACCGCACCGTAGATACTAAATACAATCTCATTACCGATGTGCATGTGACACCCGGAAATGTCCATGATTCGGTGCCGTATTTGTTGCGTTTGGATCGTCAGCAAGAACGTTTTGGTTTTAAAGTCGAAGCTGTTGCATTGGATTCGGGTTATTTAACCACACCCATTTGCCGAGGACTACAAAGCCGAAAAATTTTTGCAGTCATTGCCCATCGGCGATTTCATCCCAAGCAAGGTTTGTTTCCAAAATGGAAGTTTGCGTTTGATGTAGAGCGAAATCTCTATGTTTGTCCGACAGGCCACGAATTGAACTACCGAACCACAGATCGCAAGGGGTACCGGCAATATGCTTCCGATCCGCAGCATTGCAAGAGCTGCCCACTGTTAAACCAATGTACACATTCCCGAAACCACCGGAAGGTGGTGACCCGGCATGTCTGGGAAGACAGCAAGGAGTGGGTACGGAATAACCGATTGAGCAAATCAGGCAAACAGTTATACCGCAAACGAAAAGAGACGATAGAGCGAAGCTTCGCGGATGCTAAAGAGCTCCATGGGTTTCGCTATTGCCGTTTGCGCGGACTGGCCAACGTCAGGGAACAGGCACTGATGACCGCAGCCGTGCAGAACATGAAGAAAATGGCGATCCACCTGGATCGCCTGGAAAGAAGGGGGTAACGCCCTCGATTTCTCGATTGGATACGTGCAAAACAAAAAGAGAAACCAGGGATTTTAAAAATGACCGGGTTTCTCGACAAGCTGGCCATCCTGTCGGATGGCTTTTCTAATTGCATCTTATCGAACATCTAATAACGTGTCTGCTCAATCCCCACTGATTTCTGTAAGATGGTAATATTTTCCTGAAGAAAAGACTGATTTTTTTCGACACCTCTGTTTTTGCACCAAACAACTGCACTGAAAGCATCGTAAAGATCATAGAATGGTAAGACTGTCTCCAGATTCACCATAGGGCGAATCGTTCGATACCCATCAATGTACGGTAGCTTTGTTCTCGGGTTTACTCCCCAAATATATCGATTGATTTTTGTAAAGTCTATTTCAGAGGATCCACCACGGGCACTCTCGAAATCAATAATGCCAGTAACCTTGTTATCATTTACCAATATATTACCAGGTCTAAAATCCATATGAACAATGCATGGTCCATCAGGTTCTGGTAAAGCTGAAAATACGCCATCAAAGTGAAGAATACATCTTTCATACAGCTCTGGATCGAGAATCTCTTTGCAAGGCTCTTTCCACTTTTCAAAATTACCTTTGATATGTAGTCTCCAATTATTTTGGTCAAGAATCTTAAATCCATCAGTCACATGGTAACCGTAACCTGGAGTTTTAACCTCATGAAGCATCGCATGAAGCACGCCAATTTGAAAAGATAGTTTCTCAGCAATATCTTCTGTACAAGGTATGCCTTGAATCGCCGAAAGAAGCAATGCTCCAGTAGTAATTTCATCCCCATCCCAAAAATCCAATACTTTAGGAACAGGTATTACGTCCTTCAATGTCTCAAGCATCTGAAATTCACGATATAGTTTATCCTTGTTAAATGGAATTTTTACATACACTTTTTCTCCGTTAGCGAGAGTAAGTTTGTATACATCAGAACTAAATGACTCTGGAACATCTTCTACATTCAAGACGTTCAGCTTTAACTTTTCAATAACGTTTAGAATGGAACTCATAAAGTACCTCCTCGTTTTGGATTACAAAACGATAATCCCGATTAAATACCTTTGTCTTTTTTGGGATCTATTGGCATTACCTGGAATCTCGAATTAATCCCAATCTCTTACATATATCATACTCTTGATCCAGAACCAAGACCCCCTTTTTAGAGGGGTCATTTTCTTTTTCAGGAGGGATTTCGAATGCGAATCATCAAGACAA
>NZ_JAOQIO010000099.1:0-139535 GCF_025567575.1 Paenibacillus baimaensis | reverse complement strand
TTGTCCCGAAGGGGCCAAAGCGCCCCGAGAACACATAGTCATGCAAACCAGCACCACACCAAAAGTCGAGCTTGTCCCGAAGGGGCCAAAGCGCCCCGAGAACACATAGTCATGCACACGAGCACCACACCATAAGCCAAGCGTGTCCCAAAGGGACGAAAGCGCCCCGAGAACACATAAGTTTCGCACACAGTAAGGGAGTCCAGAGGGTAGCGCCCTTTGGGGCCCTCCCTTTGGGAGGGTTTGGGAGGGAGATTATTTTTTATGCGTAAATGGAACGGACTATTAACTTTATTCAGCTTAATCAGCGGGATTATCGGATTTGTAATCGGAGAATACATCCTTGACCGCTGGGATGGAACGATTCACGAAACGTTACTGATGGGCCTGTACTTCGGCCAATTTGCATTGGTGGTAGGTTTGGGCTGCCTGCTGGCCGAAATCATTTCGCCACAGCTGAACGGGAAAAACTGGAGGCTGCGTTATGCCAATGAAGGCTGGAAATTTCTCGTTCCGGCGACACTAGTACTGTTGTTTGCTGCGGGAGCCCTGTTCCAATGGGGTTATGGTTTACAATTAGGTAACAACGACAAACCGCAGGATTATGTCCTGCTTATTGATATGTCGGAAAGTATGAAGACCAGTGATCCGCAGAAACAAAGTATTCAAGCTGCGCAAGCCTTGATCAATAAGATGGACGATGGAAAGCAGGTCGCGGTGTTCACATTTAATGAACAAACCCAATTGATTGCGCCGTTGACCAAGCTTAAGGATCCGGCAGCGAGAGCACAGCTTACAGCGAAGCTGAGCGCGATCGGAGCGCCTATAGGCCAAACGGATATCGGAAGAGCGCTGGATACAGCGATGGAGCATCTGACCAAGGAACGAATAGCCAACCGTAAGGCGGCCGTAATCCTGATCTCCGACGGATACAGCGATATGAATGAGTTCAAGGTTCTTACTCCCTATGAGCAGCAGCGAACCCAGATCCATACTGTGGGGATTGATTCCACACAAGTAGAGGGTAATCAACTGCTGCAGCGTATTGCCGCGCAAACAAACGGCACCTTTCATGATGTGAAGCGGGTGGAAGGCGTCGCCAACGCATTCGATCAAATATACCAAAATGGGCAACGTTGGCATTTGGTAAACGAGCGTGCAGGTACAGCGGCAGATGGGTATCACGGCTGGCTGCGGATCCTATTGATTCTCTTGATAGGCGCACTTCTCGGCCTGGCACTCGGTATCGTATTTGACAATCGTTTCCTGGCGAAATGTTTTGCCATTGGAGGGGCTTTGGGAGGCCTGATCGCAGGCGTTATACTGGAAACCGGATTACAGGGATCCGTTGAGCCTTTTATTGTCCGTGCTTTCGCTGATGTGGCACTTGCTTTGGTGCTTTCATTATCTACGGTACTGATAGCGGTAGGTGGCCCAGGTGGCTCTGGAACGGGAAGAAATGGATTTCGCAAAACAGCTTTGGAGCAGCCGATTCGTGGCGAACGCCAAGGCCGTGAGACGATACGCAAGCAATTCCGTTAAGCAGCTCTTGCGGCGAATTCGGGTCTTATGCTTGGGGACTCATGGTTTTAATGAAGTTATTAAAATGGGGGGCTGATTTCTTTTGCAGTGGGAAGAGCCTGAAATGCAATACCGAATTGTAAAGGCAGCCAGTCAGGCTCTGGACGGGGAAAGTGTTGTCACCTGGCAGTGGCCGAAGCATGTGGAGGCCGTATATGTATACAGCTTCCCGGATGGTACAGAGCAGGAGCCAGAGGGGCTGGAATCGAAGCGACTGAAGCTGTTCACCCGGGAGGAATATAAAACAAGGTCCGGCTATCGGGAGCGCATCGAGCATATCGGTGTGCAGGGTTATCGGATATTTCCTTGCCTGATTCGAGGCGGTCAGCCAGTACCATTAAAGCAGATCGATCGTGAAAATTATACACGTGTCAGTGGGGGAAAGGCCAAGCTGAGTTACTCTATTAAATATGGAAATAAATGGTTTAGTAAATATAAATCGGTGCAGATTCAGCTATTTTGTGAAATGGCGGTTCCGCAGAACGCGCTGTGTTATGTGAAGAAGGAAGGGGCGTCCCCTGTGAACAAGGAGGATGGCATTGCGTACCCCTTCCTTAATGATTTTGCCGCAGGCAATCATCGGCTTCCCGAGATTGAGATTGGGAAAAATGAGTTTATCCGACTGTTTTTTACCGATGGTAAAGCTTTTGGGGAGCTTTATGAGTTAATCGCCGAGTAGCGATGGCTTATGATGGCTTGCGAAGCTGGGTTCTGTTAATTTTGCAGTCAGGTGAAAAATGAGCGGAGCGTCCAAATTTTCCTGTAGAAGCGTAAGCGTTCGCCTTTGTTTCCGTAACTTTACCGCTAATTGTCTTATAAAATCAAAAAGATACGGAAACAACAGCGATCGGAAGGATATTTGGACGCGCAGCGGAACTTATTCACCGCAGTAGCATATTTTCCATAAAAGATTGAAGGAGGGAAGGTCCATGTTGGATTTTTTCAAAAAAATGTTTGATAAAAAGCCGCCTGTCAAGGAACGGCCTCCATATTACAGTATTGTGTGCCCGCATTGCTTCAGCAAATTTGAGCCGGACGAAGTCGTATTCCGCGCAAGTCATGTCAAGGAGCATGATGATGATTTTATGCTGCAGGAGGATCGCAAGCTTGCTGATTGGCGGCGTAAATTCAATCTATCGCAGGTGGATATGGAAGCGATCATTGATCCTCTCACGATTCCCGACGAGAATAAAACCTACATCCAGAACGTGCTGGTAGCCGTGACCGACCGTTATGGTGAAGAAACCAGAAGACGTTTGTGCCCGGACTGCCATAACGAGCTGCCGATTTCGGCTGGCAAGGTTCCGAGTAATATCATCTCGATCGTCGGTGCCTCACAGGTGGGCAAGTCGGTCTATATGACGTCTTTGATCCATACGCTGCAAAATACGACAGCTTCCAACTTCAACGCAGCCTGCATGCCGTTGAGCGCAGAAATCAGCCGCAAGTTCAGACAAAATTACCACGAGCCGATATTCGAGCGCGGCAGCATGCTGCAATCGACGAATCCCAATGAGCAGCAGGAGCCGTTCATTTTTCAATTTGTATTCAAGGATGAGCGGGAAGCGCCGCTGACGCTTGTGTTTTTCGATGTGGCTGGAGAGGGCATGGTGGAGCGTGACTACCTGGATATCTACGCGGCGCATGTCAAGAATTCCTCGGGGATTTTGTTTCTGGTCGATCCGCTGCAGATCCGGAGTATTCGCGATAAAGCGCGTATCCATATCGGGGAAGAGGAAGGCGAGTTCGCCAACCGCTATGACGAGCCGCGCGAGGTCGTGATCAGCCTGTTTGAAAATTTTATCGCTCACCAGCATAATAGCAAAACCGATATTCCGACGGCGATTGTCCTGACCAAAAGCGATATGCTGACCCATTTGATGGAAGAGGACAGTGAATACATCAGGCCGAACAGCAATGTCTTCCGTAATGTAGTGCACAAGGGATTTTTGAACAAGACAGAATTTGAAAATATTAACGGGGAAATCAGTCGTTTTATCGAAAAGGTAGATAGGCCGTTTAAGGATGCGATTGATGTGTACTTCAAAAACACGGCTTTTTTCGCGGTGTCGGCATTGGGCGCAAATCCGGTTAAAAGCCAAATCACCGGGGTGATTAATCCGATTCGGGTTGATGAGCCTTTTATATGGCTTTTGTACCAGCTTGATTATGTGGCTAGGAGAGATGCAACGTGATGGATTCGCGTAAACCGATACAGCAGCAATATTTTACACGGGATCGCGAAGGGGTTTTCCGAACGAATGAGGGCTTCGATACGGTAGCCAAATCGGATGGACTGGATTCAGCATTTATCAAAACCACCTTGAACCCCTTCTGCGTCTATAAAGCACCCAAGGAGCTGATGGGAAGGAACGAGGAGAACGTTGCTCTGTATCCGGAATCTCTTGTCGTCTTTCACGCCGATAATGGGGATATGGTTTTAAGCCGTAGCTGTTATGTAGGGGCTGATTTTACAGGGCAGCGCAGCGCGTCGTTCACGCATCAGTTCGTGGTGCCGAAGGAACGGAAGGAAGCTTTCCTACGCGAGCCGGAGCGAATTTTGCAAATTGACAGCTTTCAGAGCGCTTATGATATCCGAGAGGGCAAGGTGCTTCCGGAGCTTGATGATATCGGGTACAACAAAGCTGTCCGCAGCCGCAGCATTGATCGAACGGAGCTGCTGCTGTCCCGGCTCGGTATTGATCAAATTCGTTACCAGCAGCTCGTATACGCCGTGATGGCCTCTGTAGCCAACAAGAAAAAGAACTATATCGTGCTGGATACGGATGTTACCGATAGCGCCGAGCTCGCCAAAGATTTGCTGGATTTGATCTACCGAAGCATTCCTTATTCAACACGCCGTCATCTGGGCTTTATGACCTTCAGCAGCGAGCCAGAGGGCAAGCAGGGCTTACATATTGTTTTTGTGGAAAAGGGCGGTATTCGCCAGCCGGACCGAAATGTAGAGCGAGAGCACTTATTTGATTTTTCCAATCAGCGATTCATTAACACTGAGCTTCCGGCGCAGGAGCATTTCCTTCTGGATACGATCTGGAAGCAGCGGCATACATTGGATCAGCTTGATCCTTTATTTGAATTCATTGAAGAAGCGTTGCAGGGAACACATAATCAAGCGGCAGTAAAGGTGCAGACATATTATGACCTCCACACCTTGTATGAAATCGAACAGGGCAATGAAGCGCTGTATGAGGCTAATCGTGATGCTGCGCTGCAAGGAATTATTTCCTATGTGAACGCGGAGACCGTGGGCAGCAAGGTAAGGCTGAACCAGTTATTCGTCTCGCTGCTGCGCAGAGACCTGATGAACGGCGATTTTTTGCCATCATCGGATTACGTTAAATATCTGCTGCAATATTTCGCATTCGCCGATGAGGGCGTCAAATCCCTACTGAATTCCTGCTTTATCATCTTGATCAGCCGGGCTGCCAATCGTTCTGAAGAAGGCATGAGCGAAGCCGCGCAAATCTTTGATCAACTGCTTGGACGGGATTCATTGTTTGATTCGGTGATGAGTGGATTGTACACCCAGCAGGCCGGAACGGCGGAGCGTTATGTTGCTTACCGTATGGCGAAGGCAGTAACGGTCAATGCACTTATGGAGGAGATCCGATTCTGGATACAGCATGGTGAAAGCATCGTGCAGCAGCGTTTTTTTGCCAATGAGGTACTGAAAAAGGTGAAAAAGCTGCTGCAAACGGACTCCGTTCATAAGCGGCTGGAAGCGGCCAATGTCTTGTATCGGTATTTTGACGAACTGCCTGAGCGATCAGGCAAGCAGCAGTATGAGGATTTTTGCGGCCAGCTGAAGCTTGAGATTCGCCTCGATCTGCTGGATACTCTACAGCCGGGCAATTTGGAGTTCGAGGATATCGTACAGCTGGGCTTTATGCTGGAAAAGGTCGACCAGGAGTTGAACAGTCATCTGGACAAACGTCAGAAGCAGACGGTCCACCTGCTCAGTACGATCTACAAGGTGCTGCTGATGTCCAAAAGAGAGGACTCCGAGCTTGTGAAAGCCATCGACAGGCTGGATACGCTCGATCTCGAACGAATACAGGAATATTTGAAAAAGCTGCTGTTTACACGTGTCGGTCCTGAGCATTTTAGTAAAATCGCCTATGCCTTCTATCGCCCCAGTCTGGGACATGCCTCAGGCTATGAAGCAGAATTTGATTATTATGGGCTGCTGGAATATATCTCCTCGACGACCCACGGCTCTCATACGATCTATGATTTCCTGGTTTGGTCTGCGGAAGACACACGATTTTTAAATATGAGACAAGTGATGGATGCGAATTACAAGGCTGCGGTCAGCAAATATTTTGATAATCATGATCCCCGGGCGTTCAGGGATAAAGAAGTTAAACAAAAGCTGTTGGCGACTCCGAATGAAAGCTTTGTCACTTTTTTCAAAGCAGTCAAGCTTCGGCAGTCGGGCAAGCTGGTTCGTTTTGCTGTCAAAAATAGACGTAAGCTTGTCAGGAGCGGGCTTGTTATCGCCGCACTTGTCATCCTGCTGGTCGTGTTCCGTAACCCCATTTCGATGATGATCGCTTATTTGGGACCTGCGCCTGTGATTGTGGTGGAGGCACTACCTGCGGAAGCCACTGCCTCTACTGTAACCTTGCAAGCGAGTGCGAATAACGCCGATCCGGAGATCAAGCTGTATGTCAATGAGCAGTTGATCGGAAGCGGTAAAATCAGCACCACCGTTGATTTGCAGGATGGTGTCAATGTATTTGAATTCAAGGCGGTGAACCGCGGCGGCAAGTCGTCCGAGGTTATCAAGAAGCAGGTTTCGTACGCGATGCCAGCGCCTATCGTAACCATTGAAGCTACGCCTGACACTACACGCAACAGCTCCATCCAGCTTAAGGTAGGTGCCGCGGATATACATGATCCGAGTCCGACCATCTTTATAAACGGACAGGCTGTCGGGCAAACCAGCGTGAGTAAATCTGTTGAGCTGAAGACCGGAGAGAATATAATTGAAATTAAAGCAGCGAACAAGCAGGGCAAAATGAGTGAACCGATTCTGAAAAAAATTAAATATGAGAAATAAATTAATTTAACAAAAAAGATTCATACATTTAACATTTGGTTTATATACTAATAGAATGTTGGATACCTTACTTGAAAGGATGAATCTTATGGAAATTATTAATCATATTAATTATACGGACCAGAATGATCACATATACTGCTGTTTACGCAATCGGGTTGTGAAGCTAAATCAAGATCAGCAGGAGCAATTTTGCCAGAGCTGCAAAATGTTCGCTGGTACCGCAGGCGGACGTGGAGTTGAGTGTGCTTGGGAGGATGTTCGCAATGTCAGCAACCCTCATGTGGTTATCGATCCGGCGAAAGAGTTTATTTCAAACCAGAGGCGAGTTGTGTTTCAGGAAAATTGGACTAAGCGTGCTTCCTATTGCGGATGAGATCGATAAGGAACCTTCGTATAAAACTATAAAAGCGATGTCGGCCCTCTTCTGATGAAGGGTGTTGGACATCGCTTTTTTATGTACTTACTGGATTACACAACACAAGGGAGGATTTTGACATATATTGTCGAAATACGTAATTATAATATCGAAGAGATCAGATCATAGAGCTGTTTGCCAATCAGAAGGGTCGTAACTGCGATAAAGAGCGGTTTAACATAACTGGCACCATGACGGATCGCTAGACGAGAGCCGACAAGCGCACCCGCAATCATGGCAATGCCCATGGGAAGACCATAACCAATATGAACCGAACCGAGCAGCCAGAAGGCTAACAGGCTCGCTACATTGCTGGCCAGATTCAATACCTTGGCATTGCCTGAGGCACCAACAAAATCAAATCCGAGCAGCAGGAACAGGAACAGCAGGAAGGACCCGGTCCCGGGGCCAAAGAAGCCATCATAGAAGCCAAGGGCGAATGCGCATAAGGCCGTTGCCAGCTTGATCGTCGGTGTCATCGGACGCGGTGACGTGAGTGCCCCCCAGTTTTTGCGCATTAAGGTGTAGATGAGCAGCAGCACCAGCATGCAAACTACGAGCGGTCTTAAGAATGCGGATGGAACCAGATGCACCGTATAAGTACCAAGCATGGCGCCAATGAACGATAGAGGAAATAAAGCAAGCGTCAGCTTTCCATTAATTTTTCCGGAAAATAAGAAGGACAGTGTGCTGGTGATCGAAGCCAAGGTGCCTCCCAGCTTGTTCGTTCCAAGTACCATACTGGGAGGTAGACCCGTGAGCAGAAGTGCGGGCACGGCAATGAGTCCGCCACCGCCAACCACGGAATCAATGAATGCTGCGATAAAGCCCGCGGCGAGTAAAAACAATAACATATCGGTCGAAGGAAATTCCATGGTCGTACTCCTCTGTCAGTTGTTAATTCTTGAGATTGATAAAGCCGTGTTGAACAACCTTTATAACCAAGTATAGGTAAAGTTCTATAGCTGCACAATACCCATTCCAAAGCAGGTGAACAGAAGATGTTATCCAAATTCCGATCACGCACAATTAAGCAGCATTTTCTGATTTGGTCGGTAACGATAATTGTTATATTTGGTTTATTTATTAATGCGGCATTTTATTGGATCTATACGAACAATATTCATGAGGAGGTCAACGAACAGCTAGCCGAAAAGTTGACACTGCAATCCCTCTACATCAACCGTTGGCTGGATGAGAGATCAGCCGATATTTATCAGATGTCTCGAAAGCAAGACGTAAAAGAAGTGAATATTGACCATATGCAAAATGACTTTGTGACCTTTATTAACAATCAGTCCGAGTTCGGGGATCTTGGCTTTGTGAATACGGATGGTGATATCCTCGTTAGTGCAATGCGACCGCAAATGAGAATGAATGTCAAGAACCAGGCTTTTTTTGAGCAGGCAATCCAGGGGAAAATGTATATTTCCAAAGTTGTATTCCCGAGAATAACAGGTGATCCGATCATTGTCTTCTCCTCACCTGTCTATAATGTCGACAATGAGCTGCAGGGACTGATTTATGGATCGGTTAAGCTGGGGACGATTTCGCGGACGGTACAATCCGTGCATTTTGGACGAGCAGGTGAGCAATATTTGATTGATGGCTCAGGTATGCTCATCACGGAAGCGCGTTTGGATATGCAGAAAGTATACGGCAGGGATAAGATTGATACGGAAATTTTGCAAAGAGCGTTGGCGGATTCCAATGAGGACACAATCTACACCAATTATCGTGGGGAAGAGGTAATCGGTTCCTATCAATGGACGAAGGATCGGCGCTGGATTATTGTAGCGGAGCTGAAAACCAGTGAAGTATTTGCTGCACGCTCTAATATCATGTGGGTTTTTGTGCTGATCACTTTGTGCATATTGGTTGCCAGCTTGTATGGCATTGTCCTGGTAACGAGGCGTGTGGAGAGACCACTTGAATTTTTGCTGCAAGGTACCAAGGTACTGAAGGAAGGTCATTATGATTATCGGATTGACCCGAGTGTATTCAAACATGCGCCTGTCGAGCTGAAGGAATTGTGTGACACCTTCAATATGATGAGCCTTAAATTAAAAAGCACGGTAAGGCTGCTCGAGGATTACGCGTTGATTGATGCGCTGACTGAGCTGCATAATCGTCGATATCTGGCACAGGAGGGCAGTAAAATCATTGAGAAATGTATCGAAACTCAGCAGCCCTGTGCGATCATGATGATTGATGTCGATTATTTCAAAAAAGTGAATGATACCTACGGTCATCAGGTTGGAGATCGCGTTCTGCTCCATATAGCCAAAATTCTAAAGCTGCAAACCCGACAGACCGATTTGGTAGCGCGGTACGGAGGCGAAGAGTTTACGGTGCTGGCACAGCAAACCGATTTGGAGCAGGCGATCCTTATAGGTGATGCAATCCGTAAGGAAATTGAAAATAAGCCCTACATTGAAGAAGAGCTGCATATTCCTCTCACGGCCAGTGTAGGTATCGCCCTGCTGCCGTTTGTTGCGGAAGCCGATTTGACGGTGGATACCCGATTGAGCAGTCTCGCAGAAGCTGCTGACCGTGCACTATATAGAGCGAAGCAGGGTGGGCGCAATCGTATAGAGACTAACACAGATTGGATACCCGCCTAGACCAGCTAGCTTTTTTCGATTGCACAATCCCTTCGGACATGGTATTCTTCATGCGTAACCTGCACAAGCGGGTGCGCCGCAGGCGAATTATATAACTTGGAAAGGTGTTGTTCACGTTGATTCACAAGCTGGAGCATATTGGCGTTATGGTAAAGGATATGGATGCCTCGATCCGTTTTTATACCGAGGTATTGGGATTGAAGCTGGTCAAGCGTAAGGCGCTGGCTGATGGAGTGGAGCTGGGTTTCTTGTCTTTTCCTGACTCGGACCAAGTGGAGATCGAATTAATCGGACGCGGTCATGACGGCCTTCCGGACAATGGCATTGTTCATCATATTGCATTTACTGTGAGTGATATTCAAGTGGAGATCGACCGTCTGAAAAGCCACGGAGTCCGATTAATGGACGAAACTCCTCGAACGATTCTGGATGGCGATCTTATCGCTTTTTTCTTTGGTCCTGATGGCGAACGACTGGAATTCTTTCAGCCTGCTGCCAAATAATTATTTTTTTAACTATTTATTTATACCAAACCGTCCGGAGTTCAGTATTCATGGGCGGTTTTTTTATATTCCATTTTTTGTTGATTTTTTTCGCTGTTTCAGAAAGCACACAAGGTGTAAATAAAAAGGAAGGTCTGATTACTTAGACACGTAACTGCATATTTTGTCGCAATTCATCTTCGGATCAGTTTATAATAGAAGTATATTTTTTGGAATGGAGGGTTTCGTGTGGCGAAGGCACAAGTGGATGATCATTCGTTTTTTGAACATGTATATACATCTGCACCTGTGGGAATTGCAATCGTGTCCATTCAAGGCGAATGGTTAAAAGTGAATCCTGCCCTGTGCAGCATCCTTGGATATCATGAGCAAGAATTAATGAATCGACCCTCTAACGAAGTAGGGTATAACGACCATACATTCTTAGACGATCACCAGGTTCAACCATTATTATCTGGAGCTGCGGCATCCTTTGAAAGTGAGAAACAGTTGGTCCGCAAGGATGGCAGCATCGTTTGGGCATCGCTGCACGTTTCCCTCGTACGAGATGAGCAAGAAGGCACACCGCTTTATTTCATTACGCATCTGAGTGATGTGACCGACAAAAAAGTGAAAGAGCAAAGTTTGCTGAAAATCGAGCAGCTGTATACGATGATCTCCGAAAATGCCCAGGATTTGATTTCTTATTCAACCCCGGACGGGATTATACGCTACTGCTCGCCTTCTATTACTGATTTGCTGGGCTACAGGGCGGATGAGATTGAAGGTAGTGCCAATTTGGAATTGTACCATCCTGACGATGTGTTGATGTTGCAGGAGAGTACCTTTTCTGACGAGGATACCTTAACTTACCGAATTCTGCACAAAAACGGCAAGTATTTGTGGTTCGAAACTTCATATAAAAAAGTTCGGGATGAACAAGGCGAAATCAAGTGGGTTCTCGGTATTGGTCGTGATATTACGGAGCGCAAGAAGCATGAGGATAATCTGGCAGAGGCGCAGCGTATAGCATTATTGGGCAGCTGGGAGCTGGATATTGTCAGCGAAGAATTGATGTTATCCGATGAAATCTACAACATGTACAATTTGACCCGCGATCCGCAGCCTATCCGCATATTCAAGTTTATTAATCTGATTCATCCTCTGGATCAACAACAGTTTATAGAACATCTGGAGCATACCAAGAAAGGGCATGAATTAGATAAAGAATTCCGGCATTTGCATTTGGATGGAACGGTCAAATATTTGCATGTGCGTGGTTTTCCAACGATGGACAGCAGCGGCTCACCACTGAAATTAAACGGTACCATTCAGGATATTACCGAGCATAAGCATGTTGAGCTCAAGCTGCAGGAAAGCATAGAACGTTACACGTCGCTTAAGAAGTATAACCATGATGCTGTATTTTCGCTCGATTTGGAAGGTAATATTATTAATACGAATCAAAAGGCGGAGCAGGTTACCGGTTTTGTTGTATCAGAGATGGCAGGAGAGAACTTTTCCAGATTCATTGGCAGCGTTAATCTCAAGAGGAAGCTTTCCGCTTTAGTGGAAAATGGCAACTCTGAGAAGGTTATCGATAAGATTACCCATAAAACTGGATTAATCATAGAAGTGTTAACAACCGTTGCACCTATCATCGTGAATGAGGCAACTGTCGGTTACTATATTATTGCCAAAGATATTACGGAACAGAAGAAACTGTTGGTTGCCAAGGAAGCCGCAGAAAAAACAAACAAGGCTAAAAGTGAGTTTTTAGCCATGATGAGCCATGAAATACGTACGCCCATGAACGGAGTCATCGGGATGACGCATCTGCTGCAGGACACGACAGCGCTGGATGCCCAGCAAGAAGTGTATGTCGAGATTATCCGAAAAAGCGGCAACTCCCTGCTGGCGATCATCAATGATATTCTGGATTTTTCCAAAATCGAATCGGGTAAGACAGACCTGGTAGAAGCTCCACTGGATATACGTGAATGCATCGCTGAAACACTTGACGTTCTCTCCTCCAAAGCGTCTGAAAAGCGTCTGGAAATGACCTATTCAGTTCATTCTCATGTGCCGAGCGTACTTGTTGGTGATGCTGACCGCCTTAAGCAGGTATTGATGAATTTGATTGGGAATGGAGTCAAATTCACATATTCGGGAGGTGTCTCCATAACCGTTGAGAAATGGCTGCACACTTCGAATTCACTGCATCTTCGTTTTACGATCCGAGATAGTGGTATAGGGATTCCTGAGGATAAAGTAGGTCAGCTGTTCCAGCCCTTTTATCAATTGGATCATTATATGACACGTAAATCGGAGGGTACGGGGCTCGGGCTTGCGATCAGCAAGAAGCTGATTGAAAAAATGGGTGGAGATATCTGGATAGAACCAACGACTGGCCCGGGTGCGACCTTTGTATTTACGGTTGCGCTTAAAGAAGAGAAGCCAAATAAAGAAGTCGGTCTCAGTGAGTCAGTAAAGGAAGAGAAGGCTGTACAAAGATACTTGAAAATCCTGGTGGCCGAAGATCACGAGATTAATCAACTGGTTTTAAGAAAAATGCTGGAGAAGATGGGTCACACCGTAACGGTAGTGGAAAATGGTAAAGAGGCTATTGAAGCCGTGACCTTTGAAGAGTTTGACCTGATTTTTATGGATGTGCAAATGCCTCATATGAACGGCTTGGATGCTACCAAGGCATTGAAAAGCATTCCGATACGTGGCACTTTTCCTGTTATCATTGCAGTTACGGCTAACGCCCTCACGGGGGATCGGGAGAAATGTATGGAAGCCGGCATGGACGATTACATTAGCAAGCCCTTCAAGCGCGAGTTGATTTCAGACAAGATAAATAAATATTTTCCGATTTAGGGGGCTTTGCTTGTGGGGAAAACAGCGATTGTCGCAGGAGCTACAGGACTGATAGGTACTGAGCTGGTAGCATTTCTCATGAATGAGCCCTCCTATGAGCGGGTAGTGGTTGTGGTCAGGCGTGAGATAGAGATCAAACATCCCAAATGCATACAGGTGATAACCAATTACGAGCAGCTTGAAGATGAGATTAAAGCGTATGTGGCTGATTCCGACGTTTTTTGCTGTTTGGGCACTACGATTAAGAAGGCCAGAACCAAGGAGCAATTCCGCAAGGTTGATCTTGAATATCCGATGAGGCTGGGTAAGCTGGCCCAGACGTATCATGCAGCCTTTTTTGGAATCGTTACAGCTATGGGGGCGAATGCCGATTCTTCTATTTTCTACAGTCAGGTAAAAGGGCAGGTGGAGGATGGACTTGATCGGCTGCAGCTGGTTTCTTTACATATATTTCGGCCTTCCTTGCTGCTTGGACATCGGGCCGATGCCCGCACTGGTGAAAGGATTGGAGCTGTCTTATTCGCAGCCGCGGCGCCCTTGCTCATAGGTGGCTTACAAAAGTATAAGGCAATTCATGTAAAAACTGTCGCCAAAGCGATGCTTCAATCTGCTATAGTGGGTAATAAAGGCTTACATAGGTATTCATACAAGCAGATCGAAGAGCTTGCCGCTACATACACATGCGAAGCACTTTGTTAAATGCTAAGGAGGAATCAAGATGGCACGCAAGATTGTCTTTGTTCAGGAAATCAACGAAACCCATGAAAAGCAGATCCGCAGTATTGCTCGCGATTGGGAGTTAATCAGTGGTAAGGATCGTGAGCTGTGGCTTCCTCATCTGGCAGATGCAGAGATTGTGGCCGGTTGGAATTCGACCGCAACAAAGGAGTGTCTGCAACAGGACACCATGCTGCGTTGGGTGCAAAGCTGGGGAGCTGGCGTAGATAGAATGCCGTTAACTGCACTAAACGAATATGGGGTATTGCTAACCAATTCCAGTGGTGTACACCCGAACCCGATTTCGGAATCGATCTTTGCTATGATGCTCGGACTAACACGTCAGCTGCAGCGGTCGATCCGCAATCAGCTTCAGCACAAGTGGGAGCAGTTGAATGGCTTGGGCGAAATTCATGGAAAAACAATCGGCATTCTTGGCGTCGGATCGATAGGTTTGGAAGTAGCCAAGATATCCAAAGTATTCGGGATGACGGTATTAGGTGTTAAACGAACCTTGTCGGAATCGGTATACGTGGATCGAATGGTTAAGATGGATAGCTTGGATGAGGTGCTGCGCGAGAGTGATTACATCGTGAATACACTGCCGCATACCTCCGAAACCAACCATGTGATGGGACGCGCCCAGTTTTCAGCTATGAAGGCATCGGCATTTTATATCAATATCGGCCGAGGCGGAACGACAGACACGGAAGCATTAATCGAAGCGCTGCAGCAGGGTACCATTGCGGGAGCAGGTCTTGATGTATTCGAAGTAGAACCGCTGCCAGCAGACAATGTGCTGTGGGATATGGATAATGTTATCATCTCCGCTCATAATACAGGGATTACGGAATATTACCAGGAGCGGGCCATGCACATTTTCTTGCGTAATTTGAAAGATTATGTGGAAGGCAGAGAGCCGCAGCTCAATCGGGTTAATCTGGAACAGCAATACTAGAAGCTTATACGGTATGAAAATATCCCAAGCTGTCACTATTAGCAGCTTGGGATATTGGTGTGTCTCCGATTAGTGGTGCATGGCTGCGTGTCTTTTGAATTGATCCTCCAGTACGAGACATGCCATGGCTTCGATAATAGGAACAATCCTGGGACAGATGCAGGGGTCATGCCTGCCTTCAGTAACAATGGATTGCTCTTCACCGCTGACGTTTATCGTCTGCTGCGGGACTGATATCGAGGACGTAGGCTTTACCGCAACCCGGAATATAATATCCTCTCCGGTGCTGATTCCTCCAATAATCCCGCCTGCGTGATTACTTATAAACCCTGCTGCCTGCATCTGATCATTATGCTCGCTACCAAGCATTTCCGCTGCTGCGAAGCCAGCACCGAATTCAATGCCTTTGACCGCCCCAATCGACAGCATCGCGCGTGCCAGCTCGGCGTCCAGCTTATCAAACACGGGCTCCCCTATGCCTGGCAGCACCCCGCGGATTCGGCACTCCACGATGCCCCCACAGCTATTTCCGACAGCAGCCAACGCTTCTATCTTCGCAACCATAGCTGCCGCGGCGTTGGGGTCGCAGGCCCGCACGGCATTACGCTCAATCTCTTGCTCATCAAACGTCTCACAGTGGATGCCGCCGATGGCTTTCGTATAGGCTACGAGACTGACTCCTCTATGTTCAAGCAGCTTGCGAGCTACAGCTCCTGCTGCAACCCTGCCCGCTGTTTCCCGCCCCGAAGCTCTCCCGCTTCCCCGATGATCCCGAATTCCGTATTTTTGCAAATAGGTGAAGTCAGCGTGCCCCGGACGAAAAGCATGCTGGATATCGTTATAGGCTGAAGACTGCATATCGTGATTATGCATCATCATGCAGAGGGGCGTTCCTGTAGTTTTCCCTTCATACATGCCTGAGAGAATATGCACAATGTCCGATTCCTTGCGGGGTGAAGTGACAGTAGATTGTCCGGGCTTCCTGCGATCCAATTGAATTTGGATATAGGCTTCATCGATTTCAACGCCTGGTGTGACGCCATCTACAATAACGCCAACCGCGGGTCCGTGGGATTCCCCGAAAGTTGTTATTTTGAAAACCTGACCAAATGAATTTCCTGCCATGATTAAAACCTCCTGATATACTAGCTGCTGCTCGATGATGTGATAGCCTTTATTATAATTTCGCTTAAGGAATAAATATAATTAAAATTTTAACAACAAGACATAGATAAATTCTATGCCATTAACTGAGGTAGAAGCTGTAAAGTGGATAGCTCAATAGTTGTTAGTCACAGACTGGGCATGACGCTGCAAGCCAATCTATGTTAACATGGAAGAAAATCAGAATAGGGAGGATACTCGGCATGCCCAGCAAAAATGTTACAATCCTGGCGATATTTTATGCCTTTGTTTATATGAGTATCGGGACTTTCTCATCGTATATCGGCATTTATATGACAGAAGCGGGGATTGGACACTCGGAAATCGGGATTCTTACCTCAATAGGAGCTGTTATCGGGTTAGTTGCACAGCCGATATGGGGAGTACTAAGCGACAGGGCCAAGACCAAAAATCAAATCTTGATGATCTGTACGTTGTGTGCCAGCTTGGCCGTATGGCTCATCCCGTGGGCAGGTAATTTGTTTGTGCCACTGCTGATTGCAATGGCCTTATTCAGTCTGTTCCAGATTGCGATTAATCCGCTTAGCGACGCGATTACACTGGAGCTTTCCTCCAAGGGCGTCGTGCGTTTCTCCAGCATTCGAACTTTCGGCTCAGTCGGCTATGCGATTGTTTCGGTGGCGGCGGGCTGGTTGTTCGCAGAGCATCTGAACACGATATTTTTGATTACCTCGCTCATAATGTTTGGCTGCTTTTTGCTATCTCTCGGTATTCCGAAGGTGGCTGGTCACCAAAGCGGCGGCAAGAAAGTAAATCTGGTCAGTATTTTCAAAAACAGACAATTGGTTATTTTGTATGCGTACACGCTATCCTTGTCCATCGCGATGGGCTTTTTATTTTCATTCCAGGCCATTTATAGTAAAGAACAGGGTATCAGTATGGAGGTTATCGGGATTGGGCTTGCGATTGGCTCGTTCAGTCAATTTCCGTTTATGATCTTTTTTCAACGGTTCTATGATCGGTTTGGTATTCGCAATATTTTGCTGTTCTCGGGACTTATTCATACATTAAGATGGTGTTTGTATGCGTTCGCATTAACACCGTTTACCTACATATTAAGCTGGGTGCTTCATGGCGGGACGTATATTTTGTTTTACATGTGTTTGGCCGAGTATGTGAATACTTACGTAGTTAAGGAATTAAAAGCATCCGGACAAATGCTGAATTCTCTCATTCAGTTAAGTGTCGGCAAAATTATTGGCGGTATGCTTGGCGGTGTCTATGCAGCCCACTTCGGGTTTCAAAGCGCTTTTCTGGTGCTAGCGGTAATGGGTGGGCTCTCAACGGTGGCCTTTTATATGGTGGATCGGCGTTACGGCGTATTTGCGAAGCTGGATAGTAGTCAACTGTAAGGTGAGGGGGATTATGACTTGGGCATAGTCCCTTTTCTCATGGAGAAGGCAATACCATTACTTCATCGCACCCATTGCCTGAATTTTCGCCAGTACGTTCACTCGCACTTCTGCTTTCGACAAGGCTTCGCCCCACTTATCCTGAACTTCTTTCCATTCGGAATACTCATAGGCCCTCGCATACAGGCCGAGTCCAATCGGATCGATATTAGCGTTTTGGATTTTCTTGAGCAATCGTGAAAATTGCTTTTGAAGTTCTTCCTGAATGTTTTTCTCCAATTCTGGCGCTTTCCGTTTGACGTCAAAGGAAAAAAGACGTTCTTTTATGGTAATTCTCATATTAACCCCGATATCGAATATAAACTTGTTATCTTTGTAATTCGTTTTTGTTTTGACAGAAATGGCCTCAGGCACAAAACTCATCATATTTTCATGGAAAATACCATCATCCGACTGCTGCGGAAGATGAATCGTAAAGGTAAACTGCCCATCCGTTTCATGCTGCATAATTCTCAACAGTTGGGTTTCATCAGCATTAAGGGACAATTTGTATTTTCCAGACCGATCCAAAAGAGCCGTACCGGTCACTTTAATTTCACCATCCTTTTTAAGCTCCGTAATGCTGGGAGACAATCCTCTATCCGAAAATTGACGATGAAGCTCTTGAAGCGACGTAATAACTGTAATATTTCGTTGATGAGCGGTATCAAGCAGCTTCGTCAAATATAAAGGTAGACGCGGTTTGTCTTTATGTTTAAACAGGAGGATATCTGAAACCGGACCGTCTACAAGAACGACACGGGTCATAACTGTATCTTTGCTATCTCTATAGAAGGAATCAAGTATTGGGAACCAATCTTTGTGTTGAAGAACACGTTTGCCAATGAGCAGCACTTGGAGCTTACCCCTGCTTGTTAAGGCATTGATCGTGGCGTCAAATTGTTGTCTTGAATGGCGAAGTGTAGTGGTTTTGACAACCGTGTTCTCCTCCTTCTCTTTCGCTTCTGTATTAAATACCGGACTGGAAGAGGAAATAAGAAGTTGGTTCTCTTTATCAAGATCAATTCCTACTAACAAGGATAGCGAGATGTCCTCGATATTGATTCGATCTCTGCAACCTGAAAGGAGTGAAATCGACAGCAGCAGGCACAACAGACAAACGTGTTTGATCAGGATTCACTCCTACGAAATCGACTATATATTTGAATGTATAGGTAAAGAAATAATGGAAGTACATACGCGTACCCTACTCCTATTTTACTGCCGAATTGCTGCCATTGTTGGACCAGATTCCACGAAGGGTGTACAACGATAACGATTGTAATGACCGCTAGGAACAATATAGCGGTATAGGGTGCGGGAGCTTCTTTTCCTAACAAGTGGCCTGTACTAAAGATAGCTACAAACGAATAAGGCAGCCAAGCTGTTGAAATGACAAACAGGTAAAGAACCAAAAAGATCATATCAAATCGTTCGAGAAAACGAAATTCGATTGTTTTCAACAAGTTTAGTAGAGGTTGATTGTAGCTCGTGATATCGTCAGGGCTAAAATAAGCGAAGCAAATCATGGTGATTCCCAGGTAAACGATCAATGTCAGCGTGTTGGCAATAACGACTCCACGAATAGCCAACTGCTTTTTCTGTAAAAACGGATATAAAAAAAATACGATTTCAAAACCAAGATAAGAATATATAGTCGTTTGTAATCCATTAAAGACCGGCATCCATCCTTCTTTCAAAAGCGGAAGAAAATGAATCCAATGACTGTCTTTTAGAGGGATCAACAGGATAAAAGGCATCCATATCATCATATAAAAAATGAGTTCACAGTATCGACCCAATACGCGCAAGCCGCTGCGAGCAACAAAGTACCCAGGAATAATGAGTAATATCATGACCAAATAGTCCTGAGTCAGCGGCAAAAACCAGTGCTTGACGAAGAGCATTGTGGAGGAAAGTAGGATACAGACGAAAAATGCATGATAAGCTGTGATTGGGATGATAAGAAGCTTCCCTATTAGCTTGCCACACAGACGGATCAACAGATCCGGTAATGTATCGTTGGGGTACTTCTTGAAAGTTAGCACAATCAGAATACTTGCGATGATGTTACAGCACCAGGCGAGGATAACGGATATCCAACCGTCTGATCCTGCTTTTTCAGCTACGTCCATGGGGAGAGAGAATATCCCTGCTCCTACTTGAGCACCGTGAATGATAAAAATAAACTGCATCAGAGTTATTTCGTTAGACGCGTACTTTTTCATGGGTCCGCCCTTTCAGGAGAATGGCCTGCTTGTTTGTCTGATTGCGCTGATTTTGTGCCTTTGGGTCGATTGCCCATTGTCCATAGTGGCATACGGATGAATACATCCTTCATATCGGCAAATCTCCATGGCGCCAGTGGACTGCTATATGGAGTGCCTAACGATTCAAGCGAAACGAAATGTCCAACCAAGGCTATCGCTCCACAAACTATGCCTACAATTCCAAACATTGAAGCCAGCAGCATCATTGGAAACCGAAGAAGCCGAATGGATGCGCCCATGTCGTAGTTAGGAATAATAAAAGAAGCGATAGCGGTAGAGGCAACGACAATCACCATAATATTGCTGACGACGCCTGCTTGAACAGCTGCTTGGCCGATGATGATGCCCCCTACAATCCCAATGCTTTGACCGATCGGCGCTGGCAGCCGAATTCCTGCTTCTCTCATCATTTCGAGCGTTAGCTCCATCAGAATGGCTTCCATGATGGGATGGAATGGAACACGTGTTCTAGTTTCGGCAATCGATAAAATGAGCTGCAGGGGGATAACTTCATAATTAAAGGATATGAGCGCAATGTAGGTAGCAGGTAGAAACAAAGCAATAAATAATGCGAAAAACCGGAGTAGTCGAATAAAAGACGCAATCTGCCAACGGCTGCTGTAATCATCAACACTTTGAAAAAAAGCCACAAAGATGGCTGGAGCAATTAATACTGAAGGGGACTTGTCTACAACCACAGCGAATCTTCCTTGAAGGATATGCGAGGCTGCGGTATCAGGTCTTTCAGTCAAAATAAACTGAGGGAAAGGTGTGTATGGATTATCCTCAATGTATTCAGCCAACTCACCTGTATTCAGGATGGCATCTACATCAACCCGTGTAATTCTCGATTCAAGTTCCTTGAGCACTTCTGGATTGACGATGTCAGCTAAATATAAGATGGAAACCTTTGTTTTTCCGCGTTCACCTACGATTTGCTCCTTGATTTTCAATTCCCGGTTAGGAATATAACGACGAATTAATGCAATATTTTGACTTGCTGTTTCTGCGAAGCCTTGATGCGCCCCTCGAAGAGATGATTCAACATGAGAGTCTTCAATTGCTCTTTGTGGCCAACCTTTCGTATCGAAGATGTAGACCTGGGGCTCTCCATCGATAAATAGTACACTGTCCCCTTGAAGAATTGCTTGTTCCACCAGATTCCAATCCGTTTCAATACGAAAGTCACCTACACTTACCGTACCAATTATTCCAGATTGCTTGTCGGTTGCTTTATGGATCAGCTCGCTCAGAATATTATTGTTAATAGATTTCTTATCCACCATACCGTTTAAATATGCAAGTGCTGCAGTGACTCCTGCCTGATCCATTGGAATCTGCCGAATGATCAAATCGGGTGTCAGATTGAACAATTGGTTAAGGTGTTGGATATTAACAGATAATTTGTTGTTAATGAGAACAGTATCTGGGGGGCTTGTTAGGTCGCTTGACGATCGATACTTGAAATTGCGATTTCTCTTCAACAACTTTAAAATCGAGAACATCGAGCATCATCCTATCCTGACAGTTAGTAAAATAGTTAGAGTTATTTTAAGGATGGACATAAAGCAGCAGATAGATACATGACGAATCGACTATCAACTGTAAATGTTCTGCTTCTCGTGGAATATAAGCCAAGTACGGTTCGGATGAACGGAAAGCCTGATCAGGCCCTCTTATACGCAAAAAGCCAGCACGCATGTTCTCACATGAAGGCTGGCTTTTTCTATTTCATAACTGCTGCTTCTAGTAGCGGTCCATAATCAGCTGAGTTTTCAACGAATCCTGAGCCAGGAACCAGCCTTGACTTTGCAGATAAGTAATCAACTGATCGTGCTTCGTTGAAGCGGTTGTGCTGCTGTTCGTTTTGAAGGAAATTTCGACCACGTTCTCGATGCCTGTACCAGCCGCATCTTTGATTGGCCATACTTCGATATACGTCTCAAGACCACTCCAGGTACCGATTGAGCGCTTGGCCAGCACCGGACCATACACTCGGGAAGCATTCAGCATATCTGTGCCCCAGCCATTGTATAACCATTTGTCCATTTTACCAGGAACATTGTCCTTTAACAGCTTGCGGGAATCGCTTGCGGACGGAAGATCCATGCCGCTGTAACCGGATTTTTTGCCGGTTTTTTTGTTGGAAATGCTTAAGGTTTTATTCATATAACCCCATTCGACCTGTGCATCGTAATTGGTGTCACTGGAATCAAAGCCTTCCTGATTGGCCAATGTTAATGCTGCTGTGATGTTGTCGTTAACGATGGGATAACGTTTTTTGTAGGTAAGCTCGAAGTCACTTTCACCTTCGGTTTTGCGGATGCGGGGAATCCAGGTGTTGGTGTAGATATCCTTGGCATTGGTATCGAGGAACTCAATGTTCATCTTGGTTACAGTGCTTGGCATGCCAAAGGCCGCTCTTACCGTACTGGTCAGCTTGCCGTCGGAACCCAATACCGCGCTTGGTTGCATTAACAGCTTAACCTCATAATCCGGAACCATGTTGCTTGCTGCCTGTACGGGTGCAGGTATACTAATGCTGACTGCGAGCACGGCTGTACATACCACGGATGCCAATCCGCCTAACCATTTACTTCTTTTCACTCATTTCATCTCCCTCAATGTCATTTAGTTACAAGGATGACTATAAAGATCGATTGTTATCTGGATGTTAACGTGCTGTGTTGATATTGTAAACCGGTTTTAACAGATGCTGGATAAAACCCTCCAGTAAGGCAGACTGCCGGCGGTCCAGATTGTAGGCATAGTACACGTAGCGCTTGTATGGATTTTGCGGAATCGGACGGAATACGAGCTCCCCGCGTTCAACCTCGCGAAGCACAGCTAATCGGGAAACGAAGGAAATACTTTCCCCCAGCATGACCACTTGCTTAATCGCCTCCAGTGAATCCAGCTCGATATGCCCGTTCAGCTCAATGCGGTTGCTCTGTGCCCACTTCATCGTCATTTGGCGAGTGCTGGATTCCGGGCTGTGCAGCAGGAATGGGACACTCTGGAGCTGATCGGGGAACAGCTGTGGGTAACTCGCCAGCTTATGTCCTGGTGAACATATGAGTACCAGTTCGTCCTCGCAAAATGTCTCGCCCAGCAGCGGCGGCATTTGGAAGGGCTCGCACGACATGATGCCCAGATCAATCTCATGATTGATCAGCAATTCCTTGATAACCGGCGCTGTCTTGACGATCAGCGACAGCTGGATACGCGGGTATGCTTGCGTAAAGCTGCTCAGCAGACGCGGCAGGATGTACGTGCCTGGTACATAGCTGGCACCAATCTTCAAGGTTCCCCGACCTAACTGGTCGTATTCCTTCACGACACGTTCCGCTTCATGAGCCAACGCATTAATTTTCACGGAGTAGTGATATAACGATCTGCCGGCCTCGGTCAGGTGCACCTTCCCTGAACGCGATTCGAACAGCTGGACACCCAGCTCCTGCTCCAGATTTTTCATGTGAAAGGAGACGGTTGGCTGTTTTAATCCCATTGCATCGGCGACAGTCGTCACCTTCTTATGCTTTTCAATCAATTCGACCATTTGTAATTTAAGCAGGTTCATGGAGCACCTTCCTTAAAGCGTTTTTTGGAACGCTAGCATCGTAAGCATAATCTCAGGGCGTTCTTGGAACGCCAGCATCGTAAGCATAATTTTGATTGATGACCGACTTCAGCATTAGTATAGATAAAATCTATAGGTTTGAATAGATTACATTGATAAAATTAACAAAACATTTACGTGACGATAACACTTGGATGAATATCGGCCTCTACAATGAGTTTAGGAAGACGGCAGCAAGAGAAATTCGAGCAGGACAGGGATTAAGGGGAAAAAGGAAGGTAATGGCATGGATCTGATGATTCAAGGCTTGGAAAAAAGCTTCAACCGCGTTCAAGCGCTGCATACAACGAACTTAAACATTAAGCAAGGGCGCTTTACGACCTTGCTGGGGCCCTCGGGCTGTGGCAAAACGACCCTGCTGCGCATGATTGCCGGGCTTGAGACTCCTGATCAGGGCGAGCTAAGGCTGGGGGATGACATCTTGTTCTCCAGTGCCAAACGGATCGATCGACCAACGCATCGCAGAAATTTTGGTATGGTGTTCCAGGATTTTGCCTTATGGCCGCATATGACCGTATTTGAGAATATTGCATTTGGTCTGCGAGCCTCGGGTAAGACCAAGGAGCTCAAGCGAGTTGTTCAGGAAGCAGTTGATATGGTGCGTCTGCAGGGGCTGGAGCAGCGATATCCGCATCAGCTTTCGGGTGGACAGCAGCAGCGGGTCGCTTTTGCAAGGGCTGTTGTCATGAAGCCGCAGCTCGTATTGTTCGATGAACCGCTGAGTGCGCTGGATGCCATGCTGCGGGACGAAATGCGGATCGAGTTAACCGGACTTGTGCGGGATATCGGGCTAACGGCCTTGTATGTGACGCATGATCAGGTAGAGGCGATGTCGATGTCCGACGAAATTGTGGTCATGAAGGCAGGACAGATTTTACAAAAGGGAACACCCGAGCAAATCTACAATACCCCCCAGCATCCGTTTATTGCCCAATTTATCGGTAAATCGAATTGGCTGGTCAAGGACAAGCTGCTTATTCGCCCGGAGCAAATCCAATGGGTCCGGAATGGATCAGCAGATGCTTATCGGGGTAAAGTGCAGAGCGTCAGTTACCTGGGAGACCGCTATGAAATTCAGCTCGATATGGGCAGCTTGGGATTGTGGACGGCCTATGATCGGGAACGTAAACCGACAGGTGAAGAAGTTGAGATGTATATAAGTCGGGAAGATATTCACGAAATTACAGATTAAACAGGGTGAATACATACAAAGCGATGTTTATTCATCACACAAAACGAGGAGGCGTATTGAATTGAAAATGACAAAAGGGTTAAAAAACAGCGCATTAATGCTGCTTACGGCAATGGTAGGCTTTGGGGTTACAGGCTGTGGAACAGCAGCGCCGACAGCAGGCACACCCAATAATGGAGCAGCTCCCAAGACAGAGCCTGCCACAGCTACAACAGAAGTGAAACCAGCGGACAAGAAAGAAGAGAAGAAGCTGAGCGGGAAGCTGGTTGTATACAGTGCAGGACCTAAGGAATTGGCGGAAGCCATTCAAAAGGGCTATGAAACGAAAACAGGCGTGAAAATCGAAATGTTCCAGGGCACAACCGGTAAAGTGTTGTCCCGTATGGAAGCGGAAAAAGCAAACCCGGTCGTTGACGTTGTCATTCTTGCTTCACTTCCTGCTACGCAAGGCCTGAAGAAGAACGGATTAACGCTGGAGTATAAGGATGCCAAGAATGCTGATAAGCTGATTCCGGAATGGTCAGATAAAGACGGTCATTTCTTCGGCTACAGTGCATCTGCACTTGGTATCGGCTATAACACCAAGCTGGTTCCGACACCTCCCAAGGAATGGGCTGACCTGACCAAGGAAGAATGGAAGGGTAAAGTGAATATCCCGGACCCGGCATTATCCGGTTCTGCACTTGATTTTGTTACTGGCTACTTGAGCGGCAAGGGTGATAGCGGCTGGGAGCTGTTAGAGCAGTATAAGAAGAATGGCGTAGCTATGGCAGGTGCGAATCAGGAAGCATTAGACCCGGTTATTACTGGCGCAAAAAGCATTGTAGTTGCTGGTGTGGATTACCTGACCTATCAGGCCAAAGCCAAAGGCGAGCCGATCGATATGATCTACCCTGCCAGTGGTACCGTAATTAGCCCGCGTCCGGCGTCGATTATCAAAACCTCGAAAAACCCGGATGCTGCCAAAGCGTATATCGATTACCTGCTGTCCGACGAAGCACAAGCGATGATTGCGGATACTTACCTGCTGCCAGGCCGCAAAGATATCAAAGCCAAGAATCGTCCGGGTGTGGATCAAATACCGCAAATGAAAATCGACTGGACCTGGATGGACACGAACGGTGATGCCGTAACGAAAAAATTCACGCAGCTGTTCAAGTAAGCAGTCAGTAGATAAAGCCATAACCAGAAACCAGATAGAGAAGTGATCTTATGGAATATACTAGCTCGTTTTCGTATAAAAAACTCGGGATGGCCCTTGCCTTATTGCTGCTGGCGATGCTTGTGGTCGTCCCTCTTTTTTTCATATTTGTAACCAGTGTGTATCCAAGCGGTGAGCTGGATCTGCTGGCACCGGTCAGGGCCATTATGGAAAATGAACTGGCTGAAGTATTTTGGAACTCGATTTTGCTGGGTATTTGTGTAGTGGCGGGAACGACCGTGCTGGCGCTGCCGTTGGCTTGGATATTTGCCCGTACGGAGCTGAGCCGGCATACGTGGCTGGATGTCATTATGCTGATTCCGTTTATGACGCCACCCTATATCGGTTCGATGGGCTGGATTTTGTTCATGCAGAAGAACGGTTATCTGGAACAGCTGCTTCCCAAAGCGGCCTTTCTTACCCCGGTATTTTTCAGTATGTTCGGTATGATAGTAATCATGTGCCTGCACTTGTTCCCATTCCTGTATCTGATTCTCCGTAATGCACTGCTGCAAATCGGAGGTACTAAGGAAGAGGCGGCGAGTGTGCATGGTGGTGGATTTGTATACAGCTTTCGACGCATTATTATCCCGCTGCTGCTGTCCAGCTACGCCATGGGTGCCTTATTGATTTTTGTTAAAACGATTGCTGAATTCGGCACACCGGCAACCTTCGGCAGGAAGATCGGTTTTTATGTACTGACGTCGGAAATTCATAAATATATATCGAGCTGGCCGATTGATTTTGGCAAGGCAACGGCGTTGGCTTCGATTCTTTTAAGCACGTGCTTGTTGATCTGGTATATGCAGACCATGGTTAGCCAAAGGTTCACGTATTCGCTCGTTGGCGGTAAAGGAACACGAGGCAAAATATACCGAATGAGCGTATGGCAGAAGCTGCTGGCATGGGGTTATATAGTCGGACTGCTCGGGCTTGCGATAGTTGTACCGTATTTCTCCATCATTGCCGCTTCGTTAATGAAGCTGCGCGGGGTTGGACTGCAATGGAACAATTTGACCCTTCAATATTATATCGACCTGCTGACCTGGGGCTCCAAGAGCATGCAGGCGTTAATGAACAGCCTCAGCCTGTCGTTGATTGCCGCAACGATTGCGGTGATTCTTGGCACGTACTTTGCACTGATGATTCGCAAGTCGCAATCGTGGCCGCAAAGGATTACCGATTTGTTCGCCCTGCTGCCAAATACCGTGCCAGGCATTGTTATTGTAGTTGGACTCATCCTGTTCTGGAACTCGCCGTGGATGCCGATTCCGCTCTATAACACCTACGGTATGGTTGTCCTGACGTACGTCGTGTTCTTCCTTCCTTATACGGTTCAATATGTAAAAGCGAACTTTGCCCAGCTGGACGATTCGTTATTTCAAGCCGGTCGGGTATTTGGCGGCAAGCCGGCCTACATCTTCCGCAGAATTTTACTGCCACTCATTATTCCGGGTATGGTGGCGGGTTGGATGATGACGTTTACGATATCGGTTCGTGAGCTGGTCGCCTCGCTGATGATTTTACCGCCATCGATGGAAACGTCGGCTACCTATATTTTCGCTCAATTTGAGCAGGGCAAAGTATCACTCGGGATGGCAATGGCTGTCGTATCCGTCGGTTTGACGACGCTGATGTTGCTTGGCTTGAATCGAATTACGGCCAAGAAAAATTTGTAATTGGTAAACCTTACATCTAGTGGAGTGTGAATATATTATATGCAAGCAACAGTATGGGGTGGCGCTGGCGAGCATGGCCGCTCTTGCTATCTGATTGAGCAGGGCCAAACACGTGTTTTACTCGATTGTGGGGTCAAGAAGGAGGGGGCGGGTGAATACCCGCTGTGCGATGAAAATGTGGTTCCGCAGCTGAATGCGGTATTTTTATCTCATGCCCACGAGGATCATTCCATAGCGATTCCCCTGCTGTATAACATGGGCTATACAGGCGAAGTATGGACGACAAGGGCGACCTTCGAACAGCTTCCTTCCTATTATAAGGCTTGGAAGGGGTATGCGGCTTCCAGTCATGCGGATCTGCCTTACCGCGATAAGGATATATCGGCGATCCAATACAAGTTCATTGAAGAGCAGACGCCCTCCGGCGAATGGTATACGATACAACCAGGACTGAGCGTATGCTGGGGGAGAAGCGGACATTTGGCTGGGTCCATCTGGCTGCTGCTGAATGTGGAGGGTAGACGGGTGTTCTACTCAGGTGACTATACGGCGGAATCGTTGCTATTAGCTGCTGACCGCCCTCAGCCGAAGCATTTGGAGTCCCCCATCGAGCTGGCTATTATAGATGCCGCATATGGGATGGATACAGAATCCCAACAGCAGAAGCTGGAGCAGCTGCGGTTGCAAATCGATGAAACCTTGAGACAAGGCGGCCCGGTTCTGCTGCCTGTGCCAACCTATGGACGCAGTCAGGAGATGCTGCTGTGGGCAAGGAAGCAATTTCCCGAAATACCCATTTATGTTGAACAGGAGATTACTACAGGATTGAAGCAGCTGCTGCAAGGACCGGAATGGCTGCAGCCCGAAGCTATAGAACGTATTCAGGCTTGTCTGGTGGATCCGAGAATTGTTTTCGTGGATAGTGAAGCACAGCGGCTTCAAGCGGTATCTGAAAAGGGGAGTCGGATCGTATTGACCAATGATGGCATGCTGCAGTCGGCTCGCGGTCAATGGTACTATGAGCAGTTGACCAAGGATAAGGCCTGCTGCGTCATTTTGACGGGACATTTGGCTAAGGGAAGTTGTGCGCATCGGCTGCTAATGGCCTCCCGCGAGCATATGGAAATTCTCGGACATGACGCAGGTCAGGTGCACTTTATACGCTATAAGGTGCATCAGGGTTTGCCCGATGTCAGAGCCATGCTGGATGTTCTTGGAAGCGAGCACTCGATTCTGGTCCATGCGGGTCAGCAGGCGACAGATGCGGTATGTGTACAACTGAGCAAAGAGGGGTATACTAACATACATGCGTTGTCTGCCGGGGATACTTGGCGGGAATAGCCAAATAGAAGTTACAACATTTACCTCTACCCGTGACATGAATCCGGGTAGGGGTATTTCTTTGTGATCAGGCGATTAAAGTAAGTAGACTTCTATCAAAGCCATTGCCTATAATAGAAGTTGTGTGCCAAATCAATCCGTAATTCAAACGGGAGGGCTGTTATTGTGAAGTACAAAGCTATTAAAAACACAGATCTGCTGCCATCTGTTATTTGTTTGGGAACCTCGGATATTGGTGGTTCGATCAGTGAAGAGGAATCTAACAGAATTTTGAATACGTTTACAGAAACCGGAGGCAATTTTCTTGATACGGCAGAGGTATATGCGAACTGGTTGCCTATCGAGCCGAACAGCAGTGAGCGTTTTTTGGGTAGATGGATGAAGGAGAGAGGGAATCGGAATCAATTGATCATTGCGACCAAAGGTGGGCATCCGTTACTGGATACACCGCTGGTTTCGAGGCTATCAGCCGCAGAGATTGAGCAGGACATCCTGGGAAGCCTGCAGAGATTAGGTACCGATTACATTGATCTGTATTATTTGCATCGTGATGATCCACGTATTCCTGTTGAGACGCTGATTGACATTTTGGAGACGCATGTGAGGCAGGGCCATATTCGTTATTATGCCTGCTCGAACTGGACACTGGAGCGCTTGGAGCAAGCACAGCAGTATGCTGTGAGCAAAGGATATACAGGGTTTGTTGCCGTTAGCAATTTGTGGAGCCTGGCGACTGTCAATCCAGGTTCAATCAAAGATCCGAGTCAGGTTATAACCGATCAGGCCTTGGTAGACTGGCATATCCGCACAGGAGTCGCACTCATCCCATACAGCTCGCAGGCCAATGGTTTTTTTAGTGGCAAATATCGCAGAGAGCACGAGGTACAGCCCGAATTAAGCAATAAAAATATATACAGACTGTATCACAATGAAACTAATTTTACCCGATTGGACCGGATCGAGGAGCTTGCCCGACAACATAAGGCCACATCCAATCAGATAGCAGTGGCTTGTCTGCTGGCACAGCCCTTTCCCGTGATTCCGATTGTCGGCTGCAAAAACCACCACCATTTGCAGGACAGCCTGGGTGCAGTGGACATTGAACTGGATGGTGCTATCGCTTCTTATGTAAGCAGTTGATGTCAAAAGAAAATAAAGTTCTAGACAAGATTAGCACATTATCAATTCGTAGATCATAATTCAAATATTTCCAGATTGGCCCTTTTGTGATCCATGCAGAAGGGTTTTTGATGTTGAGTTCTCTTTACAGAGGCGTCCAGGTCTGCTAAAATGACCAAATCCGATTGTTAACCTAAATAATATATATTTGGTTAACAATTAAATATTAAACGGATGGTGATAATTTGTGATAACGGATTACGAACGGCTTGCTGCCATGAATAAAGATCACTTATGGCATCCTTTTACCCAAATGAAAGATTACAATAACTCTGATCCACTCATTATTGAACGCGGCGAAGGCATCATGCTGTATGACGTCCAAGGACGCGCTTATTATGATGGTTTCTCATCAGTTTGGCTCAACGTACATGGACACAACGTGCCGGAGCTAAATCAGGCAATCACGGAGCAGTTAGGGCGAGTCGCCCATTCCACCCTTCTCGGAATGGCCAATGTACCAGCAATCGAGCTTGCAGAAAAGTTGGTGGGAATAACTCCGGAAGGATTGAACAAAGTGTTTTACTCAGATTCAGGAGCAACTGGTGTCGAGATCGCGATCAAAATGGCGTTTCAATACTGGCATAACAAGGGAATACAGGGTAAAACGAAGTTTATCACGATGAATCAAGCGTACCACGGAGATACAGTTGGAGCAGTGAGTGTCGGTGCTATACCTCTGTACCATGATGTGTTTCGCCCCATGTTATTTCCTTCCCACGTCATTCCATATCCCTACTCTTATCGCCATGATGGTGGTGAGACGAAGGCAATGGAAGATACACTAACCGCACTACGTAATTTGCTCGAGACTCGGGCGGATGAAATTGCGGCTCTCATTGTGGAGCCGATAGTGCAGGGGGCTAGTGGCATCATAGTCATGCCACCAGGCTGTTTAAGCCAGATGGCTAATCTGTGCCGCAAGTATGGCGTACTGCTCATCGCTGACGAGGTGGCGACCGGTTTCGGTCGAACGGGGGCTATGTTCGCTTGTGATCTCGAGGATGTTTCACCTGATTTGATGGTGATCGGGAAAGGGTTGACCGGTGGCTATTTGCCGGTGGCAGCGACGCTTGCGACTGACGAGGTGTACGAAGCGTTTTATGCCGATTACCAAGAACAGAAAACATTTTTCCACGGTCATTCCTACACAGGGAACCCACTCGGCTGTGCGGTTGCTTTGGCTAGCTTGAAGCTGTTTGAAGAGCGCAACATGGTCGAAGGAGTAAGAGCAAAGGCATCATTTGTTGAGCATAAGCTCGCAGCGCTTAAAGATCGCCCGCATGTTGGTGAAATCCGACAAAAAGGACTGATGATCGGAATCGAGCTCGTACGCGATAAGATATCACGTGAGACATACGATTGGGCAGATCGAATTGGCGTTCGCACGAGTCTAAGGGCCAGAGAACTCGGAATGCTAACGAGACCACTCGGAAATGTGATCGTCTTCATCCCTCCGCTTGTCAGCAGTGAAGCTGAACTTGATGCCATGACAGATATTTTGGAGGCATCAATACTTCACGTCACTGAAGGCGGCCAGGTTACATGAACAAAGTGAACATTGAAATGATACGCGGATTATTTGTGACAGGTACGGACACCGGCGTCGGGAAGACTGTTGTAACGGCAGCCATTACCGCTATGCTCCGAGCTGAAGGGTTGAATGCCGGTGTTTGGAAGCCGATTCAGTCCGGTGCACCTCTTGGTAGCGGACTTACCGATGCGGAACGGCTGCTGAAAAGCACGGGAATCAACGAACCGCCCGAGGCAGTCGCACCATTTACATTTGAAGCTCCACTTACGCCAATGCTCGCCGCCAAGCAAGCTGGGGTAAATCTTACGCTGAAGGAGATTATCGCCGCAGGTGTACCCCTCACTAAACGTTACGAGGCACTACTCATCGAAGGCGCGGGCGGCGTCGCTGTCCCGCTGACCGATGACACCCTCATGGTGGACTTAATCTCAGAGCTTCGGGTACCTGCATTAATTGTAGCCCGTTCTAGCCTTGGAACAATTAATCACACACTTCTGACTGCTTCATTCCTTCGGGATCGTGAAGTCCCAATTGTTGGCGTCATATTGAATGATGGCGAGTCAATGGAACCCCATGATGATCCAAGCGTTGCTACGAATGCACAACTAATTGAACAATACAGCGGTCTAAAGGTTCTCGGTCGGTTTCCCCGTTTACACGCCGAAGCGACTTCAGAGACGTTGATACATACTGTACGAAAAACAATACAATTCGCGCCTATCAAAGAGGCATTTGCAGTTCAAACTATAGGAGGATGATTGAGATGAATACCATTGCAGCGGAGATGGATTGGCTATCGCTTGCCCAAAAAGCATTGAACGGAGAATGTTTAACGCTCGCGGAAGGGCTTGCTGTGCTCGACGCCGACAATGATGAGGTACTACTGCTCATGCAGGCTGCGTTTAAGGTGAGAAAACATTTTTACGGTAAAAAAGTGAAGCTGAACATGATCATCAACGCCAAAAGCGGCCTTTGCCCCGAGGACTGTGGCTATTGCTCGCAATCGATTGTTTCGACGGCCCCGGTTAAAAAATACACCTTGCTTGATAAAGACACGTTGCTTTCAGGCGCACGTGAAGCGATGGCACGCAAAGCCGGAACCTATTGCATTGTAGCGGCTGGGAAAGGCCCAACAGACAAGGAGTTGGATCAAGTGGTGGACGCGGTTAGAGAAATCCGTAAATCAATGCCACTGAAAATTTGCGCATGTTTGGGTATTCTCAAGGACGATCAAGCCAAACGTCTTGCTGAAGCTGGCGTACATCGCTACAACCACAATTTGAATACCAGTAAGGCCAACTACCCCTCCATCACGACGACCCATACCTATGATCAACGTGTTGAAACCGTGGAGAAGGTAAAGATACACGGCATGTCCCCTTGCTCTGGTGTCATTATCGGTATGGGTGAGACAAATCAAGAAATTGTTGAAATGGCATATGCACTCCGCGAACTAGATGCGGATTCGATTCCGATCAATTTCCTAAACGCGATACCTGGAACACCTCTGGAACATGCAGGCCGCACGCCGTCAATGAAAGCGTTGAAGGTATTAGCTCTATTTCGTTTCATTTGTCCTTCTAAAGAAATCCGCGTGGCAGGCGGTCGAGAAGTCAACCTCCGTACGCTGCAGCCTTTATCTCTGTTCGCCGCAAATTCACTCTTTGTAGGTGATTATTTAACGACAGCAGGCCAAGACGTTACGGCTGATCATCAAATTATTGAGGATTTGGGCTTTGAGATTGAATTAAATGCCCTTTAAGGCGGTGCCAACCATGTACTGGATGGAAAAAGAACTTGAATTAATGGCTGATGCTTCGTTGGAGCGTTCCTTGCGTACAAGTAACTCAGTATCCGGATCTCCTGGCTATACGTTGCGAGGAGAACAAGTGTTACTCAACATGTCCTCCAATGACTACCTTGGACTCTCCCAGCATCCTGCGATACTTGAAGTGATGCGCGAGGCTCTGCTCACGGAAGGTGCTGGCTCAGGCGCTTCACGCCATGTGACAGGTAACCGGATGTCTTATAGTCGTCTAGAGGAAGCACTGGCCGATTGGCAAAACTGCGAAGCTGCGCTAGTTCTTGCTAATGGATATATGGCTAATTCAGGTGTTATTAGTGCACTAGTAGGCCGAGGAGATGTTGTTTTCAGCGATCAGTTGAACCATGCAAGTATTGTGGACGGCATTGTATTGAGCCGTGCGGAGCATGCCCGGTACCGTCATAACGATATGGAACATTTGCGTACGCTATTGAATAAGTATCGTGATAAACGGCGTAAGCTGATCGTTACAGACGCTGTTTTCTCCATGGATGGCGATCAGGCTCCATTGCGTGAACTTGCTGCGCTTAAACGCGAGTACGGAGCGATGCTAATGGTGGATGAGGCACATAGTGGGGGGATCTACGGCGGGCGAGGCGAGGGATTGTGTCATGAACTCGGGCGTCAGAATGATGTGGATATTCATATGGGAACATTCAGCAAATCCTTCGGTGTCTATGGCGCTTATATTTGTGGTAGCCGCACGCTAATTCGATGGCTGGTGAACAAAGCTAGACCACTCATTTATTCAACTGCGTTGCCCCCATCTATCGTAGCTGGCATTTCAAAGTCGTTAGTTTTGGTACAAAAGGAACACTGGCGACGAGAAAGGCTTTATGCGGCAACCTGGTTATTTCGGTCCTTGCTTGGTGACGCCGGGTTTAACATCGGTGCTGGCGACTCCCCAATTGTACCTTTAATCGTCGGTGATAACGATACAGCCTTACGCTTCAGCGGAGCTCTAGAAGAAGAGGGGATCGTAGCGGTTGCCATCCGTCCACCTACTGTGCCTAATGGCACAGCGCGTATTCGCTTTTCCCTGTCAGCCGTTCACACTGATAAGGAGTTGGTCAATGCATCCACACGCATCCACAACATCGGACTTCGACTAGGGGTGTTGAGTCCATGATTGCATTGGATTTTGATTCAGTGAAAATTCAGCCACAGACAAGCGGCACCATTGTATGGTTGTGCGGATGGAGTATGCCGGATGCGATTTTTGATCGGACTCGTGAGTTACTTCCGGATTTCCATCATGTTTCTGTAGATTACAGTGATGCTGATTCTCCAGAGAAAATGCTGCTCCTGACCGAAATAGCAGTAAAAAATTTTCTGTATTTGGATGGAGAGGCTTGTAGGACAAGGGCTTTCCACGGTCCGCTGTTGATCGGAGGATGGTCTCTCGGAGGTTTACTGGCACTGAGACTAGCGATCAAAGGGTTCGCTGATGGCCTTGTATTGTTCGGGGCAACTGCTCGATTTACCAGGTCAAAGGAGGAGTTTGACCTCGGTTGGGCAGATATATACGTTAGGAAGATGATTACAGGGCTCGTACAGAACCGACAAAGCGTTGAAACAAAGTTCCGACAGCTCATATTTACGGAGGCGGAATGGGAGGCCGATCCAGGCGAAAGCCTTCCCCCAATCGGTAGCTGGACAACCCCAGCTCTAATCGCAGGTCTTCAAATCTTGCGAAGCGAGGAATACTTGTCTCAACTGAAGAGCATCACATGTCCGGTATTTCTTGTGCACGGGACTGAGGATCGTATTTGTCCTTACGGCGCTGCATCGGAGCTGATGGCTCAGTTACCAAAAGCAAAGTTATTCACGATACCTGCCTGCGGGCATGCCCCGTTCTTGGGAAGGGAAGACCAAATAGCTAATGAACTGAGGAGATGGTGGCATGAGCAGTAGGATGAGTGAAATCCGACGTCAATTTAACCGTAGTGCAAATTCGTATGACGCTCACGCTCATGTTCAGCGTTTGATGTCAGATCGGCTTGCAAAATCTTTCTTAGGGTGGAAGAACAAAAGTAACATAGTCGGGCTCAACATTCTTGAGATCGGCTGCGGCACGGGGATGCTGACCGAGATTCTAGTAACTGAATGGCCCAGTGCGAGTATTACTGCACTTGATATTGCGCCCGCGATGATCAAATTGGCTGAACAACGTGTCCTATCAGATGAAGCGAACTTTAATGGCATCAGAAAAATGACTTCGGATCGTTTACGCTTTCTTCATGCTGATGTTGAAATGTGGGCGAAAAATGCTCCGACATCCTCGTTGGATCTCATCGTCTCCAACGCCTGCTTTCAATGGCTGAGCAATCCTCGGCAAACACTTGGTCACCTTCGGCGAATACTCCGTCCTGGAGGCTCACTGATATTCACGACATTCGGGCCTGATACATTCTGCGAGATGCATAAGGCTTTTAATGAAGTTTATCGAGCCAATGGAATGGAGCCGCAGCGGCACGGACTGTGGTTTCTATCGACAAATGAATGGAACAGCTTGCTCAAGGAATCAGGATTTTCAAATATCCAATTTGAACGCTCGATTCAGACGGAAAAGTATGCTTCAGCAAGAGATTTTCTTCACTCGGTAAAAGCGATGGGAGCCAGCACTTCTGAGGCTGTTACTATGCGTGGTCTCAGTTCGCGACGTCTGTTTGCCAACATGTATAAGGAATACGAGGGGAATTTCAGCATACAGGGAGGTGTTATTGCCAGTTATGATCTTCTATTGATCCAAGCATTGGCGGATGGGTAGGTAAACTCTATAACTGACAACAGTAGCCCAATAACCGCAGCGGCGTATAGAACATTGTATTTCATGTTCCAGACGCCGCTGCATTGTTTAAAGAGCTTTCGATCCATTTTATGAATAAACCTGTACTCATCAGGTTTATTTTCTATGCTCGGCGATGATCTGAATCGACACCTTTTATATATTGCAAGTGACAATACTTGTTATGAACGCTGTATTCACGCGATTCTGACGCATAGATCAAGAATTGTCCGTTATCGCCTTGAGGTGGATGCCGTATACTGAATGTACTTGATAGATTCATCCAGAGGAGGACTTTATGAGGAACCGGATTCAATCATGGACCCGTTATTTGTTTTTTGGAAAAGCGGGCCGCAGTGGAAAATATATGCACCGTTTTGTCTGGATCGGCTGTTTGGCCGTCTGTATTCCGATCGGCTTAGCAGGTATGATCTACTATAACCTGTCGATGGAGCGCATGAAAAGTGAAATTATGGACGAGAGCAAATCCTCCCTTGTGATGCTCAAGGACAGAGCGGAACGCATCCTGCAAAATATTGAAAAGGAATCCTTGCAGCTGGCAGCAGATCCGGCCATTTATGATCTATTCACGAATCGGGTAACTGATAATCCGTTAGTCTGGCACCATGAGCTGCTAACGAAAATTACGCTGGCGAAGAACGCTACCGATTTTATTAACGAAATTTATTTTTATAATGACATTGACCATATTGTTGTGTCCAATACGTACGGAACGATTGATATAGATAACTATAAATTTAAGGAGGATATTGAACTGCTCATGAAGCAGGAGGCACTCTCCAGCTGGAGCTACCTGCCGTCCAGCCAAAGAGAAGGTTATCTAACCTTTGCCAGACGACTTCCAGTAATAGGTAAATCCCCGTCGAGAGGAATCATAGCTTTTCAGATTGAAACGGAGGTGGTCAGCAAGTTTTTGCAGGCAGATACGACGATTATGTCCCAGGGGCAGGAATTGGTTTTCGTCAATTATCCAGACCCGAAGCTTACGGGCAAGCATACGTTCATGAATGCAGACAAGCTTTCAAGCCTGCCGGCTCTGCATAAGATCAGCGAATCGGATAACACAATCGACAGCTTTTATGATGATGGCCTGAATGGAAAGCGTGTACATTATTCGTATGTGAAAAGTGTATTCGGCCGCACCTATGTAGCAATTGTCCCTGAGGAGAGCATCACGGAGAGACTGATATGGATTCGCTCCTTTACGATGCTGACCGTCTTGTTTCTGATTGCTCTGGCTGTGGTGATTACGTATTTCAGTACGAAGCGAGCTTACAGCCCTATTGAGCAATTAATCAAGCACAGCAAAGCGGTCGGTGCAGGCAAGGTTCAAAGCAAAGACAACGAGTTGGACTACATCCGCGAATGTATCGACTATTTAAGCAAGGAAACGCAGTACCTCGGTAGTTATATGGAGAAGATTCAACCGACCTTGCGCGAGCGTTGTCTGCAGCAGCTTCTAGATGGGGATTACATCCGCAGTGAATCGTTGATTCAGGATTGTGACACATACGGCCTAACCGTCAATTCCAATTATGTGGTGATGGTGGTTGAGGTAGAAAATGTATATAAGGAACAGCGGTTTTTGCCGGGAGACAAGCCTATTGTAGCGTTTGCCGTGACCAACGTCATGCAGGAGTTGATGGGAAAAAGTCCTCATTTGAACGGCTATGTTTTTCCTTATCAAGGTAAAGGGATTGCCCTGATGCAGTGGAAAAATGAAATGGAGCAGATGAAGCTGCATCATAGAGTGCTTGAATTTGCCAATTCGGTTCGTGAATCGTTAAAAAACTATTTGTCATTTGACGCTTCTATCGGGATGGGTCGATGTTATTCGCATATTGCCGATGTTCCGGTTTCCTATAAGGAAGCGGAGCTGGCTCTGCAGTACCGGATTTATCACGATTCCGACTCGATCCTGCATATTGAGGACCTGGAAAATTCCAAAACAGGTTCCGCTTTCAGATATCCGCGTGAGCTGGAGGGTGCGATTATCGAATCTTTGACCAAGGGAGAGGTTGAGGAAGCGGAGAAGTCACTTACTGGTTTTTCGAAAGCGCTTAACATTTCGCAATCCTATAACTTTATTCATCAGAGCTATTACGTACTGGTTTCAGCCATTATTACATCCCTGGAAAAGCAAGAAGGCAGCATCCTCGATATTCTTGAGCACAACCTGTTTGGCCAGCTGGAAAGCAAGCATACCTCAAGGGAAATTACAGATTGGTTTGTAGAGGTGCTGTTTCCGCTTTATAAAAAACTGACCGAGGATTACTACAACAATGTCGGACAATCCGTGATTCGGCAGGTATGTAAATATATTCGTGAGCATTGTACAGAGGATATATCCCTGGTGCTCTGCGCGGAACGGATGGGTATCAGCCATTCTTACCTGAGCCGATTGTTCAAGAAGGAGATGGGCATTAACTTTTTGGAGTTTGTCGTGGAATGCAGGGTTGAAGAAACCAAGCGGCTGCTGCTGGAGACGGATCAAAGCATCAGTGAAATTGCGGCGATCATCGGATATTCGGAACGCAATCTGACCCGCGTATTTCAAAGACTGACACGAATGACTCCAGGTGTGTACAGGACGGAAAACCGCAATGGATAAGGAAACAGACATTTGGCAGGCCAAAGAGACAATTATTGACTTGAGGTGGCAAAAGCCCAATCAGGAAAAGATTTGTCTCTTACCTGTTTGACAATTTGCAACTATGCTATGGAAAGAAAGCGCTATCAGGCATCAGGCTTTCCAAGGGGCATCTGGAACTACAAACTTTTAGGAGGGTTAACATGAAAAGATCATTTCGCAAACAAGTCAGCTGGGCAGTAGCACCTGTCTTATCCATCAGCTTATTGGCTGGCTGCACCAGCGGCGCTCCTGCTGCGACAGGAACAGGTACGAGTACAAATACGGCAAAGGACAGTAAACCTGCCGCAGCCGAACCGGTAAAAATTCAATTTCTTGTACCATCATTTGCCGAGGTTCCGAATATGGCCGACCACTATTGGACGGAGTTCCAAAAAAGATCAAACAGCAAGCTCGATATCGAGTGGATTCCATCCGGTGACTATGACACCAAATTTGACCTGGTGCTGGCTTCCGGCAATCTTCCCGAGGTTATTGTGTCCCAATCGGCGACCCGCCCAACTTTGCTGAATGCGATCAATCAAGGCGCATTTTGGGATTTGACGTCTCTGCTCGGCGATTTTAGCCAATACCCGAACCTCAAGAAAAATGCCGATCCGAACGTTTGGAATTACATGAAGGTGAATGGCAAAATATACGGCGTAGCCCGTAACCGTCCGAATATCGACCCCGGTATCAAGATGCGTAAGGACTGGCTGGACAAATTAAATCTGCCGATTCCACAAACTTTGGATGAATATTCGGCTGCACTGAAAAAAATTGTTGAAAGTGATCTGGATGGCAACGGCAAGAAGGATACAATCGGTATTCTCGGACATGGCTTCCTTCTCGCGGATGGAGACTCCTCTTATTTAGCTGCTTTCGGCGGTCTGGACCCGATTTTTGACAAGGACGGCGGTCTGATTAAGGAAGTTTTGACTCCTAATTATACGCAAATGGTCGACTGGTTCCGCAAGCAATATGCAGACGGGATCTTGGCCAAGGAATTTTCCACGATCAAGAAAACGCAGGCTGAGGAAATGTTTGCGACCGGACGTGCGGCTTCCTATACCCGTAACATCTGGCGCGATTTTTCGTGGGAGCAGGACATCAAGAAAGTCCAGCCGGAGGCGAATGTTATCACCTTGCCGCCAATGAAAGGGCCGGGCGGAGTGAGCGTCGCATTGGTGCCGCCGCTATTCGGAGCTTTCTATATCTCGAAGAAGGTTCCTGAAGCTAAGGTGAAGCAAATTCTGGAGTACTTCAACACGACTACGACTAAAGAATTCACCGATTTCAACTATTTCGGTATCGAGGGTGTGCATCACAAGTTGGTTGACGGGCAGCCCCAGCTTACCGATCAGGGTGTGAAGGAAGTCACAACGAATGCGAATCAGCCGTTCCCTATGGCATTCAACAACATTATGAAGGTGTTCAATGCTTCTGCTCCTAAAGCTTACAATGACGCCAAAATCAAGGATACCGAAGTCTTTGCCAAGGTAGGTAAAATGAACTTATTCAACGTTGTGTACTCGGATACGTGGACAACAACATGGCCGAAGTATGAAAAAGAGTGGCAGTCGATGGTTATCAAAGCGATCGTTGGACAAATTTCGATGGATGAATACAAGAGTTATGTAGACAAATTGAATACGAATGCGGATATTAAAAAATCGTATCAAGAGTTTGCCGCCAAATACAAAGAGTTTTTTGGAAAATAATTAACGGCAGCAAGCAATTGGGATTTTTGCTAGACGATGCAGGAACGGGACATAGCTAGGGTAGTGCATTCCCGAAGTGTGAACCGTTCCTTTTACGTTCTTGGGAAGCTGATAACGATGTGTTGCGCGATTGTGAATTTCTCCCAAATATATGCAGGAGGGGAACCATGACAGGAATAAGCAAGCTGCCTCAATTGCCTTACGGCGCCGTTTATTTCCGCAAATCCAACCCGCCAAGGGAAGATTGGGAACGTGATTATGCGGTAGCCCAGGAGGACGGGATGAATATTAACCGTCACTGGTTTATGTGGGGAGCCATCGAAGTAGAGAAGGGCGTATACGACTGGGAAGATTATGATCGGCATATGGATCTGGCTGCCCAGCATGGAATCAAGACAATTATCGCAGAGATGATTATATCGGTTCCGGAATGGGCCGCCTATGAATATAAACATGCTGCCTATGTGAAGGCGGACGGTACCCCGCTCCGCACACAAATGGGCGTTAGCAGCTCAAGCGGCGGCTTCGGCGAAGGCTCGCAGGGCGTGCTTTCCCTGGATTGTCCCGAAGTTAGGGAGCTGGCAGGCAAATTTCTGACTGCGCTGGCACTTCGTTATAAGGATCATCCTGCGATGGCGGGCTATGACGTATGGAACGAATGCAATTATTCACCACAGGTGTGTCATAGTTCTTATACTAAGGCGAAATTTCACTTGTGGCTGCAAAATAAATACGGAAGCCTGCAGGTGCTGAACAAGGCGTGGCACCGGTACAGCTATTCGGCATGGGAGCAGGTAGGGACGCCCCGGCAGCTGGGGCCGTATCCGGAATGCATCGATTGGCTGCATTTTACCAAGCACAATTTCTATGAGCATATGCAGTGGCGGGTCGATCTGATCCGCAGCGTGGACGATAAGAATCTGATCACCGCTCATGGGATAGCGGGGAGCATTAACGTTATGGCGTCTATGGGGGCCGACGATTGGCTCGCTGCCTCCAAGGTTGATTTGTACGGCTTCACCTGGGTCGCCTCGCGTAAGGGCAATGAGCCGTGGAAGCAATGGCATGCTGTCGATCTGACACGCGCAGCCTCGCGCGGTAAAACCTTCTGGCATGCCGAGACGCAGGGCGGTCCATTGTGGCTTCAGCCGCAGGTTATCGGACGGGCGAAGGATGACGGACGGGTCACCGAGCCGGAGGATATTCGCATCTGGCAGATGATTACACTGGCTGGCGGTGCGCGAGGCGTGCTTTTTCCACGCTGGCGCCCCTTGCTGGATGGCCCTTTGTTTGGCGCGTTTGGCCCTTATGCGATGGACGGCTCACGAACGCCGCGTTCCGATATGGCCAGCACAATAGCCAAGTGGGCTAATGCCCGTGAGCAACGTGAACTGCTCGAATCCACTCCCGTACAGGGGGAAATCGGCATTCTGGTAGTACCTGATACGCAGGTGTTTGATTATTTATTAAACCGTGAAGGCAAGAACGCTTTTTATGAGCAGGCGATGTGGGGAGCATATCAGGGATTTTTTGATTTGGGGATTCAAGCAGATTGGGTGCACATCGAGGATATTGCCAATTACCGTGTGCTCTACTGGCCTTATCCCGTGATGATTGGGAGTCATGAAGCGGAGGCGCTGCAGCAGTGGGTGGCTGATGGCGGTACGCTGATCAGTGAAGGATGTCCAGCCTACTTTGGAGATCGTGGCAAGGTTGGGACACTGCAGCCTAACCATGGACTGGATCAGGTATTTGGCGTCGTGGAGGACAACGTGGAATTTATGCCCGATATCTCTGATGCCGTTTCTTTTGAACTTGGCGGCGTTCAGGTGCGAGGCAGTATTTACAATCAATCGTACAGGTCAGCCGGAGGTCAGGTGATCGGACAATATTCGGACGGCTCTGTTGCTGTTGTCGAGCATGTTTATCGCAAAGGGAAAACGATGCTTGTCGGCACTTTTCCATCAGCAGCCTACTATCATACGCACGATGAGGGCAATTTGCAGTACTTTTCCAAGGTCCTGGATTGGGCCGGGATACAGCCTCATGTAACACGATCCAATGCGAAGCTGCAGGTACGATTGTCGCGGGGAACCGACGGTTCGTTGTATATCTGGGTTGTAAACCCACATAGGGAAGCGCAAAATGTCGAGCTTGAGCTATCCGAAGCCTGGGGAGCCTGGAACGCGGAACATGTGTATTGGGGAGACACAGAGTGGTCACAGCAGGGCATGGGATTGCAGCTGACGATACCCGGACGCGATGCATGGGTTGCCCGTGTAACAGCAGTGGATAAAGCTTGACAAGAGTTTCCAAGGAAATGGAAATTGGCTTAAGGAGGATTCATATGAAAATTAAAAGCATCGAAACCTTTAGCACAAGAAATATCAGTATCGTAAGGGTGAAAACCGATGATGGCTTCGAAGGTTATGGTCAACTGGCGACATACCACGCCAATATATCAGCAATGGTGCTGCACCAGCAGGTAGCTCCCTACGCGTTGGGGGCTGATGCCGAACGGATTGCCGATTTGGTTGACAAGGTTGTGGAAGGAGAGCACAAATTTCCCGGGTCTTATGTCTGCAGGGCTGTTGGCGGTTTGGACACGGCTTTATGGGATCTGCACGGCAAGCGCGCCGGTCTTAGCGTCTGCGAGCTGCTGGGCGGGACGCCGCGTGCTATCGGTGTATACGGCTCCAGCATGCGACGCAACATTTCACCCGCCGACGAAGCGGAGCGGCTGCAAAGGCTTCAAGCGGAGCAGGGCTTTCGTGCTTTTAAAATAAGAATTGGCAACAATTTTGGACGCGATATCGATGTATACCCGGGCAGAACGGAGCAGGTGGTAGCCGCCGTACGCAAGGCTATCGGTGATGATACGTCATTGTATGTCGATGCGAACAGCGGGTTCACGCCTCGCCGTGCCATTGAGGTCGGAAGGATGCTGGAGCAGCAGGGGGTATGCCATTATGAGGAGCCTTGCCCTTATCCAGAGCTGGAATGGACGAAGCAGGTGACCGATGCTTTGGATGTAGCAGTGACGGGTGGGGAACAGGACACGGATATGGCTCATTGGAAAAGAATGATTTCGATGCATGCGGTCGATATCGTCCAACCGGATATTTGCTACATAGGTGGCTTAAGCAGGGCATTGGAAGTAGCCAAGCTGGCCCAGTACGCGGGAATGACCTGCACACCGCATGCCGCTAATCACTCGATGGTGACGGTGTTCACGATGCACATGGTTGCTGCGATTCCGAATGCAGGTACCTTTATGGAATATTCGATTGAGTCGGACTCATGGACAGAATCTCTATTCACTTCAAAGCTGCAGGTATCCAATGGACAGGTGCAGGTACCGGATGGTCCGGGATGGGGCGTTACGATTAACCCAGAATGGCTGGAGAAGGCTGATTACCAGATTTCACAAATCTAAAAATTTGATCATAAAGGAGATTCTTGACTAATGACGCAAATAAACGGAGTATCCGTAACGATAGCATGTGACGCATCCGATTCCTTGACAACCCATGATTCAGTAAGCTGGGCGATTACCCAGTTGCAAACGGTATTAACCCGTCAGGGCTTACAGGTGAGCCATGTAGGCTATACAAGCCTGAAATCAACCGTCAGTGCTGCTGCACAACTGTCGGCTTCCAATGCCGAGGTCATACCAGAAAGCATTCATATTCAGGTATCGGGAGCAGATTCAGCCGTGTCCAAGCAGCTGCTAAGAGCACACAGTATCGAAGTTCCGGAAGCTGTAGAAGCCTTTAGTATCATTAATAATCAAACAGCCGAAGGAAATATCATTACGGTGATTGGCGCGGACGCGAATGGTCTCGTCTATGGCCTGCTTGAGCTGGCTGACCGTGCTGCTTATAGCGAAGAGCCGGTAGCCGCACTTCAAGCTGTCGAAACCTATTCCGATAAGCCTCATAACAAGGTGAGAAGCATTAACCGTTTATTCGTAAGTGAGGTTGAGGATAAGCCATGGTTCTATGATCTGACGTTCTGGGACGAATATTTGACCGAGCTGGCTGGACAGCGCTTTAACCGGCTTCATCTGGCATTAGGTATGGGCTACGATTACGGGCATAATCCGAATGTAACAGACAATTACTTTTGTTTTGCTTATCCATATTTGCTGGATGTGCCAGGCTACGAGGTTCGTGCAGCAGAGCTGGCTGATGGAGAAATGGAGCGTAATCTGGAGACGCTGCAGTATATCGGCAGGGAAGCCAAGCGACGTGGGATCCATTTTCAGCTGGGGATCTGGACACATGCCTTTGTGCAGGAGGATAGTCCAAACTCTGATTACACCATTACAGGTATCGACGAATCCAACCATGCCGCTTATTGCCGTGATGCGCTGAAGCTGCTGCTGGAAACGTGCCCGGAAATCGACGGTGTGACGATTCGTACCCATTACGAGGGAGGCATTCCTGAACCGGCCCATCTGTTCTGGGAGGTCGTAATGAGCGGCGTTAAGGCTTGCGGACGACCTGTCGAAATCGATATGCACACCAAAGGTGTAGATGATCAGATGCTGCAGCTTTTCCTAGATACCGGTATGCCGGTGGTGCTGTCTCCGAAGTTTTGGGCGGAGCATATGGGCTTGCCTTATCATCAGGCGGGTATTCGTCCCTGGGAGCTTCCGGTGGCGAGCACGGATCGTCCTGACCTGATGTCCATTACGGCAACCTATCGTAGATTTACCCGCTATGGCTATGGCGACTATTTAAAAGAAGGCCGTCAATACGGTGTGCTCCACCGCATATGGCCGGGCACACAAAGAGTGCTGCTGTGGGCCGACCCGGCGATGGCAGCCGGCTACAGCCGTCGCGGCAGCTTCTGCGGAAGCATTGGTGTCGAGCTGTGCGAGCCGCTTGCCTTCAAAGGACGTAAGGGCAGCGGCAAGGAAGGCGGGCGTGAGCCTTATCTGGACAGCACCCTTCAGTTAGATGGACAGGAATGGAAAAAATATTTGTATTATTACCGTCTGTGGGGACGCTTGCTGTACAACCCGGATACGGAGCCAGAGGTGTGGCAGCGATACCTTCGCCAGCAGTTTCACTCAGCAGCAGCTGATTGCGAACAGGCGCTAGCTTATGCCGGACGTATCCTGCCGCTAATAACGACTGCACATCTGCCTTCAGCAGCTAACAACGTCTATTGGCCTGAAATCTATACGGACCAGACGATTGTCAGCACAGGGGAACCGTCGCCCTATGACTTTGATACACCCGCACCGAAAACCTTTGGTTCGGTAAGTCCATTGGACTCGGCTTTATTTTACCGGGTCGATGACTTTGTTGACGATTGCCTGCGCAATCAACGCAGCGGCAAGATGACACCACTCGAGGTTGCGGACCGATTGTCCGATATGTCCGAATCGGCAGAGAAACATCTTAGCGCTGCGCAATCGCTGGTGGGGGATTCGACGGAAGCCTCATATCGCAGGTTGGCAATCGATGTGGCTGCACAAGCGGGACTCGGGCATTTCTTTGCACACAAGCTGCGTGCAGCGGTTGCCTACTCCTGGCACGAACGGACGGGCAGCATCGAACGTCTGGAGGAAGCACTGAACAGCTATCGGTCAGCGAAGGCGGCCTGGGAGCAGATAATCGAGAGAACGAAGGATGTTTATCAGCCTGATCAGGTATACGGACACGTACAGATCATGCGTGGCAGCTGGGCGGACCGTCTGGAAGGCATCGATGCAAATATCGCCGTGATGGAGCAGGTGCACGCGAAGCTGCTCAGCGGTGTTGAAGCAGCGGCAGATACAGAAACGGGAACAGACACAGCGGCATCAGCAGCTCCGTCCGCGGAAGCGTTCATCCCGCAAGCCGCATCGATTCAGGAATTTATCCCCGCAGCGGTGACCGTAGGTCATTACCCAGACGCGCTAGCTTATGCGGATATTTTCCCCGCAGCCGTGGTTGATTCAGCTAAGATGCGTCCAGCCTGCGAGCACGTGTCCCCCGTGCATTATCACAAGGGTGCTCCGGTGGAGCTGCGTGTCAAACTTTTGGGGCCTGCAGAGGGTGTGAAGGTGAACCTATTGTACCGTCATGTCAATCAAGAGGAAGCTTATGAGACTGTGGTTATGTCTGAGAAGGATGGTTTGCTTACAGCTACGATTCCGGCTGCATATACCGATTCCGTGTACCCGTTAGTTTATTATTTTGAGCTTCAAGATGATCAGAGTCACGCTTGGCTTGTACCCGGGTTTGACGTTGACTTATCCAACCAACCGTATTATGAGCTTACGCAGCTGGCCTAAGCAGGTATCAGCATGAGCTATTGCCGTTTGATATTCCCCAGATGAAGAGAGGTGTTGCATATGCAGGAGCCTAATGCATTGGCCAACATGAAACTTACAAAAAGACGGCAGGTAACCGGATTCTGGCCACGGCTCGGAATTCGGATGCTGCAATACAAATATATGTATTTGCTTGCACTGCCGGGTGTCCTGTATTTTATTTTATTCAAATTTGTGCCGATGTGGGGTTTGCTGATTGCCTTCAAGGATTATAATCCGTTCAGCGGATTTTGGGGCAGCCCGTGGGTTGGAGGCAAGCATTTTGAATCGCTGTTCTCAGATAACAATTTTTATATCATGCTGCGTAACACGTTTTCGATTAACCTGATCGGACTGGTGTTCATGTTCCCGCTGCCGATCCTCCTGGCGCTTATGCTGAATGAGGTTAGACACGAAGCCTTCAAGCGGTTTAATCAGTCGATCGTATATTTGCCCCACTTCCTGTCCTGGGTTGTGGTGGCAAGTATGACCTTCTTTACTTTGTCTACCGATGTAGGGATTGTGAACAAACTGATTACCGGATCAGGTCGCGAAAGTGTGGCCTTTCTAACGAACCCGAACTATTTTTGGGGGATGATCACCGCACAAAATATGTGGAAGGAAGCAGGCTGGGGTACGATCATATTCCTCGCAGCCATGGCCGGCGTCGATCCGCAGCGGTATGAAGCAGCTGTCGTTGACGGTGCCTCACGCTGGCGTCAAATCTGGCATGTGACCCTGCCGGCGATTCGTCCGACCATTATCATTTTGCTGATTTTAAGACTGGGTCATATGGTGGATATCGGCTTTGAGCAGGTGCTGCTTATGCAAAATCCATTGGTGCTGTCCGTTTCCGAGGTATTCGATACGTATGCATATACACACGGGATTTTGAAAGGACAGATCAGTGCGGGCGTAACGGTAGGCATGTTCAAGGGCTTCGTCGGTCTTGTGCTTGTCATGGTATCCAATTATGTTGTCAAAAAACTCGGCCACGAAGGCATTTATTGAGGGGAGGGTACCTGCTATGAGCTTTGTTGCCAGTAAAAAGCTGACGTCATTCGATTGGGTGAACTATACCCTGCTCGGAATCATCTCGGCCGTGTGCGTGTTTCCGTTTCTGTATGTGTTCAGTGTTTCCTTTACAGATCCGAAGGTGTATGTACCGCTGCAATTTTATGTATTTCCGGAAAAATGGTCACTGATCTCTTATAAATACATTTTGTCGACCAACAGCTTTCTGAACTCGTTAAAAAGTACAACGTTTATAACCGTGGTCGGGACGGTACTTAATGTCGTGGTATCGTTCTCGCTTGCATACGCGTTAACCAAAAAAGGCATGCCCGGACGCGGAATCATGCTGAGCGCCGTCATTTTTACACTGGTTTTTAATGCGGGGATCGTACCCAGCTACATTTTGATTAAGGAATTGGGACTGCTCAATTCGTACTGGTCATTGATCTGGTCGGGCTTAACCAGTGCATGGAGTCTGATTGTAATCAAAAGCTTTCTCGAATCCCTACCCTCCGAGCTCGAGGACTCGGCCAGAATCGACGGCTGCACGGATTTGGGGGTATTTTTAAGGATTGTCATTCCACTTTCGATGCCAGCGATTGCCGCGTTTACGCTGTTCTTTGCAGTCGCCCACTGGAACACTTACTTTAATGCATTGATTTATATTTCCGATTCAAAAAAATGGACGCTCCAGGTACTCGTCAAAACACTGGTGATCGATTCCGATTCCAATGGGGTCGGTCAGGCGGGAGCTGGCGGCGATGACAGGACGCTGCCGCAGGAAACGATTCGAATGGCTGCGATTATGCTGTCGATGGCGCCAATTCTGGTCATCTATCCTTTTTTGCAAAAGCATTTTGCCAAAGGGGTCATGCTCGGTTCGGTTAAGGGGTAACAAATCAGGAAGCTCGATCTACATCGGGCTTCTTCAGCATGGAAGGACAGGCTGATATTGAAGTTAGTGCAGATTTTCAGTACAGCACATTTAAGCGATGCCAATAGGATGCGAAGGAGATGTTGATGGATGAAGCAAGGAAAAGACGACAAGTTAACGGTAAATGTGGTTCGTGACACATCGGATGTATTAGCGGTGAGCGAACCGGTGAACTGGGCAGTTGACCGGTTGGCAAACGTGCTGGAGCAGCAAGGCATAGAGCTTACGGAAACAGCCCTGGATGGTCAGGGCCAGATAACCCGAACCACCACCGCAGACACGCTTCGAATAACGATTGCAGGAAATTCCGAAGGCTCGGCCGCTGCCGAATCGTTCCTGATCCGTCAAGAGGCTGCCGAAGCCGAAGGCTCAACAAGCTTGCTGCACATTACTGGTGCTGATGAACGCGGCTTGGTCTATGCAATATTGGAGTTGGCCGACCGTGTCCGCTGCAGTGAAGCGGCTCTTGCGGATCTGATCGAAATCGATTCCTACTCAGGTGAGCCTGCCAACGAGATTCGCAGCATCAGCCGATCCTTTTGCAGTGAAATTGAAGATAAGTCGTGGTTTTATGATCAGGCCTTCTGGTTGGAATATTTGACGGAGCTGGCTACCCATCGCTTCAACCGATTTCACCTTACACTCGGGATTTCGTATGATTATGGTCATGATCCGAATGTGCAAGATAATTATTTCGGCTTCGTCTACCCGTATTTCCTGGATGTACCGGGCTATCAGGTTCGTGTTCGGGACATGACGCAGGAGGAAGTGTCACGGAATCTGGAGACGCTGCAGTTTATTAGTCGGGAGGCGAAGCGTCGCGGGATTCATTTCCAACTGGGGTTGTGGAACCATGCGTATCAAATGGCCGACAGCCCAAATGAGCTGCACATCATTGACGGCGTGGACGAGTCCAATCATGCTGTCTACTGCCGCGACGGATTGCGGCTTCTGCTGGAGTGCTGCCCGGATATCGATGGCGTCACACTACGCACGCATTACGAGGGAGGTATTCCTGAGCCATCCCACGTATTCTGGAAAGAGGTCATGAAGGGCTTGACCGCGTGTGGACGCACGATCGAAATCGATATGCATCCCAAAGGTGTTGACGAGCAAATGCTGGAGGTTGCCTTGGGTACGGGGATGCCGGTGATCGTTTCCCCCAAATTCTGGGCTGAGCATATGGGATTGCCTTATCACCAAGCGGCTATACGTACGAAGGAGCTTCCCGTCGCGACGACGGATCGCGCGGATCTGATGCTGATTACCAACACCTATCGCAGATTTACCAGATACGGCTATGCGGATTATTTGAATGATAATCGCAGAACCGGTGTGCTTCATCGCATTTGGCCTGGCACACAGCGGGTGCTGCTGTGGGGAGATCCGGCGATGGCTGCAGGATATGGACGAAGCAGCAGCTTTTGTGGAAGCCTGGGTGTGGAGCTATGCGAGCCGATGTCGTTCAAGGCCCGCAAGACAAGCGGGACTCCTGGGGGCCGGGAGCTTTATAAGGAAGAAGCCTTACAGCTGCCGGGGGAGGAATGGAAGAAGTTTGTGTATACGTATCGTGTGTGGGGCAGGCTCATCTATAATCCCGAAGCTGATTCTGCTGAATGGATGAGATATTTGCGCCATGAATTCAGGAAGGCAGCACCGGATATGGAGCAGGCGCTTGCCCATGCCAGCCGCATTCTGCTGTTGTTCACAACAGCGCATTTGCCCTCTGCATCCAACAATTATTACTGGCCGGAAATGTACAATAATCTGGGAATCATGGATACAGCCAAGCTGTCCGAGAGTGCCTTCGATACACCTGAACCGCATACGTTCGGAGCGGTTAGTCCATTGGATACAGCTATTTTTTATGGAATTAACGAATTTGTTGACGATTATTTGCAGAACAGACTCCAAGGCAAGTACACGCCGCTTGCGGTTGCAGTTTGGCTGGAGGAGTTGGCAGAGACGGCAGAACGGCACCTGGCTGCTGCTGATTCACTCGTTGGCGACCAGACAATAGACAATTATCGGCGTTGGTCCGTAGACATTGCTGCTCTAGCCGGACTTGGTCATTTCTTTGCACAGAAGCTGCGAGCAGGCGTATCCTATGCGCTGTTCGAGCAAACAGGTAATGTGCAGCAGCTGCGTGAGGCATTGGGCAGCTACCGCTCCGCCAAAACCGATTGGCAGCACATCATCAACGTGACCCAAGACGTTTATCGCGATGATATTACATTCGGTTATAAAGCCCATATGAAAGGGCACTGGGCTAATCGTATGTCGGGTATTGAAGAGGATATTGCCGATATGGAGCAGGTATATGCCCAAGCAGCAGCTGCTGATAGCCGTGATCCGTTGTCTAACGAGTCGGCAGCAGCTGTAAGCTTCCCGGATACTTCAGCAGTGCCGCTTCGACCAACTCTTCACCATGAGCCTCCGCAAGCTACTCCTAAGGGTGAAGCAGTGGAGCTGCGCGCGATGCTTGCCGATAAATCAGCAGGACTGCAGATCAGCCTGCTGTACAGACATGTTAACCAGGCGGAGGCCTACGTAACCGTACCCATGCAGATTGAGAACGGTGTTTATAAAGCTGTCATTCCCGGGAGCTATACGGATTCTCCTTATCCCATTCTCTATTATTTCGAGCTGCGCAATGAGCAAGGAGAGGTATGGTTGGAGCCAGGTCTGGATGCCGACTTATCCAATCAGCCTTACTATGTGCTTCACTGACAAGGTTAAGGGAATCTGTTCGTATACGGGTGCAGTCCTATCCACCGAATGAGTCGCGGAACGCCTTGGACAATACGACAAGGTCAACCTTCCATAGCTCTGCGATCTCTGGAGCCACTTGCTCTTCCCACCAATCGGAGAGCACTCTTCGGTTGCTGCCGTTTGCCACAATCCATGGCAAATTCAAAATTACTTTTTTAAAATAGAGTTCGTCAGCCTGCTTCACCAGCTCGGGTGTAATATACTGCCCGAGCTTTTTGCGTGTTCTAAACATCTCGCGACTACAGGAACGTCTTATTTTTCGTGCGGTGGGATAGTCCTGATCATGTTTGACATTATTATTCAACGGCTTCACCATGAGGCTTCGCTCCTTCCTGTATTAGATTATGCGGAGGAGGTCCCAAGCGAAACTGTGTCTGGCATAAAACTGCGGTGCAGCATACAAGCTGGTTCGATGGCCCGTAAGTATGTTAGAATAAAAAAGATGATTAGGCGGAGTTATTCCGGAGTAGAGAGGAAGAGGCTGGAAGAGGATGCTAAAAGAATTGATTCATAGCGCTTTAGTGTTTATTGAGGGTCTGGGTGTATGGGGGATTTTACTCGGATTGATGCTTGAGGTGATTCCAAGCGAGCTTGTACTGTCCTTTGGTGGATATCTGGTTTCACAAGGAAGGGTATCGTTCTTCTGGGCCATCGTATTTGGAACGATCGGTTGTGTCCTTCAACAGGTTATTCTGTATTGGATCGGGCGGTATGGGGGCAGACCCTTTGTTGAGAAATACGGCAAATATCTGCTGCTTAAACCGCATTTCATTGACATGGCAGAAAAATGGTTCAACAAATATGGAGCGGGGATGGTGTTCACTGCCAGATTTATCCCGGTTGTACGTCAGGCTATCTCCATTCCCGCAGGTATGGCGCGGATGCCTATGCTGCAATTTCTTTTGTACACGATGCTTGGAACGATTCCATGGGCCATTTTATTCGTTTATCTAGGTCGTACACTGGGCTCGAACTGGGAGCAAATCAATGAGATTGCAGCTCCGTATATGAGACCTTTGATCATCTCGGGTATTATTCTAATTCTTTTGTATATTATTTTTAAAGTATTAACCCGGAATCGTAAACGCAGCGTCTAAAATAGCGAATACAGCCATTATACGAAATACAGCGAACTGCATTTAAGCCTCGTTCTTATTAGAACGGGGTTTTTGTTATGTCAACTTATCCAAATCGTTGCGACCTGATCGGATTATAGCTGCGAGTTTTAGTTTAATAGTGCTAATAGGTGATATACAACATCGGGCGTATTGCGAGAGTGGATAAGCGTGTAGATAAGCATACATAAGACTGAATACGAGTAACCATTATGGAGGTATTTACGATGACATGTACATTTTTCACAAGGCTGCAGGCCTATGTTCCCGATCTTCCGCATAGACTGAATGGACCGGCTGCCCCGGAAGCTATCGACCATTTGGAAGCGGTAACGGGTTATCACTTTCCAGAAGCATTCAAGCAATTTTATGCTATTCATGATGGCGATAAGGGTCTGGGTGGGATTTATATGGGACTTGAAGGCTTGTCAATAGACAATATGCGGATCCATTGGAACCACAATCGACTCTATAGCAGCAATCTGCAGCCCGATGTGATTTCATATGAATCCAACAAAATCAAAGAGGTGTCCTTTCATCCGGATTGGTTTCCGATTGCGCATGACGGTGGAGGTAACTATCTGGGCATGGACTTTTCACCCGGACCTGAAGGCACTTACGGGCAGTTGATTAATTATGGTCGTGACGAACAACAGCTGTATGTTATTAGTGAGAGCTTTGAGAGCTTTCTGGGCTATATTCTGTGTCAATACGAGAAGGGCAGATGCACAGTGCAGAGGGATGAATTTGTAGGTGATACGTATATTGCCTGGGGCAACAGCGGGCACTTTTTTGATGATTTGCCTGAGGCTTTAGATGCCCCTGCTCTAGTAGTGGAAATCAGAGCTAAGTCTGAGAAAAAAACTGTCGTTATAGAGTATGCGGGTGTGGCGATATCGCAAAACCTGTGCTGACGGTTGTCACTTCATGTCATTTGTCGGTCGTTTTTTGATTATTCAGGATGCTCTCAAAAGAAGAGTTTGTTTTCGCAGTGGTTTCTCGTTAAAATAAAAAGGATAGCAGCCCATAAGGAGGTTTTAGGAACCATGAGTACAAACCTGGAAAGTAAGCTTCGCACAGGCTTGAAGCCGCAACAATTTATTGATGGTATGACGAAGAATCAAGAAAAATTTGTGGAGTGGTACGAAGCTTTTACATGGGAAAACGAGGACGATAAGGAATTTTTCGAATCCTTGAACAATCGTGATGACCTACGCTGCCTCGCATTGATCGCTGATTGGTGCGGTGATGTGGTACGTAACGTGCCAGTCGTGTTCCGCGCATTGGAAATTTCCGGTGTACCGACTGAGGTATTGATCAAGGAAGAGCATCCGGATGTGATGGCGCAGTTTTTGACAGGTGGCGGGGAAGCCGTTCCGATTATTATTTTCACCGATTTCAGCGGTCATGTACTTGGGCATTGGGGACCTCGTCCGGCGCATGTACAATCAATTATGACGCAGTTCAAAAAGGAAAATCCGGATCGTAATGCTGCGGATTATAATGAGAAAATTCAGGTGGCGCGCCAGGAAATGGGTCGTCAGTACGGAGAAGGCACCGGTTATCAAACCGTTATCGTCAAAGACCTGCGCGACCTGCTTTCCTCGTTTTAAGGCGGGCGTTATATGAGCATTGAAGGTTTGAAGATTGAGGCGTTTTCGCTCGGGCCAATTGGGACAAATGCCTACCTGCTTTCAAGACCCAATGAAGGCAAGGCGATAATTATCGATCCCGGCATGAATCCGAAGCCGCTTCTGAAACGGATTGGCGACTTGCAGATTGAAGCCATTTTACTTACGCATGCCCATTTTGACCATATCGGCGGTGTCGATGAGATTCGCAAGCTGAAGGGCAGCCCCGTCTATCTGCATGATGCAGAGGCAGACTGGCTGACGAATCCGAAGTTGAATGGCTCTACGAAATACCCCGAGCTTGGCGGACCGATCCAGACGGATCCAGCCGAATTTGCTTTGGATCAAGGACAGGTACTGAAACTGATCGGTCTGGAGATCAAGGTACTGCATACGCCTGGGCATTCTCCGGGCAGTGTCAGCTTTCTGATCGGCTCTGAATCCGAGGGCTGGTATTTGTTCGGTGGCGATGTGCTGTTCCGCTTGTCGGTTGGGCGTACCGATCTGCCAGGAGGCCGATCGGAGGAGCTGCTCGATTCGATACATGGCAAGCTGTTCAAGCTGCCGGATGAGACCGTGGTATATCCAGGTCACGGTGTAAAGACAACTATTGGTTACGAGCGGGACAATAACCCGCACGTGTAGCACTAGTCGATGGTATAAGCTCTTTCGTTATCGCTTGTATGAGCGGTAATGAAGGAGCTTTTATTTTCCTAATTAAACCAAGACCTAGACTGAAAGCCGAACAAATGAGGGAAATATAAAGGGACTGCCGCTTGGCAGTCCCCTGGTTTCATCAGCTAACCCATCATTTTGGTTAAAGCTCAATTTCTGCAATTTTCATAATATCAGCCAAATCGTCATGAGTTGGCTCCAGCTTATCCGCAGCTTCATCGACTTTGGCTGTGGCTGTCTTCTTGAAGCTGTCCAACGCAGCCGGGTCTACACTTACAGCTGCCGATTCCTCAACCAGCCGTTTGAAATAAATTAATTCCAAGAAATAGTCCAAATCCACAACAATGCCGCGGGCCTGTTTATTGTCTGTATTTTGAATCGTATAGATGTCATTATTTTGCTTGTTTGCATAAGAATCCAATATCTCGGAAAGCTTCTCTGTCCGTGATACCTCGGAAACGTTAATCACGTTCTTCAGAATGGGATCCAGCAAATCCAGTGGAACACCAGTCGGTTTTTCCATTACACAACACTCCTCACCTTTACTTAAACGCTTACATAGCTCATAAGTTCTGTATGCGTCAATGTATCCTGAATACGGGATTCTTCTATTATGCCACTTCCGAAGCAGTCCTTCAAGCGTGCTATTCAGGTTATACGGGTGAGATTGTTGGAAATTACTTATAGCGAACGAGAATATCTATCGGATATCTTCCCGCATTGCGTCCATATAGACATAAGCCGCCGGAACCATCAGGCAGATCCGCTGGTACCTCCAGTTTAAGCGTGAACGAGCCCTTGGCGATAATCTCGGGCATGAGCCGACTCGGAATCTGGATGTGCTGCAGGTAGCCGTAGGAGCCAGCTTCATCGAGCTTGCGGTCATCAGTCTGATAATGCCACGATAGCACACCACGACTGTCAGCCGGATCATCGGGAAGCTGCAATTGCTCGATCTGGATGTTGTCGACGTAAACATTAACCGTGCTTGGTTGCTTGACGGCATCGGTCATATAATAGGAATTGGCGTTCATACCGGGATCCGCCTTCTTGCCGTGCATATATGAAATATCGATGGAAGGGTCATCGATCAGCTTTTGGTCCTTGTCTAACAGTTGCTTGGCACCGGCTTCAACATACAGATCAAGATCTCCAAATGGATGATCGACCGTCAGGCTGGAAATATCGATTTCGTATTCAAAATAACCGCCGTTCGTGCCGCTGCCGTTCACTTTGTTATGCTGAAGTGCCTGCCAGGCATAATCCCACTGCTGCTTCGAGAAGCTTGACGGCTCGACCTGAAGCCATTGACCTTCCAGCTCGAACAGTCCCTGAGCCGTCTGGCTGCGAACATCGAAGGTAATAAAATTACGCGCAACCGAATGGCTTGAGGCACGTGTTGGATCCTTGAGCTCCACGACGAGTACAGCTACTGCATCGTTTTCCGGCATGTACAGCTCAAGCGGATTCAGAACTGTTGTGCCATATTTGCTCCAGCTAATGGCTTCAGTACCTTGGGCTGCTACCTTTTTTTCCCCGAGATGATCGTACCACAGCTTCCATGATAGCTGCATGTCTTGACCCTGGTACGTATCAGCGAAGCAGGATACAGCCAGCGGAATACTAACCTGCTGACCGCTAATAACGGTCGTGCACGGTGGTGCATCGATGACGATAAAGTCGGGCTGGTGGAGATCACGCAAGCTCATGCCTTCACAAAATCCGCCGTAACCGAAATCTTTATCAGTATCATCGATTCGGTAATAACCGTTGAATTCATTCGTTACATCCTTGAACTCGGTGAATATGAAGCCGCATATATTTTCGTGCCTACGGAATTCATTCAACATATATCGATAATGCCAACCGAGGTCGCTGTCGCCAGCGCTGCCTTCAATGCCCCACACGGCTCCGCATTCACTGTTCATGAGCGGCGCATCCGATTGCTGATGTCCGTCAATATAATTCCAGGTAGAGCCAGGATAAGTGCTGTGGGCGGCCTCTTCAACATGGTCACGCAGCAATTGGTAGCCATTAAGGTAGAAGTGCCAAGTATTCAAATCACTTTTCACATGATCGTTACGGCATGGAGAGTTATCCTCGATCAATCGTGAGGGGTCGATAACTTTGGCCCACTCATACACCTGCTTGACCCATTCCTGTGTTTCAGGTAGATAGATGGAAGTGACTTTACCTGTGTCCTCTTTGGATTTGTGTAGCAATCCCCAGCTTTCATTAAAAACGACCCAGGAAATGATCGAAGGGTGGTTCCAGTCCCGTTGGATTGTTTCGAGCGCTTCCGGCAGATAAGCATTTTTGGCTTGTTCGTCGGGAGTTCCCCAGAAGCAAGGCATATCCTCCATAACAAGCATACCGAGTTTGTCCGCCCAGTACAGCTTGCGTGGCTCCTCAGGCTTAATATGAATACGCACGAAATTCAAGCCGAGACGCTTCAAACGATAAATTTCATCACGCATCATATCATCGGTCGGATAGGTGAAGAAGCCCGTTGGATGGAACGATTGATCCAGAGTCCCGTTCAGAAATACCGGTTTGTCGTTAAGCGTGATCCAGCGAGACTTTAAGCCTTCAGGCAGCACAGTACCTATCGTACGAATACCGAAGTAGGTTTGCACACAGTCAGTTCCGCCAGTCTGATCAGTATCATTGGTCTCTAGTTTAATCGTACCTTCATACAAATGAGGCTCATTGGGACTCCAAAGTCGAGGCTGCTCCACTTGAAAAACGGTTTCAAAAGCTTGTTCCCCTGGCTGAAGCTGCAACCTCAACGAGTGGGACACTGTACCCCCGTCAAAGTCAAAGCTCAGTATGGCTTCTTGCGCAGCGGCAGCCTGAACAACACCCTTCACGGTAACCGTACCGTCCAGCTCAGTAAGGAATTGAACACGGTCTACATATTGCTCCGGTCTTGCTTCGATCCACACCGTCTGCCATAACCCGCGGATTTCTCCGTAGCCTTGTTTGCCTCTGGTTTGGTAAGCTTCGTCCTGGTCTTCAACACGAATGACGATCACGTTCTCTTGATCTGATTTCCAGGCGCTGCTCACTTCCAACTCGAAGGTTCCATAGCCCCCGCGATGGCTGCCTACCAGAGTCTGATTCACCCATACCTGACACTCATAATCAACAGCACCGAACCGAAGAAACAAGCGGGAGCCCTTGGCTTCAGGTGTCCAACTGACGGTACGCCGGTACCAAGCGACTCCTTGTACATTCTCGCCAATACCGGACAACGGGGAGGCCCAAGAAAAAGGCACTGTTATCGTTCTGTTCAAAGCTCCGGTAGACCCATCATGCCAATGTCCTGTTAACCCCTGATTATCGTTGTCAAAACCGAAGTCCCATTCCCCATTCAAATTAAGCCAATCGGTTCGCTGCCAATCTGGTCTTGGATATTCGGGTCTGATGAGTACCTCTTTTGTAAGTGTTGTCACATGTACACAACCTTTCATTGATTATTTGATATACAGAATATACAATGTATATTATATAAACGCAATAAAAATATTTAAATTACGCAATGTACATTATGAATTTACAATGTTGAGTGAAAGAGGATGGATGAATATGGCTGAAGAACAAATCGATACGGTAAGACGTATACCTGCGAATCAAATACAGGAGGTAGCCAAGGCGCTGTCAGGGGATTTGCGGCTGCGTATTTTGGAAGCATTGGGCGAGCGGCCAAAAAGTATTTCGCAGCTGGTTGAGGAGTTGGGTGTCGCCCAGCCCACCGTTTCCATTAATGTGCAAAATCTGGAGCAGGCTGGTCTCATTAGCTCGTCAACAAGTGGCGGTAGCCGTGAGAAGATATGCTCCCGTGTTCTGGATGCGCTCCTGTTCGAGCTGCCGCGGCGACCGGGCGAAGGCTTGCAGCAAATTGAAGAGATTTCGATGCCAATCGGTCTTTACACAGATTGTGTCATTCAGCCGCCCTGTGGGCTACATGGTATGGAAGGTGCCATCGGTTGTCCGGATGATCCGCGTGCATTCTATATGCCGGAGCGGACCAAGGCCAATTTGCTCTGGTTTAGTGAGGCGGGACATGTAGAATATGTATTTTCCAATCCGCTCCCTGGCGGTGTGCCGCTGCATAAGCTGCTGATCAGCGCTGAGCTCTGCTCGGAGGCAGCCGGCTACAATCAGGAATGGCCGTCGGATATTACGCTGAGCATCAACGGTAAGCAGATTGGCACCTGGACCTGCGAAGGGGATTATGGCGACAGGAAGGGGAAGCTATCACAGAACCTCCAGTTCGGCTGCACGCAGTATGGCATGCTGACCGAGTGGAGCGTTTCAGAGACGGAGAGCTGTATTAACGGAATCAAGTGCTCGGACATGACGCTTGCCGAGCTTGATCTTCATTACAACCGACCGATCAAGGTAAGGCTGGAGGTTCGTGCGGACGCTGAAAATTGCCGCGGATTGAACCTGTTTGGAGCCGGTTTCGGCGATCATCCTCAGGAGTTGAAGCTGCGGTTTGTCCGAGGTGAATGTTAACACGTATAGACAGTTGTCCGATTAAGGGCAGCCGTCTATTTTTATTCATATAGGTGAATACCGTGTTTCCCATAGGTAAATCTCCATAGACTGATGGTGTGTTCACTAGTAACGCGCCCTACACATTATGGAGGTGTCCCCGAATGGAAAGATATCCAATGTCAATGTCCAACGCACAAATGCCCAACATGCAAATGCCCAACATGCAAATGCCTTATGTATCACCTGCATCCATGAATCCGATGCCGTCCATGCCTGCCAATCAAGCAGCTCCGGTCACGGTGCATGCCAGTTTTGAAGAAATTAACATCTATGAACCCAAAAAGCATCACCATCATCATCATGCCCATTGCAAGCCAGCTGGAGGAATGTCTTTCGGTGCTATTCTGGTTCTGTATATCCTGCTCGTTATTATTCTTCGTGGCTTTCGCAGATAAATCAGGTAGTGGCCATTTTGAATTTTTGAGGCAGCAATCCAGAGCTGACTCGGCTGCCATTAGCTGACGTGCTGATGTCAATGGCCCTATTAGAAAGGCCCCTTATTCAACACACGCTTTATACAAAGGGGCCTTTCGATGGAGTTTAGGCAGCAGTTTACATCGTTATCCCACATACATAATGCAGGAAATCACCCTGATCGCAGCTTTGTACGCTTCCTGCCGAGTGACAAGCGAACCTGCAGAGCTAACCGGTTATGGCGATGTCTCTGCCTTGCAATCAACGTGCGACAGCTCCTATAATATTGTATACAAATTGCTGCCTGTGTTACGAACTGATAGGAGGAGAAGATAAGATGAATGAAACCATCAAGCTTTTGACAAGCCATCAATCCATTCGCAAATTTACGAATCAACCAGTTACGCAGGAGCAACTGGAGACAATCGTTACCGCTGCGCAATGGGCTTCAAGCTCTAGCCATGTACAAGCCTACAGTATCATTCATGTGACAGATGAAGCGATGCGCGGGCAGATCTCTGAGTGGACAGGCAATCAGCTGCATGTGCTGAACAGTCCGGTTTTCCTCGTATGGTGCGCTGACCTGCACCGCTTGCGTACAGCCTATGAGATTAATGAGAATGCGGATAAGGCTTATTTGGGTAGTGCAGAAAATTGGATTGTCGCCACTGTCGATGTGGCCTTGGCAGCCCAAAATGCCGCTATTGCAGCCGAGTCCCTAGGTCTGGGCATCGTGTATATAGGAGGCATTCGTAATCATATTGAAGACGTCTCCAAGCTTCTCCGACTTCCCAAATATACAAGTCCGATTTTTGGCATGTGTATAGGCTACCCGGATCAAGACCCAGGTCAAAAGCCGCGTCTGCCGCTGCAAGCCATCCTCCATCACAATACGTATCAGACAGACGACATGTTGGAGCAGATACTGAAATACGATCAAACGATGAAGGATTATATCAGCAAACGAACCAATGGTAAGCGAAGCGGAACCTGGTCCGAGGATATGAAAAATAAGCTGAAGACGCCGACGCGAATGCAGATTAAAGCTTATTTGGAAGCACAGGGATTGGATGTGCAATAGAAGTATAAAGTACGAATAGGGGAACGGTGGGGTGAATGAGCTCTACCGTTTTTCTGCGTTCATACCCAATATAAGCTGATTTGAAACGAAATTGGGCGAAATTTAGCCGTTTTTTATTTTTGGGAAATTGTGATCTGTTTGTAGGAGAAGCCCGTTGTAGTAAGTGTAAAGAAACAAGCGACACTAGCTACCAACAAAATATAGAAAAGAGGAACTCCTATGAAAATGAAAAAATTGCTGGTACCTGTACTTAGCTTATCGATGTTGGTTCCTGTTATCCCGATGACCGCTTACGCAGAAACAGTGCCTACGACAATGATGGCCACTGTGAATACACCTGCAGCGGATTTGAGAGCAGCCTTGGATAACCTCTTGTCCGAACACTTCGTATTAGCGGTTACGGCGATGACAAAAGCTTATGATGGCTCACCGGATGCCGCAGCGGCTTATAAAGCTCTGGATCAAAATGCTCTGGATATGCAGCCTGCGATTGCTTCGCTATATGGTGATGCTGGTGGTATCGAATTTGAACGGATCTTTCGTGCTCACAATAAATATACGGACGATGTAGTCAAAGGACTGAAGGCGAATGACCCTACAGCCGTGAAAAAAGCTCAGGATCAAATTCAAGGCTTTGTCGTTGAATTTGCCAAATTCCTCGCTACCGCAACCGACGGCAAGCTTCCCGAGCAAGCAGCGGCTGATGTGATTCGCTCTCATGAAAAGCATGTTCAGGATACGTTCGACAGCTATGTAAAAGGAGACTATTCCGGAGCTTATGATACATTCCGTGTTGGCTTCAACGAAATGTTTGCGATCAGTAAAGCGCTGGCAACTGCCATTACTACACAAATGCCGGAAAAATTCGCGAACAGCAAAGCGGATACACCGGCAGCCGATCTGAGATCCGCACTGAACAGTCTCGCCTCCGAGCATTTTGCCTTGTCAGCACTGGAAATGCCTAAGCAATATGAGGGTTCGAAGGACTACAGTGCCCTTATTCGTGCAGAGGCTGGCAATACCGTAGACTTTAAGGCGGCAGTCACCTCGATCTATGGTGTGGACGGTGGGATTGCGTTCGAGAAAATATGGGTAGGTGACCATATTAATGCCCAAAGTGACATCGTGATTGCAACTAAAAACGGCGATACCGCAGCTCTGATGGCAGCCAAGCAGCGCATTAGTAAATTCGTAACCGAGTTCGGTGCCTTTCTGGGAACGGCAACTGGCGAGAATTTGCCAACGAAGGGTGCGCAGGAAGCATTGCGCGCGCATGAGGATCAGGTACAGCTAACATTTGATCAATATGTAGCCCGAAATTATGACGCTTCTTATGCAACGTTTCGCGAAGGCTACAAATTTATGTTTGGTGTTGGGCAAGCTTTGGGCGGTGCGATTGTTACCCAAAACAATGCCAAATTTCAGATGCCTATGACCACAACTCCAGCTCCAACACCAACAGAGCCTGTGAATATGACCAAGGTATGGATGAAGCTGAACAGCAACGAGCTGAAAATTAATGATAAAATGATCATGATGGATACCGCTCCATTCATGTCCGGTGACAACACTTATATCCCGCTTCGTTACCTGAGTGAAGGTATCGGTGCTGAAGTTACCTGGAATGATACGACCAAAGAAGTTGGAGTCAAAGCCGGAAGCAGCATGCTGAAATTCTGGATCGGTAAAGACTATATGGAAGTGAATGGCGTTAGACAAAATATCGGGGCACAGGTCTATATCAATAAAGATGGTCGCACGGTTGTTCCACTTCGTTTTATTACGGAGCTGCTGGGCTGGACTGTAACCTGGAATGAAGCAGATAATTCTGTTACCTTAACACAAGCAATGAAGTGATTGTACGTGGATACAGCAATCAATACGCATAAATAAACAACAAAGCCTCGATCATTGTTCAATGGTCGAGGCTTTGTTGTAGTCAAGATGTCGTTAAGAATACTTCTGCAAAGGTGAGCACTCTGTTTCCCCGGAAGTGTCCTTTTTCTCCTCGCAGGCTATACGTTTCTTATGTTCATCTTATATTGGAGCTAGCTTCATTCTGGCATCGGCCCCGTATACACCGATTGTGGACGGAAAATCCGATTGACCTGTGCCTGCTCTAACAGATGGGCAGACCAGCCAACAACTCTGGCTGCCGTGAAGGTGGGAGTAAACAGCTCCGAAGGGAGGGCTATGGCACGCATGATCGATGCGGCAAAAAATTCAACATTGGTATACAAACGCCGTCCCGGTTTATATTCTTCTAGCAGGGCTATCGCCGTTTTTTCAACATGGATGGCAAGATCAAACCATGGATCATTGCTGGAGAGAGCTTCGGTTACGTGGCGAAGTGCCTCTGCTCGTGGGTCTCTGGTTTTGTAAATGCGATGACCGAAGCCCATCAGCCTGTCACCCCGTTCCAATGCCTGACGGATCCAGGCTTCTGCATGCTCTTTATTACCTATTGCATCCAGCATGGCAATCACCTCGGTAGGTGCTCCGCCATGAAGCGGTCCCTTCATAGCTCCAACAGCCGCACTTACAGCAGAGGCCATATCCGATTGCGTGGATAGTACGACCCGTGCAGCGAAGGTAGAGGCATTCATCCCATGCTCCATGCCCAATATTAGATAAGCGTTTAGCGCCTTTATGTGAGCTGGTTCAGGCTGCTTGCCAGTCAGCATATATAAATAATTCGCGGTATGACTAAGCTGGTTGTCAGGTTCAATGGGTGCCAGACCCAGCTGGGATCGATAGCTATACGCAATAATTGTAGGAACAACAGCAGTTAAACTAATAGCCTGTTCAAGAGTTGGGGGCCAGCTGAATTCTCCTGAAAGCAGGGCTATTGCGGTTTGAAGCACGCTCATAATTGGCATTTCCCGGGGAATATTGTCGAGTAGTCTGCGGACGGTCAAGGGTAGCTCTCTGCTGCTCGCAAGGCGTGCTGTAAACTGCTGTTTTTCTGAGGCATCCGGGAGTTTTCCCACCCATAATAAATGTGCAATTTCCTCATATTCGTAATGAACTGCCAACTCCTTAGCCCAATATCCGCGATAGATCAAGTGACCATTTTCTCCATCCACATGACCAATATCTGTTTCCGCTGCAACGATTCCATCCAAACCTGTTACTTTTGCCATTCATGTTCACGTCCTCTCAAGATTTATCTTCATTATAAAGCAGTTATTTCATAAATGGAATTTATATGTTTTTATATAACATATAAATTATTATGATCGAGATTGGAATTGTGCAAAAAGCTGGAAATTCACTGCTAACGGGTTTATGATGGGCTATAGATAGTAGCTTTCATACAGACGGAGTGAACGTCAGGAGGATACAGGGGATGCAAAAGAAAGCCATATTTTTGGCCGAGCAGGGTAACACCATGATTAATCGGGTATTTGATGGGAATGTTAGGGACAGGCTTAATCAGCAGGTAGAATTGCAGCCCGTATGGATACACCCTGGCAATGCCAAGCTGCACATGGAAGAGCTTGCTGGAGTGGAAATTGCCTTTTCTACATGGGGGCTTCCCTTATTTACAGTGGATGAGCTTCAGGTTTATTTGCCTAATTTAAAAGTTTTATTTTATGCTGCTGGCTCAGTTCAACGCTTTGCAAGAGAATACATGTCACGCAATTGTGCTGTTGTCAGCACTTGGGCTGCTAACGCGGTACCTGTTGCCGAATATACGGCCGCGCAAATTGTGCTGGCCAATAAAGGTTATTTTCAAACAGTACTTCACTGTAAGCGTAATCATGTAGAAGCCAAACAGGTGGCCCAGCTTTATCCAGGTAATTATGCAGCAAGGGTAGGTATTCTTGGCGCCGGTATGATCGGTAAAAAAGTAATCGAGCTGCTAAAACCCTACAATATTCAGATTGATGTATTCGATCCCTATTTGTCCGATACAGCGGCTGCCGATCTTGGTGTACGTAAAACCGATTTGCTGGATATTTTTACGAATTGTGATGTCATCTCCAACCATCTGGCTAACCTGCCGGCTACTGTTGGGATGCTGAATAAGCAGCATTTTGACAAAATGCAGCCGCATGCGACCTTTATTAATACAGGACGCGGCGCTCAGCTTATAGAGGAAGATTTGATACAAGCTCTCCGCGATGAACCGACCCGGACGGCTGTGCTGGATGTGACTCATCCCGAGCCGGTAAGTCGTGATAGCGCTCTTTTGACATTGGATAATGTGATACTGACTCCACATATTGCCGGGAGTATGGGTAATGAAGTGGCAAGAATGGGCCACTATGCTGCCGGAGAGTGTGAACGTTATCTGAGTGGCGTTCCCTTGCAATATCAGGTTACACTGAGTATGCTGGAAACCATGGCATGATCAATAACATGCAAACAGCACACCATAAGCAGCACAAAACAGGAATCAAACGATAAGCAGCACTATTCGCACATTGGAGGGTGTATATTGATACAAACAGGACTTTTATCCGTTACTTTTCGTCAGCTGTCTCCGCTTGAAATCATTCAGCTTGTTGCTCAGGTCGGCTTGCAGGCTATCGAATGGGGCGGAGATATTCATGTGCCTCACGGTGATGTGAATCGGGCCAAGGAAGTGAAGGGCTGGACAGAATCAGAAGGAATTGCGATTGCTTCCTACGGCTCCTATTACCGGGTTGGGTGCACGAATAAAGAGGGTTTGACCTTTGATCAGGTTCTGGAATCAGCTGTAGCCCTGCAGGCTCCTGCGATTCGGGTATGGGCGGGGGACCAAGGCTCAGATATATCTGATGATGCCTGGTGGGATAAGGTAATTACCGATGCGGCAAGAATCGCTGATCTGGCACAGGGAGCGGGGATCACCGTCGATTTTGAATATCATGGAAATACACTGACGGATACACGCGAAACAACGGTTCGTTTACTGGAGGGAATCGGACATTCGAATATACGCTGCAACTGGCAGCCCTCCGTTGCTTTGACCATCGAGCAGAGACAGCGGGATCTACGAGCAGTACTGCCCTGGCTAGCCAATGTTCACGTGTTTCAATGGGAGCCGGGTGTGCGTAAGCCCTTGGCGGATGGCTTGGAGGAATGGCGTGATTACGTCAGTATCGTTCGTGAAGCTCCTGGGCATCGGTATGCGATGCTGGAATTTGTCAGGGATAATGATCCGCAGCAATTTTTGGCAGATGCAGTCGTATTGAAACAAGTGATAACTGACAGTCTGTCGAATTAATACGGAGGATATGCGTTCAGATTATCGGATGGTGAAAGGATTGTGACCATGAGCGGAATTCATCTCTACGAGAGTAAGCATCGGGAAAGCTACGAAGTGAATGTCCATCACCATAGTAATTATCAAATATTGTATGCGATAGAGGGGGAAGGCTCCATTCAACTGGATGGAGTCAAACATGCGGTTGAACAGGAGTGTGCCGCGATTATTTTTCCACATTCGGATCATGCCGTTTCCTCAGAGTCGCATTTGACGCTGCTCGTTATGGAGTTTGATGCTGCGCTGATGCAGGATGCTTTTGCATCGAGATGGAAGGCAGATACGATCGACGGCTCCATCCTGCTGCGGCTCAATTCGGTTAGCGGCAACGAGCTGAGACAACTGCTGCGCAAGCTGCTGTTCGAGCAAAAGCAGGAGGACTCGCTAAGCCAATGGGCGATGCAAATTCATCTGCTGGAGGTGCTGCTGCTGCTCGCCCGTGCCAAGCAGAGCTCACAAGTCACCGATGCCAATGGATTACGTGCCGAGCGGATTCGATCCTATATCGATTCCCATTACTTTGAGCCGTTGATGCCAGGTGAGCTTGCCCAAAGGCTCGGTATCAGCTCACGCCACGCTGCACATATATTCAAAGAGCAATATCAACTGACCCTGCTGCAGTATTTAACGGAGGTGCGGATGAGTACAGCTATGAAGCTGCTCGCAGAATCCGATAAGGATATCGTTTCTATCAGCTTCGAGGTTGGCTACGAATCGCTTCCGACTTTTTACCGCACCTTTAAAAATTACGTCAAGCTTTCCCCCAACAAATATAGGCAGCAGCATCGAAATCCCGTCCAGTCCGTCTGAGCGGGTTTTTGTCGTTGTGCAAAAAAACGCTTCCATATCTGAGAATTTTACTCCAATCTGATAAGACGAACCTACATAGAACAGCTATGCTGGAAAAGTAATCATAACGGAACACAATCATGATAAACGAAAAGGAGCTGCAACTATATGAAAGTACACACAATAGGAATTATTATGAACGGAGTTACAGGAAGAATGGGGACGAATCAGCATCTTGTTCGTTCGATATTGGCCATTCGCCAGCAAGGCGGAGTGACATTACCTAATGGAGACATTATTATGCCTGATCCGATTCTGGTAGGCAGACAAGAGCATAAAGTCAAAGCATTGGCAGAAAAGCACGGCGTTACCCGCTGGAGCACGGATCTGGATGCTTGCCTGGCAGACCCGGCGAATCAAGTGTATTTTGACTCCCAAACGACTGTACACCGCGCCGAAAGCATCAAGAAAGCGATCGCGGCAGGTAAAGACATTTATTGCGAAAAACCTACCGATACAAGTCTGGAAGGCTCCCTGGAGCTTGCTCGTTTGGCGAAGCAGGCTGGCGTTAAAAACGGTGTTGTTCAGGATAAGCTGTTCCTGCCAGGTTTGTTGAAGCTGAAACGTCTGATTGATTCCGGATTTTTCGGGAAAATTTTATCGGTTCGTATGGAGTTCGGTTACTGGGTGTTTGAAGGAGATTGGCAGCCAGGACAACGTCCTTCATGGAACTATCGCAAGGAAGATGGCGGCGGTATTATTGTCGATATGTTCGCTCACTGGCGTTATGTGCTGGACAACCTGTTCGGCAATGTGAAAGCTATTTCTTGCCTGGGTATGACTCATATTCCTGAGCGTGTCGATGAGCAGGGTGAACGTTACACAGCTACAGCGGATGATGCAGCATATGCGACATTCCTGCTGGAAGGCGACATTGTGGTTCAAGCCAACTCTTCATGGGCCGTACGCGTAGACCGTGATGACCTGTTGACAATTCAAGTAGACGGTACAGAAGGCAGTGCGGTTGCAGGTCTTCGTGATTGCAAGGTACAACACCGTGTGAATACTCCGAAGCCTGTATGGAATCCTGATATTGAAAATCCTTTTGCATTTACAGAGCAATGGGTGGATGTGCCTGCTAACCAAATTTTCGACAATGGCTTCAAGGTTCAATGGGAATTGTTCCTTAAGCATCTTGTTATCGATACTCCATTCCCTTGGGATCTGCTTGAGGGCGCTAAAGGAACACAAATGTCCGATCTTGGACTTCAATCGTGGAAAGAACGGCAATGGGTTGATGTACCAGATTTGAAACTGTAATAGAGGATAGGAGGAGATTGCAGCATGACTGATAAGCTTACATTGCCCAAAGCCGGGGGTGCCTTGTACGAGTACGTCGCGGGTACCAAGGCTTCGATTCTTGCACCTCAAGGAGCATTTACCGGGCGGATTGCGTTCTCAGCCGCACATGTTGTGTGTGATCCGTTCGCAGGGACCGATCCGTTGAATCAGCCTTCGATCGATTGGGAAAGCACCTTATCCTATCGGCGCCATTTGTGGTCGATGGGTCTGTCCGTTGCGGAAGCTATGGACACCGCGCAGCGCGGCATGGGTCTCAACTGGATACAGGCCCAAGAACTGATCAAACGGTCGATAGATGAAGCCAAAGCGGTTGGTGGTAAAGTCGCGAGCGGTGCGGGAACCGATCATTTGGCCCCTGGCCCGAACGTAACTTTGGAAGATGTTGAAGCTGCTTATGAAGAGCAGTGCGGTTATGTAGAAGGCTGCGGAGGCCAGATTATTTTGATGGCAAGCCGGGCGCTGGCAGCCTGCGCCAAAACTCCCGACGACTACGAGCGGGTATATGGCCGTATTCTTCGTCAAACGAAACAGCCTGTCATACTGCATTGGTTAGGTGATATGTTTGACCCTGCGCTTGCCGGTTACTGGGGCAGTTCCGATTTCAATGAAGCGATGGAAACTTGTCTGCGCGTCATTCGTGCTAACGCAGATAAGGTAGATGGCATCAAGATTTCGCTGCTGGATGCGGATAAAGAAATTCAAATGCGCCGTTTGCTGCCCGAAGGGGTAGTGATGTACACAGGCGATGATTTCAATTATCCTGAGCTGATTCGTGGCGATGAACAAGGCTACAGTCACGCTTTACTTGGTATTTTTGATGCAATCGCTCCGGTTGCGGCGTCTGCTTTGCAAGCGCTGGATCGTGGAGATTTGGCACAATATGATGCTTTATTCGAGCCGACAATTGCTTTGTCCCGACACATTTTCCAAAAGCCTACCTATGCCTACAAAACAGGTATCGTATTTATGGCTTACCTGAATGGACATCAGAACCATTTCCGGATGATTGCCGGAGCAGAAGGCTCGCGCTCGATCGTCCATCTGTCCGAACTGTTCGTGCTGGCGGATCAAGCGGGATTGCTGCAGCGTCCTGAGCTTGCGGTGGAGCGGATGAAACGGGTACTGGCATTAGCGGGAATTGAATAGCAGGTAAGTGATCCGATGATACAGATTCAATGGACGGAGGGATATATGTGGAACGTTTTACAAACATAGACCGTTTGAGCTTAAATCAAATTACGACCAATAGCTGGAGCTTGCGTGAAGCCGCTGAAGGTTGCGTTCGGGCAGAGATTCCCTGGATCGCTTTATGGCGCAACAAGGTAGAGGAAGCAGGCCTTGCTGAAAGTAAACGTATTGTCCGTGATGCAGGCTTGAAAGTATCGAGCTTGTGCCGCGGCGGGATGTTCCCAGCAGCAACAGCAGCCGAACGCGCTGCTCGTATCGACGATAACCGCAGAGCGATAGATGAAGCGGCTGAGCTTGAAGCAGAGGTTCTTGTGTTGGTGTGTGGTCCGGCACCGGACCGCGATATCGATGGAGCTCGCCAAATGGTCGAGGATGCGATCCATGAGCTGGTGCCTTATGCGCAGGAACGTGGGGTTACACTCGGTATTGAGCCGCTGCACCCGATGTATGCAGCCGAACGCTCCGTGATTTCAACACTTGCCCAGGCAACTACGATTGCCGAGCGTTTCACGCCACAGCAGGTCGGCGTTGTTGTCGATGTGTTTCATGTATGGTGGGACCCTGAGCTGTACAAACAAATTGCCCGCGCGAGTGGCAGAATTCTGGGCTTCCATGTTTCCGATTGGATCGTGCCTACTCCTGATATGCTGCTTGGCCGAGGCATGATGGGGGACGGTGTCATTGAACTGAATCGTATCCGTCAAGCTGTTGAAGCGGCAGGCTATCGTGGCCCTATCGAGGTCGAAATTTTCAATCAGGCGATATGGGATCGTCCTGGCGATGAAGTGCTGGCCGAGATGAAGGCACGCTATCTGGAGCATGTGTAACGACATCAATCATTAGCAGTGTATAGATTTATCGCTGTTAACGCTTAGGTTCGTTAAAGTTAAGAGACGTTAACAATAAGATTGGTTAATGCCCAGAGTTATTAAAACGTTGTATTGCAGACGCTGAGATCCTTATTGAATACGAATTTAAGCAAGGTTTACGGGCTGGTCAGCGGGTTACATCGTTGATCGGCCCAATGTCTTATACATGTGTGAGAGAAGGGAATTAACCATGAGAGCAATTCGTACTGCCTTGATAGGGGTAGGGGGATTTGGTAAAGTGCATATCCGTCATTTGGTTGAGCTGTCAGGACAAGGGCTGTTGGAGGTCACGGCATTTAGTGATATCAATCCCGATGTGAATCCAGAGGGTTGGCAGCAGCTTCTGTCGCTTGGCGGCGCTCCTTATTCCGATTACAAAACGATGCTGGACCGTCATCCTGAGCTGGATTTGGTTGTAATCGCTTCGCCTATTCCGATGCATAAAGAGATGGCGATGTATGCTTTTTCACGTGGAATCCATGTTATGATCGAGAAACCACCGGCTGTCACGATACAGGATCTCGATGAAATGCTGCGAGCTCAAGCGGGTACTTCATCATTATGTCAGGTTAATTTTCAAAATACATCGGGAGCGGCCTTCCGTGAATTGCTGCGAATCATTCAGGAGGGGCAGATTGGCGATGTGCAACATGTTACGGGAGTCGGTCTTTGGAAGCGGACACAGGCCTATTATGACCGTACACCGTGGGCAGGCAAGCTTATTCATAAGGGCAATTACGTGCTCGACGGTACGATCAATAACCCGTTGGCTCATTTGCTGAATAATTGCCTGCTGGTTGCAGGCAGCGGGAATGCTGAAAAAAGCACTCCGCTAGATATTCAAGCTGAGCTGTATCATGCCAATGCTATTGAAGGTGAGGATACCTCTTGTCTTCGGATTCGTACGCAAAGTGGAGCTATCGTTCATTTCTATGCCAGCTTGTGCTTTGATGCCGAAAACATTCCTTCTATCACGGTTAAAGGGACGCAGGGTGAAATCGTATGGACGTATAACAATACTCTTGATATTCGAACCAATGGTTCGCAATCATCCAGCCGCAGCTTTGCCACTGAGGATTATGTCCATAATATGTACCTGAATACGTTGGCTGCTATCCAGGATGAATCGGTCGTTCTTCTAAGCTCACTTCAGCAGTGTCGCAATTTTGTGCTTGCTGTTAATGGTGCTTTTGAATCGAGCGGGGAAACACATCCGATTTCAGATGCTTTTCTCGTGCGGAGAAATGAAGGAAATACGGTGTTTACAGGAATCACAGGTATCGGAGCTGATGTAGGTCGTGCCGCGGCGGAAGGTCTGCTGTTCTCGGAGCTTAATCTTCCATGGGCGGTTGCAGGACAGCTGTTTTCTTTAGACGGCTATCACAAATTTGATTTATTCTCATCCTGAAGCTTCTGTGTAGGGATGAGCATTTCGTTCCTTCAGGAATAAGCGTATCTTTTGTTCGGATAGAATACAAGGTAGCCGTTTATTCCTACTTCGTGTAAAATGGAAGGGGATTCACAGTTGAGATGAGGGAGCGATAACCATTGAAAATTGCAGCACAGCTTTATACGGTTAGGGATTTTTTGAAAACACCGGAGGATATTGCAGCTAGTTTGAAAAAAGTCAAACAGATCGGTTATGATTCGGTCCAGGTTTCCGGTGTAGGCCCCATTGACAGCAAGGAACTGAAGGCGCTTGCAGATCAGGAGCAGCTTACGATTTGCGCGACCCATATTCCTTATTCGGATTTTGACAATATCGATGAAGTTATTAAAAAGCACCAAATCTGGGATTGCAAATATGTAGGATTGGGCGGATTGCCGCCGGAATACCGGACAAGCAAAGAAGGCTACTCGAAGTTTGCGAAAGAGTTCTCTGAAGCCGGCCGCAAGCTGCACGATGCCGGATTGAAATTTATTTATCATAACCACGAGTTTGAATTTGTTAAATTCGATGGCCGTACCGGAATGGACATTTTGTTCGAAGAGTCCGATCCGGAAGTATTTGATTTCGAGCTAGACCTCCATTGGGTACAGGCTGGTGGCGCTGATCCGGTTGAATGGATCCGTAAAGTCGATGGACGTATGAAAGTCGTGCATCTGAAGGACTGGGCAGTTACAGCTGACAGGGAACGCCGCTTTGCAGAAGTGGGAGAGGGCAATATGAATTACCCTGCCATTCTAAAAGCTTGTGATGCTGCGGGCGTGGAATGGGGAGCGGTTGAACAGGATCAATGCTATGGTAACGATCCATTTGACAGTCTTGCAATCAGCCTGCGCAACCTGCATAAGCTGGGATATAAATAAGCTATAAGCGGGTTCTTACAAAGGAAAACGACGAGGGCAGCAGTGTTCAGTTAGGACACAGCGCTCGAACTGGCAATTATGAATATCCATTCTATACAGCATAATATACCAAGAAACCGGACGCCTAAGGGCCTCCGGTTTCTGCAAATTTGGGTATACCTTCATCATAATAGAATGAATGAGGTTGAGCCAAGCAGCTTAACGATGGTTAGGTAAGTAAAAGAAGGCGGAGGTCGTTCCATGATTAGCAATAAATTAAACAAAATCGCTTATGGAGGCGATTATAGTCCCGAACAATGGCCGCAAGAGATCATGACCGAAGATATGAGAATGTTTAAGCTGGCGGGTATTGATATCGCGACAGTAGCTGTGTTTTCATGGTCCTTGATGCAGCCGGATGAAGAGACCTACCAATTTGAATGGCTCGACGAGATCATGGACAAGCTTTATGAAAATGGTGTGTATGCCTGCTTGGCGACGAGCACGGGTGCACATCCGGCCTGGATGGCTCATCGGCATCCTGATGTGCTGCGGGTCGATTTTGAAGGGCGCAAGCATACATTTGGTCAACGTCATAATTCGTGTCCGAACAGTCCTACCTACAGACTTTATGCAGCACGGCTGGCACGCAAGCTGGCTGAACGGTATAAGGATCATCCAGCGCTGGCTGTGTGGCATGTAAATAATGAATACGGCGGCATTTGTTATTGCGACAACTGCGCCAAGGCTTTTCGTGTATGGCTGCAGCAGCGCTACGGCAGTCTGGATCAGTTGAACAAGGCGTGGAATACCCGCTTTTGGGGACATACCTTTTATGATTGGGACGAAATCGTGCCCCCTAATTTATTAAGTGAGCATTCTGCAGAAACTCGGACCACATTTCAAGGAATTTCGCTCGATTACCAGCGTTTTAACTCGGATGGGCTGCTGGATTGCTATCTGTTGGAATACAACGAATTGAAGACGGTTACGCCGGATGTTCCGGTTACGACGAATATGATGTGGATGTTCAAGCAGCTGGATTATGCCAAATGGGCGAAGCACGTTGATGTGGTTTCCTGGGACAGCTATCCATCCAACACGACGCCGCTCAGTCATGTGGCGATGTGGCATGATGTGATGCGAGGCTTGAAGGATGGTCAGCCGTTCATGCTGATGGAGCAGACGCCAAGTCAACAAAACTGGCAGGCTTACAATGGCTTGAAGCGTCCAGGCGTGATGCGATTGTGGAGCTATCAGGCTGTAGCCCATGGTGCTGATACGGTGATGTTTTTCCAGCTGCGTCGTTCGGTCGGTGCATGTGAGAAATACCATGGAGCGGTTATTGAGCATGTCGGTCATGAGCATACCCGTGTTTTCAGAGAATGCGCGACGCTTGGCGGCGAGCTTCAGGTTCTGGGAGATAAGCTGCTCGGTTCCCGGATCGAAGCCAGAGTAGCGATCATCATCGATTGGGAAAATTGGTGGGCCATGGAGTTCTCCTCAGGACCGACGATCGATTTGTCTTACATGACGGAGCTTGCCAAATATTATGTGGCTTTCTATGATCAGAACATTGCGGTCGACATGATTTCAGTGGAAGCGGATTTCTCCCGCTACGATGTCGTTATTGCTCCTGTACTCTATATGGTGAAACCGGGAGTCGCCGACAAACTGGAACGCTACGTGGAAGCAGGCGGACGTTTTGTAACGACATTTTTCAGTGGGATCGTGAATGAATCCGATCTGGTTACACTTGGCGGGTATCCAGGTGAGCTGCGCAAGCTGCTCGGTATTTGGGTTGAAGAAATCGATGCATTATTCCCGCATATGTCCAACCGCATCGTGATGACCGAAGGACGAGAAGGCTTTAAAAAGGAATATTCCAGCACACTGTTATGTGATATTCTGCATACCGAAGGGGCTGAAGTTTGGGCTGAATACGGTGAGGAGTTTTATAAGGGTACGCCTGTTCTGACGCGTAATAGCTTTGGACAAGGTGAGGCGTGGTACGTAGCATCCAGTCCGGATAAATCATTTCTTGCCGATTTTGCTACGCTGCTGGTGAAGCAAGCGGGGATTGAATCCGTGTTGGCTGCTCCTGAAGGAATTGAAGCGACACGACGTGTAAAAGACGGACAGGCCTATACGATGATATTAAATCATAATGACAGCGAGACCGAAGTGAATTTGGGATCAAACCAGCGTTCCGAGCTGTTAGGCGGTCAAGCGGTCAGTGGAGCTGTGAAGATTCCTGCCAAGGGTGTCTGGATCTTGGAAGAGGCTTCGCAATAAATACCGAAATGGGCGGTTAGTCTGTGCATTTGTCTATACCGTTTCCGCTAATTGCCATACACTATGACATAGGTTGATGCACATTAGGATTCGATGTCGTTGACTTAATCATGACATAGGAGTGATTCTATTGGCACATGTTGGCGGTGTAGGTGTGGGAAGTTGTGCAGGTGCATATGGCGGGTTTGGTACATCAACAGGAGAAATTCTGGTTCTGTTCATTTTATTGGTTATCATTACAGGCGCAGGATTTTGGGGCGTATAAGCGATAATAGTAATATTAAATGTCATTTTCATGAAAGCTCAAAAAGTAAAGAAGCACCGCGGCAACAGGTTACTGGATGCTGACAGGTGCTTTTTCATTGTTCAATCTTAAGGTTTAAAGCTCAATCAATTCCTTTGACGGGACTGGTTTTGCGATATTCGAGCAGCTCGGAAATCGTGACGAAGCGATAGCCGCGGCTTTTAAGCACGGGCAAAATTCGCCTGAGTGCCTCAATGGTTTGTGTCTTGCCCTCGACATAATCATGAAATAATACAATATCTCCGTTGCGCGAGTTGTTAAGGACCTTATTGGTGATATGATTAACACCCGGTGTATTCCAGTCCATCGTGTTGATATGCCAGGACCACATTACGACCGTATAGCCTTCTTGTTTGGCTATTTGAATCAGTGGATCGTTATAGTAGCCTCCTGGCGGACGAAATAAGTGCGGCTTTTGCCCAGAGACCCGATGTATAGCTTCTTCCGCCCGCATCAATTGATCACGCATATTGCTTTCTTTGACTCCGCGGGTGAAATACATATGGGTATAGGTGTGATTCGCCAATTCATGGCCTTCAGCGACTTCCCGCTTAATAAGGTCCTGATAACGTTCAGCTTTTTCACCGATCACAAAAAAAGTAGCTTTAGCTCCATATTGCTGCAAGAGGTCCAGGATCTGTGGTGTATCCTCAGGATCGGGGCCGTCATCAAAGGTCAGCGCGATAATCTTTTCCTCAGTGGGCACCTCCCATACAATCTCACCTCTTTTTTCATAATAAGGACGCCCTTTACTGGGAGCGTTGGATAGCTCATTAATAGATCCGGTCAGCAGCATCGATAGCGACAGCACAATGGGGATGGAGACAGTCCACATGGTAATCAAAGCCTCCTTCGTATAATAGGACGAAGATAGTTTTCCCATTTCACCGAGTATTAGCCACCGAAGTCAAAAAAGTAATTTACATTTAAAAAACCTTGCTGCTCTTTGTAGTAAAAGGTACGGGCGAGCACGATAATGATGGTTTGCAGTTAGATGTAAAACATTTACTTTATTGGATTCGTCACTAGTGTACATGCTATGCAAAGCTGGATAGTTGAGCAGGGTTCGTGCTTAACACTATACTTTTGATACTATCTTACATAAAAGTGGGTACTTGAATTTGATACTAAAAGCATCAATAATAAAGTAGGCAGAGGTCATTATTGCCTGTAAAAGATAACATCAAAATAGAAACAGCGGAGAGGGATTACGATGAGAGATCAACTGTTTACGCCCTTTGAGATCAAAGGCTTGCAATTAAAGAACCGTGTGGTGATGGCGCCCATGTGTCAATATTCCGTTGATGCCAAGGACGGCAAACCGAATGAGTGGCATTATGTCCACTATCTTAGCCGCGCTATCGGAGGTACGGCTCTCATTATTATGGAAATGACGGATGTACATCCTGATGGTCGCATAAGTGATAAGGATTTAGGATTGTGGTCCGATGACCAAATTCCGGCCTACTCGCGAATTATTGATGAAGTGCATGCTCATGACGCCAAAATTGGTATTCAGATTGCACATGCCGGTCGTAAAGCTGAAGATGCCGAAGTACCGGTATCCTCATCTGCGATCAAATACCCTGGATCCAACTATAAAGTACCACGAGCCCTCACGACGGATGAAGTTAAAGATATGGTACAGCTTTTTACGGACGCAGCTCGACGGGCTGTAGAGGCAGGAGTGGACATGATTGAATTACACGGAGCACACGGTTATCTTATCCACCAGTTCCATTCTCCACTTACTAACCAACGCGACGATATTTACGGACAGGATTTGGCTCGGTTCGGCGTGGAAATTATTCAAGCTGTTAAAAAAGTAATACCCGCGGAGATGCCTTTGTTTTTCCGTATTTCTGCTGTTGAATATGTGGATGGCGGTTATGATATCGATCATACCCTACAGCTGGCCAAAGCTTACAAAGAGGCTGGTGTAGACGTGTTTCATGTGAGCTCGGGTGGGGAAGGGCCAGCAGGTGAAAGAAAACCAGGAAACTACCCGGGCTACCAGATTCCATATGCACGCACTATTCGAGAAGCTCTGGACGTTCCTGTTGTTGCAGTAGGTATGCTGGAGTACCCGGCTCTTGCTCAATCGGTTATTGGTAATGGAGATGCTGATCTGGTTGCAATTGCGCGAGGTCTGCTGCGGGATCCGTATTGGGCCACTCATGCAGCTCTGGAATTAAAAAGTGAGCATTCTCATGTGCCGCAGCCGTACAAACGGGCTTATCTTTAAAAGCGATGAATAGACCAAAGCACGAGCCCAATCTCTGGGCCCGTGCTTTTTTTTGGACGAAGTGGTCTAATGGATTGCCGCCCACAGAAGGGAAAGCCCTGAACCAAACAATAAGATGTCTAACACATATTGGAAGGAGATGATACTCATCCGCTGAACAATAGCTTTTGAAGCGAATGTGCCGAGCATCAGAGAAGCGCCGACGATAACTCCGTGTACCATCATTTCTGAGGGGAGTGCTCCAAGCTCCTGGAAGGTTACAACCTTGCTGACATACAATGCAAGTGAACTTACTGCTTCCGTTGAGAGGAATGCACCTTTCATTAATCCGTATGAGGTGAATGCGGGTACGCTTAGAGGACCCGTAGAGAGGACGATTCCAGTCAAAAAGCCAATCAAAGCTCCAGCGACGGCAAGCTGCCATAAGGAAATGCGGAAATCCTTTGCCTTGAGCCAATACCTGAGAGGGATCATAAGCAAAAAAAACATACCAAGCCCTATGTCTATAACTGCTGTTGGCAGTTCCCACAATGTTCGCGCACCCACTGCGGCGGCTGGCACACCTGTAATCGAGTAGGCAGCAAAGGCCCGCCAATTGATCTCACGCCACCAGACAACGACTCTGGTCAGGTTCGCCATAACAGCAGCCACTGCCATAATGGGTACTGCTTGCTTAGGGCCAAATGCAAATACAAGAACAGGTAATAACATAATGGACGAACCTGTTCCTATGACGCCACTGACAGCCCCGGCTACTAGTCCTACCAACAAGACAAATAAATAATCCCCCAAAAAAACACTCCTAATGAACAATCTTAGAGCTTACATAACACAAATTGATTGTATCAAGAGCTGCTGGACAGGACAAGACATTCGTTTGAATAATTGATAAGTCGCATCAAGTATCTTTGTCACGACCCTAAGTCCTTTATTTTTCTTGTTTATACAAATGTTGGTGATATGATTTTCCGCCATGTTATAATGTAACGCGATAATGTAATTAGAAGAGAGGGAGATCATATTGAAAAGTAAACTTATAAAATCATTCATTTCATATACAACTATTACTTTGACAACTTCATCTTTATTATTAAACATCGCAGCAGCTGCAGATCATCAGGTGAAGCTACCCAAGGTAATCAATGGTATCATTATCAAAGAATCTACACTAGTACCGCTAAGAGATATTTTCGAGAATCTGGGCGCTACTATAGAATGGGATGATTTGACAAAGAAGATTACCGCGACCAAAGATGCTAAAACAATTGTGCTAACAGTTGGAGATATCAAAGCTTATGTTAATGATCAACTGAATATCCTACCCGTAGCCCCTCAAATTATTAATGAAAAGACAATGATACCTGCTCGATTTGTTAGTGAATCATTTGAGGCAAAGGTCGAATGGGATTCCGCAAATAATGTTGTAAACATTAACGACAGTATCCAAGTTGTATTTGGACCCGATGCTCAGACCATTAATAAGTTGCTATCCGATGCGAATCAATTTTATATAAATATTCTTAAAGAAGATTTTGCCAAGTACAGGATCGATTACAAAAAAGCAGATAATCAAACAATTGCTAAAGCCTATGAAGCCAGAAAAAAAGAGTTTTCAAAATATTTATCGGATAATTTTATAAACGGCAAATTTTCAGAATACTATTCAAATTCATTAAATGAAAGTCATCCTACCAAATTACCAGTTGCTGATCTAATCGAAACTCGATTAAAAGTTAATCAAGTCAGTGAAAATTCATTACTTGTAGAAGGAATAAGTTTACCTGATATGTTATCTGATGGTGCTTCATTTGAAATTAAATTAATAAAAAAGGATGATAACTGGCTAATTGAGGGAGTCACATATAAAACTAAAGTCGATGACTTAAAAATTACTGAAAGTGAAGCTACAAAATTTCTGGAAGCAAGATACGCTACTGATTCTAAAATAACATTTCTTCAAAAAGTTACGATAAAAAATGACCCTTATTTAAATGGTGAATACTATAAATACCAACTCGTTCACATAGCCTCTGCTTACACTCAGTATATATACTTTAATACCAAAAATGGAACGGAAAATGTTGTACAAATGGACTCAACATTAGAATAGAGTCAAGTATATTTCTAAATAGTTGATTTAATTTGAAAAATGTGGTATTTTATAGTCAATATTGGAAGTGATGAGCGGAAGAACCGCCTCTCCCATGCTGAAAAGCATGGAAGGGGCGGTTTTTTTTGCATCTAAATATTGTTTAATCTTGATGTTGCTGAATTGAAATAGCTGTTTATTGTGTTGGTCGTGGACTAGCGTGTAAGGGATCAAATAGCTCAAATGGGGGTGGTTGAGGTGCAGATGCAGCCGCAGGGCAAACAAATCGGTGATGTAGTCGAAGGGCGATATCGTATCGTAGCCGTGCTGGGAAGCGGGGGAATGTCAACTGTATATTTGGCAGACGATTTGCGATTAGCCGGCAAGCGCTGGGCAGTTAAGGAATCCAGACAGAGCAATGGAACTGAATATGAATTTCTCGCGGAAGCAGAAATGCTTGTTAAACTTAACCATCCGAATCTTCCAGATATTGTTGATTATTTTCCAGCTGACTCCAATGGCTGCAGCTATCTGGTGATGGATTACATTGAGGGAGAAACGCTGCTGCAGCGATTTGAACGGTCCGGCAAGCGATTGCCAGTCAATCATGTGATTGATTATGCACTGCAGCTGTGTGATGTGTTCGCGTATTTGCACAGCCACCAGCCTGAGCCGATTATTTACAGAGATGTGAAGCCTGCGAATCTGATGATCGATGCGCAGGAGCGGATACGACTCATTGATTTCGGTATAGCTCGCAGCTATAAGGCCGGACAAGCTGCCGATACGGTGCGAATTGGTACGATTGGTTTTGCTGCACCCGAGCAATTCGAAGGTCGGCAGACCGACGCGCGCACCGATTTGTTCGGATTGGGTGCGCTGCTGTATTACTTGCTGAGCGGCGGTCACTATTATTATGCCGTTCGCAGGCCGCTGAGCGACCACAGCGCCGCGATCTCTGCGAGCTTGTCAGTGCTGGTGGAGAAGCTGCTGCATGCGGAGCCGCGAGCTCGCTGCCAGAGCGCCGCGGAGGTACGCGACGAGCTGCTGCGAATTCAGCCGCTGCAAATAGCAGCAGGAAACAATGGAGCAGACGTGTATGGCGAAATAGACGAGGATGGTGGCCGAGGACGAAATCGAGACGGAGGTCGAGCGGAACAAGGCGGCACAGCCTCAAGGGATAGTGGTGGAAAGGGGCTGTCAAAGTCGCCGCCGCGAGTCTTGGTTGTAGCCGGGCTGTACGCGGGTGCTGGCGCAACATTCACGACACTAGCGCTGGCCCGCGCACTGCACGGGCTTGGTGTCAGGCACGCGGTTATGGAGGTGCAATCGAGGCATCCGGAGCTGTACACACTACTGTATGGTGAGAAGCATGCTCCCCCTGATTATCGCTGCTATAACGAAGCGGGAGTGGATTTGCGGCAGCAGCAGACAGCTTGGGAGGATGGCAACACGCTGTGGCTGCCAGCGGCACCGCAATCGGGAGCTGAATGGCCCCATGATTCGATGAGTATTGATCATCCGATACAGCCTAATCTGGCAGACGGTAACCGGACTGAGCTGGCGTTCAGCCGACTGCAGCAGTTAATTCTCCAGGAGATAGAGCGGCCGCTTATATTGGTCGATATCGGTTCCAATTGGGAGGATGAGACGGCAAACGAGCTGATTAAGCTTGCCTCCGAGTTTGTCTATGTCATGGATCCGATGCTGCATAAGCTGGAATCGGCTGCCGCAAGACGTAATATGAAGCGGCTTAAGGAACTGCGGCGGTTGGGCAAGCCAGTCTGGGGCATCGCCAATAAGGCAGTGAATTCCAGTCATACCGGACAATGGTTGAGTGTATTTCCCGAACCACCGGTTTGTATGCTTCCGGCGATTGATTTTACCAGGATGGCTGAGGCGAGCTGGCTGGGTATACTGGTGCAGGACCGCCCTGGAGTCCGAGCTCAGTTAGAGCGTTCGATGCAAGACTGGCTTCGCAGCTGGCTGCCTCATACAGGTCCCAAGGGTCTGCTGCACAAGCTGTGGAGGAACGGATAGAAAGGAAATGGAGGACCCGGCAGGATGAATGTTTGGTATAAATGTATGTATTATGTGTTGGTCATCGGTTTGTGCCTGTCTGGACCTGCATTGCTTATCGGTTGGAAGTGGTTCGTGGAACCCAACTGGGGAACAGTTGAAGTGGTCCAGGCTGCCCGTTCTGTCGAACGCGGCTTACGCATAACCGAAGCAGACCTCAAAACGGTCAAGGTAAAAAAAGAGCAGCTTGTTGACGGGGCATTGGTACGTATGCCATCAGCACTTCATCAGGAAACGACACGAGCCGTTCGGCTGAATGAACAAATCACAGCTGATATGCTGAACACCGCCCATTTGCTGCCTGGTGCTGATGAGTGGAACATGCCACTTCCGGTGGAATGGATGTTTGGAAAACCTCCCGGCAGCTTGCTGCGTGGTGATCGGGTCTCCTTGCTGCTGGTCCAAAAGGAGGAAAGCAAAAAAGTTGATGACAAGACAGCCAATCAGGAGCTGTCACGTGAAAAACTGGACCAGCTGAATGTTTCTTATGAGGAAGAGAAAAAACTTCAGGAAATTGTCGTCAGCTATGCCAAGGGCACCAACAATCAGGAAATCGGAGCATCCGATGACCGTAAAAAACCAACAGGTATGGTCAGTACAATAGAGCTGATTGTCAATAATGATCAAAAAGAACTGATCCGCAAATACGGTACTAAGGGTTACCGATTCCTGGTCGTTTATCACTAGTACGTAGTATATAAGCTTAAAGGAGGTCTATTAAACATTGAATGCTTATGTGGTTTCAGGCGACCGAAGACTGCTGGAGGCGTTACGAATTTCCGGCGATTATGAGTCGGTATCCAGCGTATCCAAGGATATGGTAGCCGTTCTTCTGATGGGAGAAAGAACGGAAAGCAAGCGGGACTCTCTACTGAAAACAGCTCGAACCCTCGTATCGAATCCTTCAGTACCAGCTCCAGAGACCTCGTTATTGCCTGGAGACGTATGGATTGTAAGCGACGTGCTTCTGGATATGCACGAATTGTTCACGCTGCGCAGTTACTATCTGGCGAATCGAATTATTTATTTACTAAGCAACGGTACGGATCCGTTGACCTTAAAAACAACGCAAAGCCTGTGTGCAGCGCAAGGTATTGACTATGTGCTTCCATACCATACTCCTGAGCAGGTAGCGGATGAGACGGGGAAGATATGCCTGATTAAGGCAAGGACTGTCAGTAAGGTCATTACCGCAATCGGCGCGCTTCCGCAGCTGGGTGTCACCTCCAGTTTATTGTCAATCGGAGTTACACTGGCGGCACTATCGGGAGTAAAAGTAGGGATTTTTGGACTAAACGGCTGGAACCCCGGGGATAGTGGATTGATTTATTCGGCCAAATATATGGATGAGCTGTGGGGAAGCTTGCAGGGCAAGCAGCTTCAGGCTGCAGAGCTTCAGAGCAAAATGCAACTGCTGGCACCGAACGTTTATTATTTAGCAGGCAGCCGGGATTTGAAAAAACTGTATTATTACCAGACGGATGGCGTGTCATGGTTAATCGAGAAGGCGCGCGAGTGCTTTGATCTGGTGCTTCTGGATGCAGGCAGCTATCCTGACCATGCATTGGCAGCACAAAGCATACATGCTTCTGATCTGCTGCTCGTTTATATGAGTCAGAGTCAGCAGGCCAAGGCGCAGTGGCGGCGAATGTGCGAGCATATTTTGCACCCGGTTTTTCAATGGGAGCAGCGCCAATCGATGCTGCTGTTTAATAAAATGATTCGCTCACCCGATATCGAAAATGAAAAACAGCTCTCACGCCAGCTGGAGATGCCATATGTAGGCAGTTTGCCGTATGATCCGTCATTTTATCGCAAAGAAGCAGAGGTTGGCTGGGTCCATCCGCACAATCACGATTACAACAAAGAGCTGGGCAAAATAGCGAAGGCGATGCTGCATTATTATGATTTGCCGCTTGTACACACGTCTGCTGTAGAAACGGCCAAGCACACGGATTCTGCGGCAGGATCCTCGAAGGGCTCGTGGTTCCGTTGGATGAAGCCTGTAAAGGAGGCTTAAACATTGGCAAGTCAGTCGCGGTTTCATATTGGACAGTTTCATACGGAGCCTGAAATATGGGAACCGACGTTTTCGTCCTCAGTTGAACAGACCTATACGCCTCCCCAATTGATGAGTAGTGGCGGAAAGGTGCTTTTCGAGCAAGCCTGCCACACCTACAAAGAAATGGTCGGTGAACGATTCGCAGGTGCTATGCATCAAGGGCTAGGCAACCGGAATCTGGCAGGAGCACCGGATAGCGATGATGCCGAAGCTTTCGTCGAGCTGGAAAACAACGCGATTATCGGTGTGCCCGAGACAGTGACTGCCATTATGGAGCAAATACAATCCCATGTGGACCGCCAGGGTCTGCATCAACTGGAGCTGCCGGATTATTACATGAATCTCAGACGGTTTGCCAAGGAAGAGCAGCGCTGCTATGGCGATGTGACACATGCGATGTTTCATGAAATATACGGCTTTAAGGCACTGGCCTGCTGGCAAACGTATCCTGACAGCTACGCCGCGCAAATTATTGGAACCTCCATCTGGATCCATCATCACGGTCGCCATGAACGGATGCCATTTCAATTTGCCTCCACACAGGAGGTGGACAAAATCATTCGCGCACTCACTCGCCAAAAGGAAGATGCGATCGTCAATCTATACAATACAACCTTGGAGGTGGATTTATATACGGGGGAACGGGTTACGCTCACGGTGAAGCCCGACGTAAGGCATGATGTGATTACGTTTCGACGGTTTTTGATCGGTCGTGTTACCGTGGGGGATTTGGCAGATACCAAGCGCCGCACCATCCCGCCGGAAGCTGTCGAACTGCTGCAGGGCATATCGAAAACTCATTGTAATGTAATAGTCATTGGTCCGCCAGGAACGGGTAAATCCACGACACTTAAAGCGTTGATATCGGAACGGGAAAACCATTACACAGGTGCGATTATCGAAAAGCATTACGAGCTGGCTGCCAGCCGCGATTTTCCCGAAAAAAAGCTGATCGAACGGATCACCCATGAAGGCACCTTTCATCATGCAATGGATCAGATCCTGCGCTTCGACGTCGACTATGCGATTATCGGTGAAGTACGCAGAGTCGAGGCGGAGGGTGCGATGCTCGCCTGCGAACGACTGCTCAAGGGCTTTGGCAGCACCTTTCACACATGGAAGCCGGAAACCGTACCCTCACAGTTCGCGAGGCTGCTGTGCAGCTTGAATCCGGGTGTGCGTTTTGAGGAGGAAGAAAAGCGTGTAGCCGAAAATATCGATATTCTGATCGTGCAGACGCAGGACACGACTCGAACGCGTAAACGACTCAAAAGTGTTATGGAGCTTCGCTACAATCGATATACCGGAGAAATTAGTACTCATGAGCTGATGCATTGGAATGAGCGAACGGATACATGGACGTATCGCAACGATTTGAGTGAGGGCTTGCGTAAGGAAATGCATGAGGTGCATCCGGAATGGTCCGAACGAACTTTCCAAGCGTTAGCAGCATTGGCAGCGGCATCACCTATTGCTGAGAACGAGGGAATAGTTGTTTATAATCCTGTAGCGGCTAATCCGCTGCACCGAATCAGTGTTTCGATGAATCTAATGGCTGCTGCGATGTCAAGTAACCCTGTAGTATCACCAACAGAGCACTCGACGGATGAGGAGGTTTAGCCCTTGTCTATGTTTCCGATTTTGACGATGGCGCTTCTGTTCATCTCAGCGTGTTTATTTACAATCGGTTTGTATATGACTCTGAGGCAGCCTCTCCGTTATCTTCGTAAGCTGCTGCTGACAGAGCACCGACACCGAGTTAGCATGAAACAGCTGAAGCGTAAGCCTCGAGGCCACAAGCAAGCAGGGCGAATTGCGGCAATATACCGAAGAATACATCGTCAGCTGGAGCTGCTGCTGAAGGCTACGATGAAGGAGCGTTATAACGAATATTCGGTTCAGCGATTTTTACTGTTGGCTGTATCGAGCTCCTTGTCGGCCGGGATGGTTTCCTACGTAATGGCTTTCGATATTCGTTTCAGTCTGTTCATTGCCGTTGTGGCGTTTGCAGTACTGATCATCTATCAACGGCTGAAGCTGCGCAGCCAACAAATCCAAAGCGGCTATGATCTTGCAGAAACGATAGGTATTTTGACCAGTAAATACAAGGTTACCCGCGGTAATATGCGTATGGCGCTGCAGCTGGCTTGTCAGGAAATGTCGTCCAGTGCGATCCGCAGTCATTTTATGAACCTGATCAGGGAGGAGCTTAATTATGTGGACTCGCGCGAAATGGAGAAGGCGGTTGAAGAATTTATCTACAGTATTCAAACATCCTTTGCCAAGCAGCTTGGCTTAACAATGCTGAAAGGGCTGCTGCGTAACGAAAATGTGGAGAGCACGCTCATGGCGATTGATAAAAATATTCACAAACAGATCGATATGCTGCGCGATGAGGGGGATTCCAGCTCTGAGGTGCTGCAGTTGAGCTGGCTTCATGTGCTTTTGTTCCCGTTGCTTTTGCTAATGATGGTCATATTTATGGGCTACACGAGCACGGTACACTACCAATTAGGAACGGAGCAAGGGCGCTTTTGGCTGACGGTTACGGTTTGCTTTATTATCGGCTCGCTGCTTCTGGCAACCTGGTTCCGACGTCCGCCCAATGATTATTAGAAGGCTGATATCAGCTTCAGCATATGATTTAGCCCACAAGGAGGTCGAAGGTTTTCTTTCAGATGCACCATGATCTATATGCTGTCGGCGGCGGACTTCTTGGCATCCTGATTTGCCTGATTTACATGCTTGCTGCTTATCTGATACATCGCCGTTTGCGGACCCCCCTGTCCATTAAATATATGTCCCGCCTGCAATATATACGATTGAAAACCTGGCTGGATCATCCAGAGCTGGATCAACGTTTGGAGCGTACGGGGTATCCGTTGGGGATGAATGCGCTAAAAATCCAGTCCATCCGTTATGGTGTCGCGCTACTATGGCTGATCAACAGCTTATATGACATCTCATTCAATTGGGGTGTTCAATCCTTGCCTGCACTGCTGCTTCAGCTGTGGGGACCGGTTGTGATGCTGCTTGCGACCAACACGAGGGCTTCGCTGCTCACTTACTTTCTGGCCAAATGGAAGGAGATTGACGACGGGGAAAAAAACCGCGAGCTGTTCATGATCTACAGCATGATCGCTGACGAACTTAAAGGGGTTGGTCGCCGCAGACTGAATCTGCATACGATGCTGACCAAGCTGCGCGATTATACGGTAAGAATCAAGCCTGCATTGAATAAAGGGCTGCGGTTATTTGATGAAGGGGCGTCCGCTGCACTGCATGCGATTGGCGAGGATATCGGAACCAAGGAGGCCAAGGAGCTGTGCAAGCTGCTCGCAGATCTGGAAATGACGCCGCCTGAGGATATTTCTGCCTTGGTGGAGGCGAGGGAAGAGAGTTATACCCAGATGCTGCGCGAGAATCGGCGGCGAAGACGCAAGTTTTTTGGGAGCTTGGCTTATGCTGCGGCGTTTAGCCCGCTGTTGATTTATTTGTGGAATGCGTTAAACATCGCCCAGCAGTATGTAACGGATTTGGCACGCAGCACGAATCATTTTGGTTGAATCATAGAAGGAGTGGATAAATAATGAAACCGGCCTTGGAAAAGTTTTTACTCATTGCAGCTACATTGGCTGCCATCGGATTGTTCATTTTTGTGGCAATGTGGAGCTCGATTAAGGATAAAAAGACGCAAATGGACGATTTATTCAACAATACTAACGTTCCGAGCTCGTTCATTTACACACCTGCATTAGCTCATGGAGGTATTCGTGAAGACATCCATCGCAGTCTGTACGCAGACACGGAACGCAGAACGAATACACCATCCTTACATCCTGCTTTTGCGATACCACCTGATTCCATACCAGCATGAAAGCTGCTTTGGTGGAGATGCTGAGCGTTTATATTTTGCTGCTGCTGCTATTTCAGCCGATTTTGCATGATATATATTCAACTCGGGCCAATGCAGTAGAAATGGTGCTCGACAGTGCCATTCAAAAAGCAGCTAATGCAGATAACGGTCGATTTACTCCGGAAATTATCGATGAGATGCGGTATACGCTGGAGCATACCTTTTTGCTGGATGGTGTGGATATCCGATTTACGGGAACGACGATACTCACACCGAGGGGCGAATATATTGAGGGCACACTTTCTGTAAAAAGTACACCACGATGGCTGTTTCACAGCATGTTTGGCAGTCAGGACCGCGAACCTCCACAAATTGTCCGTTATGCCAAACAGATGAGCGAGGCGATGGTACGGTGATTAATAGATGAATCGAGCGCTGCTGCTGCTGTTTGTGGTGTTGATGTTTTTGTATACGACGGGGTTTGAAGCAGACAGGTTTGTTACGACGACTACACATAACCGGTTAAAATTCACTTTGAATCGTGGCGCTCATGATGCGGCCCTGCAGGTAAATAAGGATTGGCTCGCTGAAGGTCTGGTAGTGTTTGAGCGTCCATTGGCACATGCCGCATTTGAGGCAGGGCTTCGCGGAAATTTACAGCTGCGTCCGGATGGAACACCTTATGAAGGCAGTCTGCTGTCGGCTGCGCCTGTTATCGTATTTGAGGATTATGTGGACGATTTGTCCCCGGGAGTGGTGTTTCCTTACAGCTATGTGTGGGAAAGCGAGCATATTGTTCAGGTTCTGAAAGGGCCGGCTGTGATCTACAGGGTGAAGGTGAAAATGCCGCGCAACAGTTCACTTTCTTATGAAGGAGATGTATATAAAACGGTAATTTATGAATACCCATTGGATTTCAAGTCAAGCCAGTAAAAGGGGGAGGCGTGCTGATTGCATATGAATAAGGTTATAAAGACAAGCTTAATGAAAGCCTGCATGGCGTGCTTGGTTAGCGTGGCTTTGCTTCCGGTGGCAGTATCCGGTACAGCATTTGCCGCTGCATCGGTTCCACCTGCTCCAGGCATGATCCGTATTGATAATAAGCTGACTGGAACATCGGATATGGTTACTGTAACCGGACTGTCCGCGGGAGATATCGTCAAAGTGTATGCAGATGGCGGAACGACCACACCGCTGGGTACTGCTGCAGTCGGCAGCGGGTCGAATAGCGCAATAATCACGATCAATCAGCTGGGTGCTGCGGCTGGTTATGTATATGTTACCGTAACACAGCCTGCGTATTCGGAAAGCAGACGTATTGTGAAATCTTATCTGGCCGAGCCTTTGTCCGTGGCGCCTTCTGCAAGCAACATTCGGATTACGAATAATTCAACAGGCACACCGGATACAGTTGCACTGCTGGGACTGCAAGCAGGAGATCTCGTCAAAGTATATGCGGACGCTTCGAAAACCAATTTATTGGGCTCTGCTACAGCAGTAACGGGTTCCCGCGAAGGCACTGTTGTCTCCATCGGACAGCTCGGAAGCACCGAAGGTGTTGTCTACGTTACGTTGACGGAGTTAGGAAAAGGTGAGAGTAGGGCAACGGAAAAGGGATATGCTGGTGAAGCCATGAGCGCTAAACCGAAATTGGCACAAATTCGTGTGCTGAATGAGCTTAGTGGAACGAATGATCATATTATCGTGAGCGGCTTGCAGGCAGGTGATATTTTGAAAGTATACGCTTCTGAGAAGGCAGCCTCTCCTTTGACTCAGGTTACTGTGGCTGCAGGCTCTGACACAGCGGATGCATCACTCCCGCAGTTGAGTGTGGGAGAAGGCAGTGTGTATATGACCATTACAAGCCCACCCCTGCAGGAAAGTGTACGCGTGGTGAAGCAGTATCGCTCGGAACCGATTACGGCTGCACCGTCACCAAGCACCATTGTAGTGACAAACGAGCCAGTAGGAACGGATGATCGAATTGAGCTGTCGGGTCTGGCTGCTGGTGATATCGTCAAAGTATATGCAGATGCATCTTCAACCACTGTGATCGGGACGGCTACCGCTGACAGCAGTTCAACCCAAGTGAAGGTTTTGGTCCCACAGTTGGGCAGACAGGCCGGATATGTATACGTGACAGTAACCTCTTCCCTTCGTGCGGAAAGTCGACGTGTCATTAAAGCATACGCCGCCGAATTGGCGAGCGGTGCGCCGGATCGATCCCAAATTCAAATTCATAACGCTGTGGGATCCGAAGATACCCTTACAGTGAACGACCTGCAGGCTGGTGATACAGTGAAGGTATATGCGGACGATATATCTGTAGTGGCTATTGGCAGCGCGACTGCATCCGATGATGCGAGCTCTGTTGTGGTTCATGCAGCTTTACCTGGGACTGGTTATGGCCTTGTTTATATAACGGTAACGCATAAGCAAGAGGAAGAAAGTGCACGAACGGCTAAAATATATGCGGCCGAGCCTGTTACCTTTCCGCTATCCCCTAATCAGCTGCGAGTATCCAATCTGGCAGGAGCCTACGGTAATGATGAGGTTACAGCGATTGCGATCAAACCAGGTGATACGATCAAACTCTACACCGATGTACTGATAGCTACGCCAATTCAGACGGTGGACGGGGGAGAGGCCTCAGCCATTACAGCATCTGGTGTGACCACAGCCACGATTAGCGGTCTTCAGCTTAACAGCAATGGCGGTCACATTTATGTGACGATAACCTCTGAAGGAAAACGAGAGAGCAGTCGCATATTGAAGGTTTATGAAGCTGAGTAAGTCATTAACTTTAAAGAGAGGGGCTTGAATAATGATGACCTATCCCAAAAGCAATGTTCTTCATCGTAAAGCGGTTACTGACAGAGCTCGGGCATATCGAATTTTCAAAAACAAAATCAAACTTATGATTGCTGTTTCCTTACTATCTATTATAAGAAGGTTGGTCTTCGTGATGGCGGTTGTAACATTGCCTTTTAGTTTGTTAATTCCGAATCATATAGGATTTGCCAGATCGAACGATACGGTCGTTGTGTCTGATGTTCTTCCAGTTGTTGAGGAGGGTGGCACTGCTGCTGACAACGAGGAAGAGATGACTTTCTTATTTAGCGATATAACAGGGCATTGGGCGGAAGCTCCGATTCGTGAGGCTGCTGCGAATGGTTTTATATCCGGTTATGTGGATGGAACCTTCAAGCCGGATCATACCTTGACACTGGCGGAGTTTACCGCTCTGCTCACGGCAAGTCTGGAAGTTCCAATTTTGACCCCGAGCATAGCCAACTCGGCCCCAAGCGCAGCGAATTCCACTGAGATTACGCTCTATAACGGTAATATTCAGTCATTACGGGATGTTGGTATCATTAAGGAAAATGAATTTACACCAGACCAATGGAACCGCGAATTAACGCGTTCAGTCCTCATAGCACTTAGCTTAAGAGCGATCGACCCCAATTCCATTAACGAAGAATCGGAGCTCAAACAACGAGCGATCTCTGCAGGTCTGTTGGATGATAGCCATTCAACGGATACAGACAGCAAGCAAGTGCAGGCTGAATGGGCAGCTAAGGTGAGTACACGAGCTGAAGCTGTTGTTGTCATGCTGCGGTTACGCAATGCACTCGGTTTAGCAGGCCCTAATAAGGAGACAGTTTCGCACTGAGAAAAGATATTTCTCATTCGGTAGAGGAACAACCATCGTCTCTGTAATCGTGTGTTTACCGAACTCTCTATCACAAAAGTCGATATCGGATCTGCTCTTCCCCACGTGGATGTTGATTGTTGATCCTGATACAACGAAGCCTCCGTTCCACTATGTAGTGGACTTGGAGGCTTCTTCGATCTCATAGAGTCGTCAGAGCTTTTCGCTGGATTTTATTTGGTAATCCTGTTACCCTCTAGGTAAGATTAATCAAAAGGGGACATGAATCTATGGCTTTTATGGACTGTCATTTTTTCTCGGAATCGCTCGGGGTATCCGCATCCATGCACGTCATTTTACCACAGTCGACTACAGGACAGATCGGAATGGAATCCAATGTAATCAAAAAAAAGCATCCTACGCTTTTTTTACTGCATGGTTTGTCGGATGACCATACGATTTGGATGAGAAGAACTTCTATTGAACGATATGCTGCCGCCTATGGCTTGGCTGTTGTGATGCCTGCTGTTAACCGCAGTTTTTATACCGACATGGCTGTTGGCTACAAGTATTGGACATTTATTAGTGAAGAGCTGCCTGCTTTAGCGAGGTCGTTTTTTCCGTTATCGGAGGCAAGGGAGGACACCTTTGTTGCAGGTTTGTCGATGGGAGGATATGGCGCATTCAAGCTGGCGTTGTCGTGTCCGAATCGATTCTCAGCAGCAGCAAGCTTATCGGGGGCACTTGATATTGCGTCCATTGCCAAGCAGCGCGATCCGGTAGAGTTCCAACGTATCTTTGGCGATCTGGATCAATTTGCGGGGAGCCGTAATGATCTTTTTCAACTGGCGGAGGAAGTGGCGCAAGGTGAGGGTCCAAGCCCAATGCTGTATCAGTGCTGCGGCACGGAGGATTTTCTATATCAGGACAATGTGCGTTTCCGTGACCACTGCCGCGCCTTGAAGCTGGATTTGACCTACGAAGAAGAGCCGGGAAGCCATGAATGGGGTTATTGGGATCAAAAAATTCAAAACGTGCTGAATTGGCTGCCAATTCGATAATTGCTGTGCAGTCAGTGATGATTGCTGATGATCAAGCTCGTTTTTGAACGGGAAATATTAAAGGAGAGGTTTCATGAACGAGCATACTGAACGTGTAAGACGGCTTCAAGAAAGACTGTTGCAATTGCAGATTGACGGCTGTATGATCACGCAAAATGTCGATTTGTATTATTTTACAGGATCGATGCAGACCGGGTATTTGTTTGTGCCAAATGAGGGAGAGGCCGTGTTCTTTGTTCGCCGTAGTGTTGTACGTGCAGAGCAGGAATCCTCCATTACCGTGGAGTCTTTGGGCTCATTCCGAAGCTTTGGGGAACGGCTGGCCGATGTGTATCGTTCCTTATTCCATGCAGCGCATTCGCGTAACCTGAGGCTTGCTGCTGAATTTGATGTACTTCCTGTGCAGCAGCTCAAACGATTGGAAGCCGTACTGCCACAAGTGGATTGGGTAGATGGTTCACTACTGATCCGTGAACTACGGATGATCAAATCAGCTGCTGAAATTGGATACATTCGTGAAGCGGGCCGGGTCATCAATCTGGCTTTTGAGGATGCGCTCGACAAGCTGCGCCCGGGAATGCTGGAGCTGGAGCTGATGAGTCATATCGAGACGTATGTACGACGAGCTGGCCACATCGGTATAATGAGAATGCGAGGCTATAATCAAGAGGTAATTACGGGAATGATTGGAGCGGGAGAGGCAGCAGCAATGCCGACTTATTTCGATGGTCCCGCCGGAGGTCAGGGTTTATCCCCGGCAAGTCCACAAAGCGCGAGCCGTCGCCCCATTGCAGCCAACGAACCGATTCTGATCGATATCGGCTGTTGCATCGATGGCTATGTCATCGATCAGACACGAACCGTCGTTATCGGTACATTAGCCGAGGATTTGCTACAAGCTTATGAGCATTCGGAGCAAATTATACGCAGTGTGGAATCGAAGCTGCTGCCTGGTACCGTATGCGAGCAGTTGTACATGCATTCACTGCAAATGGCGTATACTGCTGGACTAAGTGACCATTATATGGGCTATGGCGACGATCAGGTTAAATTTCTCGGACATGGAATCGGGCTTGAGATTGATGAGCTGCCTGTGCTTGCCAAAGGCTTCAGCTACCGACTTCAGCCCGGCATGGTCATAGCTATCGAACCCAAATTTACATTCCCGCAGCGTGGAGTGGTTGGTATTGAGAACAGCTATGCGATTACGGATACCGGATTCGAAAAGCTGACCGTGTCGCGTGAGGGGCTTATCCAGCTCTAATCTTGAAGTAATAGGAAAAAGGAATTTTGTGCTGATTAAGTTTGTATTATGATTTCCCTCCAGACCATCCAATCGCTGCCTATCTTATTTAACATGGTGAAGTAACTTCTAGTCCCCGAGTCCCGGGGGCTTTTTGGCGTGGGCCATATTTCATACTGATAAAATACGAGATACTCAGAAACCGTCCCTTCAGCAGCATCGGCCATTGCCAGTCCCGTTTTCCTTTGACCATGCAGATGGCTGCGCCGGAAAGTGCCGCCCACACGATATGGCCTCCAGATGCCAAATGCCGCACCATAAAATTGTGTCATACAAGCTCTCAAGGTTGCTAGTTTCAAGCAGTACTCTTAGTGCGTAACCAGCGGTTTCAAAGTCAGCAAAGCCCGTACCTGCAGCGGCTCCAATTAGTAATCCATTCAGGATGTAAGTGTCTTTGGAATTACGCAGGAACCAGGCAATGGCCAGTACCTTGGCCGCCGCCTCGACGAAGCCGACAATGAGTACACCACTGAAGTCGTGCAGGGTTTGGTAGAGAACCAGTGCGGCGACCAATGACGCGACACCACCAATAAAGACGGTATACACAACCTTGTAGACAGGGATGTTTTGCGGTGCATTCATTTCCCAGAAAAAGACCACCAAAGTAAAAGGCACCATGAAAGAACCTACGATAATAAGTACGGGCAGGAAATTGAAGTTTCCAAAAAAGGACAAGCCAGTGTACATGCCCATGTAGGTAATCATCACCCATATAAAAACACGGGCAAACAGCCATGGCTTGGCCCGGGTATCCAATACATCCGCCTATATCCAAATTAATGACGTGCGGCTTGTATAACCTATCCAAAAATGTGAACCCTCTATGTACAAAAATAGGCTGAAACAAACGAAGAAATAACAGGGCTATTGCTGTATGCTTAAGCTAAGGAATGTTATAAGAGTATATCAAAGCTTGATCATAAAAGGAGTTCGGTTATGGCGAATATAGTCGTATTGGATGGCTACACATTAAACCCGGGGGATTTGGATTGGGGAAGATTAGAGCAGCTTGGCAATGTTACCGTATATTATCGATCGGCTGTTACTGAAATTGTGGAACGTGCAGCTCATGCGGATATCGTGCTGACCAACAAAACACAGCTGTCAGCCGCTATACTGGAGCAGCTTCCGAAGCTCAAATATATTGGTGTGCTGGCAACTGGCTACAATATTGTAGATACGGAAGCGGCTAAGCAGCGGGGAATTCCTGTGACGAATATCCCTACATACGGAACCCAATCCGTAGCCCAGTTCGTATTTGCGCTGCTGCTGGAGCTGTGTCATCGGGTACAGACTCACAGTGACGCAGTCCATGCGGGGGATTGGAACAACTGCCCAGATTTTTGCTTTACACGTTCGCCGCTGATTGAGCTTTCAGGCAAAACAATGGGGTTGATCGGGCTTGGTCGTATTGGTGGTCAAGTGGCAAGAATCGCCAACGCTTTTGGCATGAGGGTTATCGCAGTGGGCAGCGGTAGAAGCAATCCGACTCCAGTCGAAGGCGTAGAGTGGGTGGAGCTTGACCAGCTGTTAGCAGAATCGGATGTCATTAGTTTGCACTGCCCATTAACACCGGCTACGGAAAAGCTGATCAATGCGGAGCGGCTTGCGCTGATGAAGCATTCGGCTATATTGATCAATACCTCTCGTGGAGCACTAATTAACGAGCAGGATTTGGCAATTGCTTTGAACGATCGACGAATTGCCGGAGCTGCGGTGGATGTGCTGTCCGTGGAGCCTCCTGTACCTTCGAATCCGTTGTATGCGGCAGCGAACTGCTTGATTACACCTCATATCGCCTGGGCGACGAAAGAAGCCAGAGCCAGATTGATGGGAACAGCAGTAGATAATGTTCAAAGCTTTCTGTCGGGTCATACCGTTCATGTAGTGAACGGGTAATCTGCAAACGACTATGAGAAGCATCCATGTTCTACTGCGCGTCGGTAGCATTGGATGCTTTTTATTTGATGTAGCGTCGATCCCCCAATTTACATACCTACAACATGCTGCTCCTTCTGATTACTCAGCTTCATGCTCTGGAGCTCATGGTGAAATTTCTCCTCAATAGCCGATTTATTGCCATACACATACAAGATGTCACCCTCCTGAATCGTCAGCTTCAGGCACTGCTGTCTGATTTTCTGATCATCCCGCTGAACAAACAGCAGCAAAATATCTTCCTCCGTACCCAATAAGGCATCCGTTCTTTGGTCCACTAAATTGGAGTCGGCATGGATATGAACATCCGTGACCCAATCGGTGTCGCTCGTATACAAAATTTCTTCGATGGGCAGCTGATGCAGCTCAAATTGTTGATTCAGATGACGGTGAAACTTGAGCTTGAGCAGACCCATCATCTTTTTGTTTTTGACCGTTAGTAAAATAACAGCAAGTCCAACGGTTACTATTGTCAAAGCCGGGATTCGTAAATTTTGTCCCAACAGGCTGCTGATAATGGAGATCAGAACAGCCAACGAGAAGACACCGAACAAGATAAGAAACACGCCAATATTGCGGCGTACCGGGTGACGCAGGATCAGCTCCGATTCCAGTGTCGTATAACCGGTTGCCGTCAGCATGGAAACCGCCTGAAAGCGCGCGATTTCCTTTTTGAGCCCTGATATGATCAGAAGGGTAGAAGAAACCTCCAGCACCAAGGCAATCAGAATCAAATAAATGACGATAAACAGCATCTCCACGCACGATATCCCCCTTGCAACCGAATATATTCTATCATTACCATTCAGTACCGTTCTTGAACCCTTCAATCTGATTAAGGACAAGGAACTTTACTTCAATTTTTTGGATTTTTGATCTTTTTTGATTGATTGGGTGGGTTGTAGAGTAATACTACCTATAGAGAACAATTCGGTGATCAGTAGGAGCGGTGAAAAGAATGGTCCAACCCCATACCATGGTTCAACCTGTATTAGAAGAAAAACGGCTTAAGGCTGCACTGCTTCAGTTCGTGTTTCCGTTCTCGCTTAATGAGGATTGCCAGGATGATTTGAAGCAGCAGCTGCAAAAGGACGACTTTGCTGCGTTTGAACTGGGAAATCTGGAGCTGGAGACTGCATTCTACGGGGAGGGCTATCAGGTATCCCATTTGAATTTGGAACGGTATTATTTACCTTTTACGAATAGCGTCATTTTTCCTCATAAAGATTCCAAGGATGTATTTTTACGTTATTCCAAGCGTCTGGAAATGGATTGTAGCCTGCGGATGAATCAACAGCATATCCCGTTTCGTATACATTCGGTCGATGTCGTGTTATGTCCCTTTGATTTGGGCTTTATTACGGTACGGACCGAGGTGAGATGTGACGACTTAACCTACTCGCAGGTGCTGGAGTTCGTGAACCGATTCCGTATTTTGCAAAATATGAAGGATCAGGATGAGCCGGTTGAGCTGGTCCAAAATGGAAATCTTTACAACGAGGTCGAAGAATTTATTTTGGATGGACTTGTGCCCGGGATGATCGCCTACCTGGACAAGACGGATCTGGAAAAAACGTATTTTGAAAAGCTGCCCTTTTTTGTGGATGAGCGGATGTTTGTACAGGGACTGGTTTCCTTCACAGATAACTGCCCGATTGCACCTGAGGATATATACCGTGCCTCTCGGGTCGATGGACTGGACCTTCAGGGCGAGCCTTATATTAGCTCTTCGAATATGGACTATATTCAGCGGTATTTGGATGAGCACATTTACGACAGGTGGGGGCCGGATACGTTTTATGTGATTGAAGAGAACTCTTTCTTTTGTTTGACGAATCAGTCCAAGGAAGTGACTACGGCTCTCGGCAACCACATGTACGGAGCATATTATTATGGCGTGCTCATTAATTTGTTTTATAAAGTTGTGCTGCTTAAATTATCGAACCGTTATTCGCATGTCCAACTGGATCAGAATCAGGACGAAATCGATGATTTGATCCGCTCGATTACGATTTTTTCTGCCCGATATTACTTTCTGGAGGTCGCTACCCAATCCCAGGGCAAAGAAATTTTTCTCCAGCTTCGCAAGCATCTGGGCAGTGACGAGCTGTACGCAGAAGTGAATGAAACGCTGGCTGATCTGTACAAATACCAGGAAAATTTTACAGCCAAACGTTCCAATTACTTGCTGCTGATCTTGACGATCTATTCGGTGGTCAGTGGTATTTATGGGATGAATCAGGTGATTGAAGACTTGAAGGGACCTATCGATTGGGGGAAAATGAATGACTATTCCATTTTTGAATATATTGCGCTGACCGTGATGGTTACAGGGATGGGGGCTGCGATTACGCTGGGGGTGACTACGCTGAGGCGTTTGTTTAAGGAAATAGGTAAACGAAAATAAAGCAGAAGCCTCTTTACCTTCCCCTTACGTAATAGTTTATAATGGGGTTAGCAGGGAGATGGGAATATTGAAAATTAATGAACTGGCCCGCAGGCTGGATGTCACTCCGAGGGCGATTCGTTTCTATGAGGAGAAAGGGCTGCTGCAGCCAGTCAAAAATGAACACAACGGTTATCGGCACTACAATGAGGAGGATGCATGGCGGCTGCAAACGATCACTTCATTTCGTGAAATGGGGATCGGCATCGAGAGCATTGCCAAGCTGCTGCGAGTATTTGACAGTGGCGATGCGACCTCCCTGCATCATCATTTGGAGCTGCAGCGGGCGATCCTGTTTTCCAAGTGGGTAGAATGGAAGCAGACCCTGACCGCCATGGATGAGCTGATTGATCAGGTGGACGAAGGAAAGCCACTCGTCATGGACGATCTGTTCAAGCTCGCAGAGCATACGAAGCGAATTCGAACAGCCCGTTCCTCCTGGGAGGATCAGTGGGGCTTTGACCAAATCGCTGAGCAGTTTGACCGCAAACGACATGATCTGAACGAAAGCCCGGTTGGATGGATTGCCTCAGCAGACGAGTATGAGCAGGCTTTGGCCTTTACCGTTCAGTGGCTGGCTCCAAGGGCTGAAGAGGTGGGGCTCGATATTGGCGCGGGGACGGGTAATTTGGCGGGAAGGCTGTTGGAAACAGGTGCCGAGGTTGCGGCTGTCGAGCAATCGCGCCAGATGCTGGTTCGCTGCCGCAGCAAATATCCCGCGCTGCAAGCGAAGCTCGGCAATCTGCTCGCACTGCCGTTCTTCGATGGCCAGTTTCATTTTGCTGCGACCAGCTTTGCGTTCCATCATGTGAACGAGACCCAGCAGCTGCTGGGTCTTGCCGAAATGGACCGTGTGCTGAAGCCGCACGGACGTGTCGTTATTACGGGCCTTATGTTTGAGCATGAAGATGCCAGAGCGGCACATCTTACCCGGCTGCAGGCAGTTGGCAGGACAGATGTACTGGCCAAGCTGGCCAACTGCTATCCCTCTGACCGTTCCAGGCTGCTGCAGTGGTTTCATGAGCATGGCTATATCACGGTACAGCAGCAGCTGAACGAATGGGTACACATGGTGTATGCGCTCCGCCAGCCCTAATGCCAATCTGGAAAAGTGTCAGATGAAACGTCTTGATCTACACCGGATAAGCCCGTGGCATACCTTCGGTTGGCTTTCCCAGACCATCAATGTCATTGTCGTTCAGCAGGGGAATACGAATCGTAACAATGACACCGCTTCCGGCATCATTGTCTTGGATGTTAATCCCGTAATCCACACCGAAAAAGGCTTCGAAGCGTTCCGTGACGTTACGAATGCCATAACCACCGGTGCTTCGTTTTTCCCCTGAATTCCAGTTATTCCTGAGTCCTACGCCATCGTCCGAGACGGTAAATACGATCGCTTCATTCTCCTGAACAGCGGTGATGCAGATCGTGCCTTCCGATCTTCCGTCAAAGCCATGCATAATCGCATTTTCGATAAAGGGCTGAAGCGTCATTTTCGGGATATAATAAAGCTCCAATTCGGCAGGTACATGTGTAACGACGGTCAGGCCTTCCTCCCAGCGCAGCTGCTGGATCTGCATGTAGCAGCCGGCGTGGAGCAGTTCATCGTGGATCGTAACCAGACTTTCCCCATTGGACAAGCCGATCCTGAACATGCGTCCCATCAGCTCGAGAATTTCACTCATTTTATCTTGTCCGGCACCAAGAGCCATCCAATTGAGCTGATCCAGGGTATTATACAGAAAGTGTGGATTGATCATCGCCTGAAGCGCTTTGATTTCGGCCTTTTTTTGCCTGATGTACTGGTTTTCCAGCGACATATACAGCTCCTGAATCCGATCAATCAGCTTCCGGTAGCCTGCGAACAGCACCCCATATTCATTATAGTAATCCTCCGGCAGCTTTACCTTGTTGATATTCGCCGCGTATCCGCCCATCTCATGCAGCAGCAGCCGGATCGGTTTAATAAACTGATTGGAGAAAAATAAAGTGAAAAACAAGGCAATGAATATCGCCAAAATACCGACCAACGATAAAATAAATGCATTGTGAACACTGCCTGAAGTAATCTGCTTCCACGGGGTGAGCTCGACGAGCGTCCAGTCCGAATTGAAATGCTTTGACCAAACCATTAAGTGGCTGCTGGAGTTAGCCAGTGTATATCCCTTGGTATCGACCTTTAAATAGCCGGATTCGTTCACCGTATAAGGAAGAAAATCCTTAATATTGGGTCCAAGCTGCGGATCTCCAATTAACGTAATCACTCTGCCTCCAGAATCGAGCAAGATCCGGTTGGCGTCCGCCGTTTCCCCCTTGACCAGATTTTGAATTGCAGACGATTTTACATTTAAGAGCAATAATCCGCTGTATTCGCCAGTAGAGGAATATACTTTACGGGCAAAGCTGATCACGGAAAAATCCCCGTTAAACAATTGAATCGTACGCTCGCCTACCCATGAGAAATCGGTATTTTCAACCGCTGCGTACCAGGGCTCTCCTTTGACCTTCTGCTCCTCAATAAAGACAACAGGCATCTGGGACTGAATGTAAACCACATTTTTTGTATAAAATTGAATCGAGGAGATCATGGGTGTGGCATAGGTGATACTGGCTAAATAAGCTTCCAGCTCTGCGCCCCTTTTATGGTCGGAATAGACGTCTTCGGATAACAGGGAGTAATCGGACAACAAGGGATTACGCGAGGCTGTTAATGAGACCTGCTCGATTGAACGCATTTGGATACCGATTTTGCTATACAGCTCATTCAATACATTTTGTTGATAATAAGACGTGTTCTTTACCATTTCCTGAGCGGAAAGCGAGTATGCCAACCAGATCACGACGACGAGCAGAATGACGATGAAGCAGGAGAATCCACCATACAGCAAGTAATAGATCGGATATTTTTTGAACATATGCTTCATTTGACATTCCCGCCCTCATTACCGATTTATCTGATTAATTCCATGGGTGTAATTCCAAAATGCTTTTTAAAGGTGGTGCTAAAATAAGGGATGTTTTTGTAACCGACACTTTCTGCAACCTCATAAATTTTGAACGTTCCCTTCAAGAGCAGTGCTCTGGCTTGCTCCATACGAACCCGGATAATGTAATTATTAATCGTTTCTCCTGTTGCATTTTTGAAAATCAGGCTCAGGTAGTTGCGCGAAATGAATACCTTCTCCGCAAGCTCTGCGAGCGTAATGTCCTGCTTGAAATTCTCATGAATATATTGCTTCATGAAATCAACGGCCTGCTTGTGCTTCAGGTTTTCGTGCCAATGCTGATTGACACAGATATCCCGGATTTTATCATGCAGCCACACCCCGAATTGATCAGCTGTATGAATGCTGCGCAGCTCGGCTTCGATCTGCACCTCGGTAAAAATCTCCCATAGACGGATTTGCTCATCATTAAGCGCATAGCTGGCTATCGTCCAGAACTGTGCGCCCAGCGCGTGGAAGAAAGGCTCGGAGGAGTCAGAGCTTTCATGTAATGTATCGATATAGCTGTGAATGATCGATTCCGCCATTTTTCCCTGGGTGTTTTTGATATCCTCAATCAGCTGGTGATAAAACCGCATCGGTTTGGCTAATACACCATTCGATTGGGAACGCTTACTTGATGAATCGTTATAGGCATATAAACTCGAAGAGGACAGCAGGGGAGCACCTTGGGATAAAAAGTGGAATGCTTCCTCCAGTGAATCGGAGATTTGTGACCAATGGTTTTTAAGACCGCCGATTCCGATATGCAGGGAAATGGACAAATACCTGTGCACACAATCAATGATCATTTCGGCAATCGACTTTACCCCATCAATCAGTTCCTCGTACCTTGCGTCCTTCTCGAAGTGCAGAATCAAGCTGGCATGATAGCCATGCAGCTCGACGTAGTCGAAGGTCAGCTGCCGTTCACTGAGAATTTCTTGAATAATGTTTTGAATGGCAAACCGGAACAAAAAGCGGTCCGGAGCCGCAACATCGGATATCCGCGCCGTTCGCATAATTTCAATGCCCAGCACCAGATGGGTTTGCGCCTTTTCTGTATTGAATAGCGGGTGTTCTTTATTCCAATCGTCCATCGTTCCGGTAACCGCGGTTTTCAACCATTCTTTATGGACAAACGGCTCATACAAAATGACTTTATCACGCAGCGCCTTCTGCTCCAGCTGGATTTTATTTTCCTCTTCGACTGTAAGAATGACACGCTGAAGCGACTCACGAAGTGTTTGTCTGGAAACAGGCTTCGATAAATAATCGTCCACATTCATTCTTAATGCCTTGCGTGCAAATTCAAAATCGGAATAGCCGCTGTGAATCAGAAACTTTCCCTGGAACTGCTCTTTCCGCAAGTGTTCTATCATGGTCAGCCCGTCCATCACAGGCATATACACGTCAGTGATGACGATATCCGGCTTCTCCTTCCGGATCAGCTCCAGTCCTTTGTGACCATTCGTGCTTTCACCGACCCATTCGGCACCCAACTCGTCCCAGGGAATCGCTTGCTTCATGCCTCTCAGAACTTGTCTGTCATCATCAATGATCGCAATCTTCCACATGAATGCTTCGCCTCCTGCCTAAATATCGGATTAATTTAAAAGAAATAGTGATATACCCTCATAGGCGCCCGGGATCGAAAATTTTATAATAAGAAAAACACAACAAACGAGGTGGGCGGACATGAAAGAAAGCGCAGCAACATCACTATCTGATCCATTGATCAAGCGACATCGACCCACAATCAAGCGGTGGGAATCACCGATTGCCGGATATTTGTTTATATCTCCATGGCTGTTGGGCTTTCTGGGCCTAACATTATACCCCATGCTGCAATCGCTTTATTATTCATTCACCGACTTTTCGCTGCTGGAGGAGCCAACGTGGGTGGGGCTCAGGAATTACAACAGAATAATAACATCCGATGAACGATTTATACAAGCTGTGAAGGTGACTTTCATTTACGTAGCGGCTTCTGTTCCTTTGCGACTGGTAGCGGCACTGATGGTCGCCATTTTGTTAGCCAAAAACATCAGAGGGATGTCGGCTTACCGTACGGCGATTTATTTTCCATCGTTGATTGGGGGCAGTATTGCGGTAGCGATTCTCTGGAAGAACATCTTTGGCAAGGAAGGCTTTGTGAACAATATCTTGGCCCACTTTGGCATCGAGGGGACAGGCTGGGTAACGAATCCCGATACGGCCTTGTGGACTTTAGTGCTGCTGGTAGGCTGGCAGTTCGGTTCGGCCATGGTTATTTTTCTGGCGGGGCTTAAGCAGATCCCTAATGATTTGTATGAGGCCTCCTCGGTTGACGGAGCGGGCAAAGCAACGCAGTTTTTCCGAATTACACTGCCGATGCTCTCGCCAACCATTTATTTTAATTCGATCATGGGTATTATCGGAGCCTTTCAAATGTTCACCCCGGCTATGATCATCACCAACGGTGGACCTGCCAATTCGACCTATGTATATTCGCTTTATTTGTATGAACGTGCGTTCAGCCGTCTTCAAATGGGTTATGCCTCGGGTCTTGCGTGGATTATGCTTTTGATCATTGTGGCCTCCACGGCTGTTATTTTTCTGACATCGAAATATTGGGTTTTCTATGAATCTGAAGGAGGAAAGAGCAAATGAATAGTAGACGGAATCTCCTGTTCAGACATCTGGGACTTGCCGTGCTCAGCCTGCTGATGATTTACCCCGTGTTTTGGTGGGTGGGCGCTTCTCTGAAATCAAATCAGGAAATGAGCCTGCCGAATCTATTTCCGACGAACCCCATGTGGGTCAATTTTAGTAATGGTTGGTACGCCATCCCCGGTCATTCCTTTACGGATTTTTATTGGAACAATGCGCAGCTGGAGCTTGGGATTCTCATCACGACCGTTATTTCCTGCAGTCTGGTTGCATTTGGCTTTGCCCGGTTGGACTTTCCGCTGCGGAACTTTTGGTTCTCGATCCTGATGCTTACGCTGATGCTGCCTGGACAGGTAACGATTATTCCCCAATATGCGTTGTTTCACAGCTTTGGCTGGGTCAATACGTATTTGCCGTTTATCGTACCACATGCACTGGCTGGTGGCTCTGGAGGCGCGTTCTTCGTATTTTTGCTGGTGCAATTTATTAGAGGCATTCCGAAGGAATTGGATGAATCGGCCAAAATGGACGGCTGCAGCTGGTTTGGGGTTTACTGGAGGATTATCATCCCGCTAACGAAGCCGGCGCTCGTGACTGTATTAATCTACTGCTTCTTATGGAATTGGGATGATTTTTTTGGTCATATGCTTTATATTAACTCGGTTGATAAATATACAGTTGGCTTGGCGCTTCGGATGTTTAATGACTCACAGTCGGCTCAGGAATGGGGTCAGCTGCTGGCAATGGGTCTGGTGTCGGTGATTCCTTCCGTCATTATTTTCTTCCTTGCCCAGAAGCATTTCGTTGAAGGTATTGCGACCACCGGTATTAAGGGTTAAAGCTTTCATATGCTTTGATCTTCAATAGATGATGAATAAGGTAAGCTATTATAATTAAAGGGGACATGATCCAGGATGATGAAAATGAGAAAAAAAGTAATCTTTTCAGTTGTATCCACCGTGATGGGATTATCCATGGTTGGCTGTTCAGCAGCCGGAACACAAACAGCCAAAGTACCGGATAGTAATTCGGCTGCAGCGCCAACAATGGAAAGCAAGCCCGCCGCAAGCAGCAAGCCGATCAAGCTCCGGATCAATTGGTGGGGTTCCCAGCCGAGACATGATGCCACCATCAAAATTCTTGATTTGTATACGAAGAAAAATCCGAACGTCACCTTTGAACCGGAATATTCCGGCTTTGACGGCTATATCGACAAGCTGACTACACAAGCAGCAGCCAAAAATGCACCTGATATTATCCAGATGGACGCCGCATGGTTAGCGGACTGGAATGCCAGAAATCAATTAGCCGATTTAAGCAGCGTCAACGTCAAGGACATTGATCCGAAGCTGGTCGAAGCCGGCAAATATAAGGATAAATCAACAGCTATTCCGCTCGGTAATAATGCCTGGGGCATGATTTATGATAAAGGCTCTCTGGAAAAGCTCGGCTTTCAGCTGAAGGACGGAATTACCTGGGATGAGTATTTCAAGCTTGCCAGAGATATCAAAGCGAAACTGGGCAAGGATCAATATGTGATGCAGGATGCGACAACGAACCGTGAAGCCTATACGTCCTATCAATTAAGTAAAGGTAAAGGACAGCCAGTAACGCCTGAAGGCAAGTTCAACTTTGATAAGGATACATGGCTAGAATGGGTGAAGACGTTCAGCGATTTTAGAAAAGAAGGCATTGTACCTCCCCCGGATGTCGCAGTTGGTGACAAGGAGCTGGATCCAAAGCTGGACCTGATGCTGAATGGCAAAATCATTTTCAGAAACGCACATGCGGCGCAAGCCTCTTCATGGGAGGGGCTGAAGCCTGGAAGCATCGGAGTATCGGCAATGCCTAAGGACAAACAGGGCGGTGGATGGCTGAAGGCGACCTTCTTCTTTAGTGTAAGTCAGGATTCACAGAACAAGGCTGAAGCAGCGAAATTTATCGATTGGTTCGTGAACGATCCCGAGGTTGGGGAAATTTCCGGAACGACTCGCGGCGTGCCGGTTTCCAATAAAATCGTCGCTCAATTAACGCCTAAATTCACAGCTGCCGATAAATTGACTGTGGATATGATTGCCAAGTCCATTGCAGGGGCTCAACAATTTAACCCGGGTGCCAAGGGGTGGAACAACTTTGATACCAAAGAATACAAATCGATTACCGAGGCGCTGATGTTTGATAAAACAACACCAGATAAAGCTTTCGATGAACTGAAAAAGAAGGCATCCGAATACGAAAAATAAATGATCGTTATGGGTTTGAAGCAGCTGAGGTTATCCGAGAGTCGAGCAGACTTGATGGATAACCTCTTCCTGTCATGCGGTAGGCTGTACCGGGATAAAACTTGTAGATTCGACTCTTTTTTCTATAAAAAGCGCAGTTGGCTGCCATTTTGGAAACAAAGTATCCTTGCTTTTTGTCTATCATTGCTTAACCCTATAAAAGATGCTAGAATAAAAACAATTATTACAAACTACCTATATTTGTAGTCTTTTTTGACTCCATTTATGGACGATCTCTATCATTATTTTGCTAATAGGCATACATTTGTATAGAATACTAAGCATGAGACGCGTCAATCTTGGGGAGGAATGGCATATGTTGCGTTTGGGACAAAGAGTAATTATCGTGGCAGACACTTTTGAGCAAAACTTGCCTGTTAGTGAATATGGTTATATCATGGCTATCGATCGGAACGCTGATAATGTTTTTGATTATGTTGTGCGGGTTCCCAAAATAAATAAGCATTTTTTTGTAACAGCTGCGGACATTGAGCTGGAGGAAATTTTGATTCAGCTGGAAGCCGACAGACTTCAGCGTGAATCGCTGATCGATTTTGCACTGGCTACCAAGAACGAAGAATTATTCCGTCGAATTATGAACGGGGAAGATCAGCAAGAGGCGGATACGATGAAGCCGAGCTCCGAGGTTCAATCCCAGGCTGACTTTATTAAACAAGTGAATTTAAAGGCTTGGATTTAAGTCACAAGCCTTCGTATAGTATTGTAAAAAGCCTTCATTTCCGAACGAGTTATCGTCGGGAGGAAGGCTTTTTCGCATACATAGATATACCTGCCGGGACTGAATATCGACAATCGGCTGCATACGATTTTCCACGACTTACATGACAAGGTTGTTACATACCCAATATTTGTTGAAAACGCTATTTTGAATGAGAGCAGCATGTTACCTTTGTGTTCATGCCCAAAAATGTGTTCTTCCATTTGGTACGCTTCCCATAGGAAGGCAGGCCTGCTTTTGTTATAGTTTTGAGGTAAGTTAATGTTTGATGTCAGGTATTATGTTAGATTCATGTAACGTTAAGAGAGCTGCTTTGGGGCTCTAATATACGGGGATAGGCGGAGGTGACGGGTGTCTTTTTAAATACAGCTATACATGTACTCAGATGAATTGGCTTATAGGACGGATATTCAACATGGGAGGCAGCTATTTATGATTGAAAACAAAAAATCCAAAGATAAACACCCCTCGATATTTGAACCGGTTGCCTTGATCATGAATATCTTTTTGGCGATTGTAGGAGCAGTTATCGGTATGCAGCTCATGACCTCGCTCGGACTGACCCCAAATACCGCGATTATTGGTGCCGTAATTGCCATGCTGATAGGGCGGATTCCTATTCCTGCCTTCTCCATGTTCAAGTCCATTCATCGTCAAAACTTGATGCAAACCTCGATTTCATCGGCTACGTTTGGTGCAGCCAACAGCTTGTTGATTCCTATCGGTATTCCATTTGTCATGGGCAAGCCGGAATTGATCGTTCCGATGCTGATCGGTGCTGCTCTGGCGATGTTTCTCGATGCAACACTGCTGTATAAGCTGTTTAATTCCAAGGTGTTTCCTGCGGCGGGCGCCTGGCCACCGGGTGTAGCGACGGCAGAGGCCATCGTAGCCGCTCAAAAGGGTGGTAAACGGTCCGTACTCCTCGGCTTGGGTGCTGCTGGAGGAATTGTGGGTGCCTATTTTGGGCTCTCCATGTCGGCTTTTGGGGTCGCTTTTATCGGCAATATTTGGGCGCTGACCAATGTTTGGAAGCGGTCTGCTGCTGCGGCAGTATTCGATACCGTTGTTTGCCGTTGATATGAATCTGCTCTATATCCCGCATGGATTTATGATTGGTGGGGGACTTATGGCTTTGGTGCAGACGACGATGATCATTTTCAAAGCGAAAAACAAAAAGGGGCAATCCACGGAGCAGCAAGCGGGCGAAGGATCGGAAGCGGCGGATGGGATGAAAAGCGATCAGGAAACGACCCGAACCCTTGGATTTGGCTTCGTGGCTTATCTGGTTATTGCCTTGATTCTGGCTGTAATTGGTGGACTGTTAACACAAATGTCGTTCGGCATGTTTATCTGGTTTCTTTTATTCGCTGCATTGGCTGCCTATCTTCATGAACTGATTGTGGGCATTGCCGCCATGCATTCCGGATGGTTTCCGGCGTTCGCTGTCGCTTTAATTACGCTGATTTTGGGAGTTTTGATGGGATTTCCTCCTATTGCATTGGGTTTATTGGTCGGATTTAGCGCAGCGACCGGTCCAGCGTTTGCGGACATGGGTTACGATTTGAAAACAGGCTATATTTTACGGGGTAACGGCAGTGACCCGGAGCTCGAACTGCGTGGACGCAAACAGCAGTATATTACTGGCATGATAGCCTTTGGTGTCGCTTTGCTGACCGTACTCTTTTTATATAAAGGATTTTTCGCGAGGAACCTGATTCCTCCTGTGGATCTGGTGTACGTCAAAACGATTGAAGCTGGGGCATCTGTAGAAGTGGCGAAGCAGCTCTTTCTGTGGGCGATACCGGGAGCTATTCTGCAAATTATCGGCAGCTCGGTGTTTTGTTCGCCACAGGCCTCTTAATTCTTAATCCTAATGCAGGATGGGTTGTGTTATCCGGTATTCTGATCCGCATCATTGTACTGAAGGTCAAGGGAAAAGAAGCGGAAGCGCCTCTGGGTATTCTTGCCGCTGGATTTATTGCTGGTGATGCGTTGTATGGCTTCTTCAATTCGATAATCAAATTTGCTAAAAAGTAGGGATAAACGATGGGGAAAATAAATGTGGATGAGCAAATGATGGAATATGCCGTGTATGGAGGTGCTGTGCTTGGTGGAGGTGGAGGCGGCTGGATCGAGGATGGGCTGCAGCTCGGCAGGCTGGCGTTGGAAGTAGGTCCTCTTCATCTGCTCACTGCCGATGAAATGGATGAGGATGCTACGCTTCTTACCACATCGATTGTTGGTGCACCTGCCGCCAAGGATAAACACGTCAAACCGATTCATTGTCTGCGGGCAATGGAATTGCTGGGTGAATCGTTCAAAAAGCCGATTGATGGGATCATCGTCAATGAGAACGGAGCGAACACGACGGTGAATGGCTGGTTTCAGGCTGCGATCACAGGTCTTCCCATTATTGACTTGGCATGTAACGGCAGGGCTCATCCAACCTCTATTATGGGTGCGATGAACCTGCATGAATTACCCGAATATATTTCTCATCAAGCTGCCGCTGGAGGTAGAGGCAATCAGTATTTGGAGGTCAGTGTATCGGCGACCATTGAACAAACCTCATCATTGATAAGAAGAGTATCCGTGGATGCCGGTGGGCTGGTCGCCGTAGCGCGCAATCCGGTAACGGTCAAGTATGCACGGGTCAATGGTGCTCCGGGTGCGATCAGCCAAGCTATAGAACTGGGCGAGGCACTGCTTACCCACAAGGGAGAATCGGCAATTGAAGCTGTTTGCAGCAAACTGGGTGGACGCGTTGTTGCAGTAGGCGAGGTTAGTGAGTTTGCAATAACAACGGATCGTGGCTGGGATGTCGGGCATGTGACGATCGGTGATTACGAGCTGACGTTCTGGAATGAATATATGACACTGGAACAGGACGGTCAGCGCTTGGCAACGTTCCCTGATCTCATTATGACTTTGGATGCACGAACCGCTCATCCGGTCGTATCGGCTGCGATTACCAAAGGACAGGCCGTAGCCGTCATTCATGTACCAAGAGGGCAGCTGATTCTAAGCACGACGATGAGCAATCCCACATTGTTAAAGCCGATTGAAGACGTGATCGGCAAGTCGATTAATAGTTATATATTCAAATGATGGAAAGGGACGATTCAGCATGGAATCGATAGGCAGCAAGGAACTGACAAATATCAGTATTAACATCTTGACCAACAGCTTGGGCTTAAAGGCGGGAGAAACCTTCCTTGTTGTTGCCGATGAGGCCAAGCAGGAGCTGGGTATAGCGCTATGGTCAGCAGGAAAGCAGCTGAAGGCCGAGGCCATGCTCCTTATTATGAGGGATAGAGGGAAACCGGGTGAGGAGCCGCCAGCCGCCGTAAGCGAGGCGATGAAAGGCTCCGAGGTAATTGTTTGTGTGACCGAGCATTCGCTGACACATACGAAGGCGCGCAAGGAAGCGGTCGCACGTGGAGCACGGATCGCTACGATGCCGGGAATTACGCCCGACATGTTTCTGGAGGGGGCGATATCGGCAGATTATGCCCAGGTCAAAGAGCTTTCCGTCAAAGCAGCCGGGCTGCTGGAGAATGGGAGCGAGGTACGCATTGAGAAGGGGGGCAAGTCGCTCACCTTTTCCATTGCAGGCAGAAAGGGGTTTCCGAGCACAGGGGTCTACCTGAACCCGGGGGAATGGGGAAACCTGCCGTCAGGAGAGGCTTATACCGCTCCGGTGGAAGGGACTGCAGAGGGACAGATAGAGGTCGACTGTTCCTTTGCAGGCATCGGCAAGCTGGAGGCTCCGTTGCATCTCACGATCAAGGAGGGACGTCTGGTCGACGTGGAAGGTCCTGCCTCGGATAAGCTGCTGCACATATTGGGTGAACAGGAAGGTCGTATGCTCGCCGAGTTTGGAATCGGAACCAACAACAAAGCGAGGATTACAGGCGTTGTATTGGAGGATGAGAAGGTATATGGAACGATTCATGTCGCCTTCGGCAGCAACCACACGTTTGGCGGTACCATTGTGGCTGGCGTCCATGTGGATGGAGTCGTGAATGAGCCGGATGTTTATATCGACGGACAGCTGATTATACAAAAGGGCAGGCTGCTCGTGTGAAATGGAGGAATCGTATAGGACTTTACCTATACGGTTCTTTTTGTTTAGAGGAGGCGATGTGATGGATATTCGACAGCTGAGCTATTTTGTAGAAGTGGCCCGACTCAAAAGCTTTACAAAAGCATCGCAAACCTTGTTGGTCTCGCAGCCATCGATCAGCAAGACGATCAAAAACCTTGAAGATGAGCTGGGGGTTCTCATGCTGAACCGGTCGGAGAAGGAGGTTGAACTCACGGATGCCGGCCACCTTGTGTACGAGCAAGCCTTGCACATTATGCAGTCGATGAAGGATTTATCGTTGTCCATCCATGAGCTGGTTCAAGTAAAAAGGGGAAAAGTGGTTATGGGCTTAATGCCTACGGTTGGCGCGCTGCTGTTTCCACAAATCATTGTCGGCTTTAAGAGCCAATATCCGGGAATTGATATTCAAATGGTCGAGTACAGTGCCAAGCATCTGGAGGTACAAGTGAATGATGGACATATCGATTTTGGGGTCACGGTGCTGCCTGTGGATACAGGGCTATATGGCACGTTCTCTTTGTTAAAGGAGGATCTGGTTGCCATTGTTGACAGTCAGCACTGGCTGGCATCGAAGGAGTCCGTCGATTTAAAGGAACTGGAGGAGGAATTGTTTATCCTGTTCTCCAAAGAGTTCGCCCTTTACGATGTTGTTATTCAAGCCTGTTGGCAGGCCGGTTTTGAACCGAGGGTTGTCCATATGTCTTCGATGTGGGATCTGGTTTGTGAGATGGTAGCGAGTCAGCAGGGAATTTCGTTGATACCCAGATCAATGGCGAGCCGGTTGAAGCATTTACCCATTCATACAGCTGCGATTACCTCCCCTGCTATGGTCTGGGAGCTGGCTCTCATTTACCGCCGTAATCAATATCTTTCCTATGCCTCACGTGAGTTTATAGCCTATATCCAGACACATCTCCCCAATCAGAGCCTATAGTTTGTTTGCATGTATGGGATGCGATATAGGTATTGTACGGATGCAACAGTGCGCCTTTATGATATACATACGGGGGCACAATCTGACAGTACGGGAGGTATCGCAGTGTGATGTTTGCAGAAAGAACAAGGCATTTGAATGGTTCGGATATTCGGGCGATTCTGAAAATGACGGAACAACCGGGCATGATCTCTTTTGCCGGAGGAATGCCTGCTCCCGAATTGTTTCCAATCGAGGAAATCCAGGAAGTATCCCAGCACGTATTGAAGCACCACGGCAAGCAAGCATTACAATATACGATCACGGAGGGCTTCCTGCCGTTAAGAGAGCAGATTGCACAGCGGATGCAGGTGAAGTTCGATAAAGCCTGCTCTCCACAGCAAATTTTGATCACAAGCGGTTCGCAGCAGGGGATCGAGCTATCGGGCAAGCTGTTTCTGGACGAAGGGGATGTGGTGCTGTGCGAAAGTCCCTCTTTTCTCGGTGCCTTTCAAGCTTTTCGCCTCTATAACCCCAGATTTATCGAGGTGCCTACAGATGATCAAGGCATGGTTATGGAGGAATTGACACGTATTCTGGAGACTACGGATCGGGTGAAGCTGCTTTATGTGATCCCGGATTTTCAGAATCCAACGGGTCGGTCGTGGTCACTGGCAAGACGCAAGGAATTGATGGAGATTGTCAGTCATTATGAGATCGTAGTGGTCGAGGATAATCCATATGGCGAATTGATATACGAAGGTGATTCGCTCCCTTCATTAGCTTCGCTGGATCAGAAGGATCAGGTCGTGTTTCTCGGCTCATTTTCCAAAATTCTCTGTCCCGGTTTCAGGGTCGGCTGGGTGTGTGCTTCTCCGCAGTGGTTGGAAAAGTATGTGATGGCCAAACAAGCTGCGGATACGCATACGTCAACTTTTTGCCAGCAGGTGATCCATTCTTACCTGGAACGATACGATTTGGAGCAAAATGTCAGTAAAATCAAAGATGTGTATCGAAAACGTAGAAATATCATGTTGGATGTTATGGATCGTGAATTTCCGGAAACGGCTTTATTTAGCAAGCCTGGAGGCGGATTATTCATCTGGGTGGAGCTTCCGGCATTCGTCAATACGAGAGAGGTTCTTGCAAAAAGTTTGGAAAAAGGGATCGCTTTTGTGCCTGGAGGTTCCTTTTATCCGAATGGTGGTCATGAGCATGCGATGCGTCTGAATTTTTCCAATATGTCGGAGGACAAAATTATCGAGGGTATTCCCCGTCTGGCAGCCGTTATCCGAACATTCATATAAGGAGCGATATCAACTATGAAATCATCTGTACCAACCTTACAAACAACACTGGATGTTAAGCAGGTCTCAGCTCACGTTGCACAGCAGGGTTATTACCCATTAACGAGTGATTTTTTTACACAGGCTGATTTTTTTCGAAAAGATGACGCTGAGCGATTTATCGACAGCTTTCACAATCTGCCAATTGATAAGTATATGAAGGACAATGGAACCTACAGGCTTCGCCGGTTTGCCACTATTGAATATAGTACGAGTGACAGAGCCCTTCATGTTTTCAACGATCGCCCTTATTACCAGCCAACCGAAATCAACAGCTTGAACGGCGGAATCGTAAGACACTTTGATCCTATGGAAGAGAGCATCGTCACGGACAATACATTTTTAAGAGGGCTGCTCCAATGGGCCTTTAACGCAGTGGAGCAATTGGAAGGCCCCAGTGATTGGGAAGTGTCCCTTCATCAAATCCGCATATTAGCCAGAATCGACGAGCAGGGAGAACCGGCTCCTGAGGGTGTTCATCGAGATGGTGTGACGTACATTATGATGATGGTTCTGGCAAGGGAGAACGTCCTTGGTGGGGAAAGCACGATCTACGATAATGACCGCAATCTGCTGATTAGTACGACGCTGCAGCCCTTTGATTTGATATTTGCCGATGATAACCGGGTCATGCACGGAGTTAGCGCTATTCTGCCTGACGCTGTCGATGGTTATCGGGATGTGTTCGTAGCTGCTTTTACGAAAAAAGGATGATTCTAGCCTCCATATGAAAGGATGAGCTAACATGCCAATGATGTTCCCGGCTGCTCAAGCTGTTGTGCCCTTCATTTCGACGATCTGGAATCATTATCTAATATTGGAATCCGAAGTGATTTGCGATATTCCCGGTAAAGCTGTAGATGCTGAATGGCGAGCCAGCTTGGATGAATTTCTCAGCAGCATAGAGCTTGCGCTCACAGGTGCAGGTGTGGCCATGCAGGCGAAAACGATGGTTTTCCTCAATCCGGACGAAACAGCCATGAATCGTTATATCGTGCATCTTCTATTGGATAGAGCCTTCGAGCCTTCCAAGGTTACCCAACTGCTGTCCAATACGGCTGCCGAGATTTCCATGCATGCCCCGGAGTATCGATTGAAATACGCGCCTTGCTTCACGGATCAGCTCGTGATCTTTGTTATTGAGGCTGGAGTCTGAATCAGAGAAAGTCGTGTAGGAAGGAGTTAATCCCACATGGGGAGTAAGCGGTTTATACAAATTTTGGATGCGACGCTGAGAGACGGAAGTCATCCGCTTCGGCACCAATACGATGCCGGTACGCTTTCACGTATAGCCTCTTACCTGGAGCGGGCGAACGTTCCTTACCTTGAGGTTTGCCATGGGGATGGTCTAGGCGGCTCCAGCTTGCATTTTGGTAAAAGCAGGCTTACCGATGAGGTAGCTATAAGCACTGTAAAAGCGGCAGTACAACAGGTGAATATCGCGGCGCTGCTGCTGCCTGGCGTTGGGAGGCTAACGGATCTGGAGCAGGCTGTGCAAATGGGAATAGGAACGATACGAATTGCGACGCTGGCCTCGGAAGCCGATCTGGCGCACCGCTATATCAAAAAAGCGGCTGACCTTGGCATTGAAGCGTTTGGCTTTCTGATGCTGAGCTCGACGTGCTCGCCAGAACAGCTGTTGGAGCAGGCACGCAAGCTCGAAGCATTCGGACCGAATGTGATCTATATCGTCGATTCAGCGGGAGCGATGGCCATGGACGAGGTTCGGACCAAGGTCAGTCTATTACGGCGCTACCTTTCGGTTCGCATCGGATTCCATGGCCACAACAACCTTGGTTTGGCGGTAGGCAATACACTTGCGGCTGTCGAAGAAGGAGCAGATCTGGTGGATGGCTGCCTTGCCGGTTTTGGTGCAGGTGCTGGCAATGCCCCTACGGAAGTGCTTGCTGCCGTGCTGCATAAAATGGGCTATGAAACAGGCGCGAACGCAGGCATCCTTCTACAGGCTGCTGATGATATGTGGAAGCATGTGATGCCGGCTCCCCAATTTATTGAGCGGGGGGCACTAGCTCTTGGCACGCTTGGCATCCGAGGCAGTTCCTTGTTTACTACGCTTCCACTGCTCGGGAAATATGGGATAGATGTCAGGGACATCCTTAGCCAGCTGGTCACAAAAGGAAGCGACATTCGGTCCATTGAAGCCTTGGCTGACGAATACCTTATAAAACAATCGAACGGGTTACCAGGAGTACGTTCCCGCGAAACCAAGGAGAGCGGGCCTCATTTTCATTAATTTGCAGCGCCTCCTTACTGGCAGCACGTTAGTTCAGCTCATATAGACATTCCTCAAGATTGCCAATCATTTAGCTGTCAAGGCTGATAGCGGCAATCTTTTATTTTTTTGTATATATGTCATACTAAATTGGAGTGGAACTGTGATAAGATCGATAAAACCGAGTTCAGAACGTACATGAGGTGAGAGTATGGAGAATGCTCCGTTTACCGTGCAGGATTTGCTGCAAATGCCATTGTTTCAAGGTGCCAAAATCATCTCTGGACATGAAGGCGTAGCCAATGAAATTTATTATATCGATAGTATGGAGACGCCCGATCTGACCGGATGGCTTCGTCCTAATGAACTGATCCTGACGACAGGGTATTCGTTCCGCCATGATCCGAATATGCTCTGCCTTCTGCTGGATGAAATGCATAGGGTTGGCGGTTCGGCGGTAGGGATCAAGATGAGACGCTATATACAGGATATACCTCAGGAAGCGATTCACAAAAGCAACATCTATAAAATTCCCTTATTCGATATACCGCTTGAAATTCCTTTTATGGATATGACGCGATCGATACTGGATCAAATCCTGCAGCGTCAAGCCTATATGCTTCGCGAGCTGCAGGAAGTAAACCAGCAGTTTACGAATTTGGTATTAAATCGGCGAACGACGGAGCTCGTTGTCCTGATTGGACAGCTCCTGAATTGTGAAGTGGCTGTATTGAACCAAGAGGAAGAGATTGAAAGCAGTACCGCCAAATTTAAAAAAACGGACATAGCCGAAAAGCACAATATTCGTGTGGGAAGCCGCAATTTTGGATATTTGTCGATCACCCGGAAACTGAGTGAGCAGGATCATTTTGAACAAAGCTGTCTGGATCATGCAGTTACGGTATTGGCGATTGAATTTACCATACGGCAGTCCCAGCAGCTTCAATTGGAACGGGAACAGGAAGTGTTTCTTGTAGAGCTGCTGTCCGGCCTGAACCACGAGGAAGAGCTGCTGCGTTACCGGGCCAAACGTTTGGCTATTCCTCAAGGACCCTACATCTATGTTATCGTCATTAAACCTTTCAGTCGGACGACCCTTGATGCGGAACAAATCGGCAGGATCAATAATTGGATGGTACGCGAAATCAACACGCCTCGTAGCATTACACGCAAAGGCGTGGAGGTGAACGGCCGCGTTATGATTCTCTGCAGCTCGGTTCATAAGGATATCGAGAGCCAGAGAAGGGAAACAGAGCAGTATGTGCAGGAGCTGCTGAAAAAGGCCGTCAGGCTTGAGGAGGATATAAGCCTCGTAATTGGTGTAGGAGGCATTGTTGAGCGGCTAGCGAATCTTTCTGACAGCAGTCGGGAGGCTCAGAAGGCTTTGGCTATCGGTGAAGGGTCTTTGCCCCATCAGGTCGTTGTTCACATCCATGACGTGCTTATAGAGCAGCTGCTGATGGATTCGGCTGATCACCCAGTACTCGCGGTATTGACGCAAACGTTTATCACTCCCTTGGAGGCTTATGACAAGGAATATGGAACGAATCTGTTAGTCACCCTGGAAGCTTTTCTGAGAGAGCGAAATAACACGAAGCGAGTCGCCGAGGAACTGTCTATTCATCGCAACTCTGTACTTTATCGACTGGAACGGATTAGTGAGATCCTGAAAATCGATATGAATGACGCAGAGGTTCGTTTACGGCTCGATTTGGCCATTCGCTTTTGGAAAATGAAAAATGTGAACAGAACCACTATGCTGTGAGACCATTAACTGACTCTCGCTTTCGCTTGAATAAGAACTGTTCATAAGCCCTCATTCAATCCGGATGAGGGTTTGCTTTGTATTCCAATGGGTTGGCCAATTATGTAATATACATTCACGAAATGTTCACTTACGAAAAAAAATTTCAGTAGATATACTAAAATCATCACAGAAATGAAAGGATGCTTCAATTTGCCTAGTAACAAAAAAGAAGAAATGATCTTTGGATTCATGATGGTATTCGGTATGGTAAGTATTATGTTTGCCTATAACCTCACTCTTGAGGGTCTATGGAGGGAAATGACATTTCTAAAAGGTTTTAGCCTTTATGTCTTAACATTTATTGTCGCATTTATTATTGAAGCATTTGTTGTTGGGACTATTGCTCGAAAAATTGCATTCAAGCTGCCGTATAATAAATCGAAGAAAATCTATAACATTCTTGCTATTTCAACTTGTATGGTAGTCGGTATGGTTTCAGTTATGTCGGTTTATGGATTAATATCGAAAATAGTTACGAGTGGTATAGAAGGCACACTGCTTAGCAATTATGCTAACCTTTTACTATTAAACTTTGTAGTAGCTTATCCAGCACAATTACTAATTGTAGGTCCAGTGGCACGCTATATTTTAACGAACTTTGTGAAGCCATCCAATCAAGCCGTTCAATTATGATTAGAACACTTTGGGAATATATTTCTCGAAGTGTTTTTATTTTTTGAATATAGGGATAAAGCGACCCCGCATAGCCTTGAAAGGTATGAGAGGTCGACTTTATTATTTTCCCGCATCATATTCGTTGGAGTGTTCCTCCAGCGATTTAATTTTTCCATGGGGATTTTGTGCTTGCTTACGAATTTTCCATTGATTTTCCTTACGGCTTTTCGATTGGCTCATCGCAATAAACACTCCTTTGGAACGCGGATATGGTGTTGCACATTTAACTTGTGATTTTATTAAATATTATATACTCAATATTAAGAAGAACGAATAAAAAGGATTCGTAATAGCCATAATACATTCAACGGTGATAAGAGAGGTGTGGTTCCGTTGGGCTGTCTAACGAAACATTCCAGGGAAGTTGTAAGAATCTAAAGTGAAGCGAGGGGATGTGCCGCAGAGACGTTATTGTAGTACCCATACTGCATATTGTTGATGTTGGTAAGACCTAAGGTTCAAAAGGGTTCATGGCAGTAGTACCAAATCAAATTCACCGTTGAAAAGGACTCCGCGAGGGGTCTTTTTTCTTTTTCATTGGGATGGGTGAGAATCGTTAATTTCATTACAAATGATTTTTGAAGAAAATGTGCAATTATGCGACTCCATACACTTTCATGCGACAGGTTACTACGTCAAAACAATTGAGTTCAATTTCCATCTAGTCTATAATGATAAAAACGCAATACCCATGTCATCCATAACGAAACGGGGGCCATTCAGTGAGCATTACAATCAAAGACGTTGAGCACGTAGCCAAATTGGCCAGACTTGAGCTCAGTGAGCAGGAAAAACAAACGTTCACCGAACAGATGAACGCGATCTTAAAATACGCGGAGCAATTAAATGAACTTAATACCGATAACGTCGAACCAACGAGTCATCCGGTGCCGCTCGTTAATGTGATGCGCGAAGACGTGTCCACACCATCCTTGCCGATAGACAAAGTGCTGTTGAACGCGCCGGATGAAGAAGAAGGTCAAATCAAAGTGCCTGCAGTATTGGAGTAATATTAATAGATTATTGAAAGGGAGGACGCGGTTTTGTCTTTATTCGATCTTAAGTTACAAGAGATACATACCCAATTGAAAGCCAAACAAATCACCGTTTCCGATCTTGTGAACGAATCCTATACAAGGATTGGACAAGTTGACGGTAAAGTTAAAGCTTTTTTGAAGTTGGATGAGGAGAATGCGCGTACGACTGCAGCTACATTGGACGAGCAGCTGGACAAGAGTGAAAGTCGAGGGCTGCTGTTCGGCTTGCCGATCGGGATTAAGGATAATATCGTCACAGAAGGCGTTACAACGACTTGTGCGAGCCAGTTTCTGCGTAACTTTAACCCGGTCTACGATGCAACTGTAGTATCGAAGCTGAAGGATGCGCAGGCTGTTTCCATTGGTAAGCTCAATATGGATGAATTTGCGATGGGCGGTTCCAATGAGAATTCGAGCTTCCAGATCACTTATAACCCATGGAACACGGAATATGTGCCAGGTGGTTCAAGCGGCGGTTCGGCTGCGGCCGTGGCTGCAGGAGAGGTTTACTTTTCCTTGGGCTCCGATACGGGAGGATCAATTCGACAACCGGCTGCTTATTGCGGTATTGTCGGCTTAAAACCGACATATGGCCTCGTGTCCCGCTTCGGTCTGGTAGCCTTTGCTTCATCGTTGGATCAGATCGGTCCCTTGACCAAAAATGTGGAAGACAGTGCCTACTTGCTGCAAACGATTGCGGGTCATGATCCGAAGGATTCGACTTCTGCAAACGTGGATATTCCTGACTATATTAGCGCTCTGAGCGGTGACGTAAAGGGCTTAAGAATCGCGCTTCCGAAGGAATATATGGGTGAAGGTATCGATCCGGCTGTCCGTGAATCCGTGCTGTCCGCGCTTAAAGTGCTGGAGGGACTTGGTGCCGTGGTCGAGGAAGTATCCTTGCCGCATTCTGAATATGCAGTGGCTACCTATTATTTGCTGGCATCCTCCGAGGCATCCTCTAACCTTGCCCGTTTCGACGGTGTTCGTTATGGCGTTCGTGCCGACAATCCGAAGAATTTGCTGGACCTGTATCACAGATCACGGAGCGAAGGTTTTGGACCGGAAGTAAAACGCCGCATTATGCTTGGCACCTATGCACTCAGCTCGGGTTATTATGATGCCTATTATTTGAAGGCTCAAAAGGTGCGTACTTTGATCAAGCAGGATTTTGATAACGTATTTGAGAACTATGATGTCGTAATCGGGCCTACTGCGCCTACTACCGCCTTTAAGGTCGGTTCTCAGGTGAATGACCCGTTAACGATGTACTTAAACGATATTTTAACGATTCCAGTGAATCTTGCTGGCGTTCCGGCTATCAGTGTTCCTTGCGGATTTGCTGACGGCCTGCCTATCGGCTTGCAAATTATCGGTAAAGCATTGAGCGAAGCGACGATTTTACGAGTAGCTCATGCTTTTGAACAACATACAGACTTCCATAAGCAGCGCCCCCAGCTGTAACACCTTAGGATGAAAGGAGAATACACCTGCATGTCAGCAACAGAAACGAAATACGAAACGGTCATTGGGCTGGAAGTTCATGTCGAGCTTCATACGAAGTCCAAAATCTTTTGCGGATGCTCCACCGCCTTTGGAGCACCACCGAACACGCATACTTGTCCCGTTTGTTTGGGCTACCCGGGCGTTTTGCCGGTGCTCAACAAGCAGGCCGTTGAATATGCAATGAAAGCGGCAATGGCGCTCAATTGCGAGATTGCTACTGATAGCAAGTTTGACCGTAAAAACTATTTTTATCCGGATTCCCCAAAAGCCTACCAAATTTCCCAATATGATAAACCGATTGGTGAGCACGGCTGGATTGATATCGAAGTCAATGGTCAAACGAAACGGATCGGTGTGACCCGTGTTCATCTTGAAGAAGATGCAGGCAAGCTGACTCACGTAGATGGCGGTTACACGACCCTTGCGGATTTTAATCGTGTAGGTACCCCGTTGATTGAAATCGTATCAGAACCAGATCTGCGTTCACCAGAGGAAGCTCGTGCTTACCTGGAGAAGCTGAAGGCGATTATGCAGTATTGTGACGTGTCCGATGTGAAGATGGAGGAAGGCTCGCTGCGATGCGATGCCAACGTCAGTATTCGTCCTTACGATCAGGCTGAATTCGGTACCCGTGCTGAGTTGAAGAACATGAACTCGTTCCGTGGGGTGCAGAAGGGCTTGGAGTATGAGGAATGGCGGCAGGCTGAAGTATTGAACAGCGGCGCCAAGGTCATTCAGGAAACACGCCGCTGGGATGACGCCCAAGGCAAGACGATCATGATGCGCAGCAAGGAAGAGGCTCACGACTACCGTTACTTCCCGGACCCAGACCTGGTGCGTTTATATATTGATGATGCCTGGAAGGCTCGAATCCGCGCTTCAATTCCGGAACTGCCGGATGCACGGCAAGCACGTTATGTTAGTGAGTACAGTTTGCCGAGCTACGATGCGCAGGTCATTACCTCCTCGATCAAGCTGGCCGATTTCTTTGAAGAAAGCTTGAAGTACACAAAAGACGCCAAAGCCGTATCGAACTGGATCATGGGTGATCTACTTGGCTATTTGAACGCGAATAACCAAGAGCTTGAGCAGCTTCCGATTACTGGCCAAGGTTTGGGCGAAATGATTTTATTGCTGGAAAAAGGCACGATCAGCAGTAAAATTGCCAAAACCGTCTTCAAGGCGATGCTGGAAACGGGCAAAGCCCCTGCACAAATCGTTGAAGAGCAGGGCCTCGTGCAAATCAGCGACGAAGGTGCGATTAAAGCGGCAGTCGAGCAGGCTATCGCCAATAATCCACAGTCCGTAGCCGATTTCAAGGCAGGTAAGGATAAAGCTGTAGGCTTCCTCGTCGGACAAGTCATGAAGGAAACGAAGGGTAAAGCCAACCCGGGACTCGTGAACAAGCTGATCGTCGAGTGCCTGCAGGCAGCCGAATAAGACTGCTTTATTAAATACGGAAATGGTTCAAGCCTTGATTTCATTTCATGTTCTGTAAGGACCATAGAAGTCCGGAATATGAGAGGGAGTCAAGGCTTTTTAATATGGACGAGCTTCATCAGGAAAGGATGACGAATGGATATGATACGTTTCGGCATAATTGGGACGAACTTTATTACCGAGAGATTCATCGCTGCGGCACGTGAGTGTGAAGATTTCGCCTTAACCGCTGTATTTTCTCGTACATGGCAGCAGGCACAGGATTTTGCAGCCAAGCATCATATACCTCATCTATTTACCGATTTGGAGAGTATGGCGAATAGTGAGGAGGTAGATGCGGTATATATCGCGAGTCCGAATTCTTTTCACGCCAGCCAGGCGATTTTTTTGATGGAGCATGGCAAACACATCTTATGTGAAAAACCGCTTGCTTCCAATGGTAAGGAAGTCAGAGCAATGTTTGAAGCTGCACGTAAACATAATGTTTTGTTAATGGAGGCCTTGCTATCTACAATGCTTCCTAATTTTCAGGCGATCCGTGAGCGTTTGCCTGAGATTGGGCAGATTCGTCGTTATACGGCAAGCTATTGCCAATATTCATCACGTTATGATGCCTATAAGCAGGGAACGATACTGAATGCATTTAATCCAATGTTTTCCAATGGTTCATTGATGGACTTGGGTATTTACTGCCTATATCCGATGGTGGTGCTGTTCGGACAACCGCTAAAGGTTCAGGCTAACGGATTGCTGCTCGATTCCGGTGTTGACGGACAAGGCAGTCTTATATTGAAATATCCCGATATGGATGCGGTCATTACCCATTCCAAAATCAGCTCATCCTATGTACCAACTGAAATTCAGGGAGAGAACGGAACGATGGTCATCGATAAAATCAATACACCAGAGAAGATCGAGATTCGATATCGAGATGGTTCGATACATGACGTGTCAAAGCCGCAGTCTCATGCATTCATGTATTATGAGGTTCAGGAATTTATTAATGTGTTAAACCGCGGTGAACGGGAATCAGCTATTAATTCCAATCAACATTCCATTTGGACAATGGATGTTATGGATGAAGCGAGAAGGCAGATAGGACTCGTATTTCCTGCTGACCGTTCGAATGATCTATAGGTGAAAAGAGGGTGTAAATGACTACAGAACGTTTATGTATACCGCAAGTGGGTGTAGGGGCTGTAATCCGCAACGAGCAGGATGAGATTCTACTTGTACTGCGGAAGCGTGAGCCTGAAAAAGGTACTTGGAGTATTCCAGGCGGTAAATTGGATCTTTATGAATCGCTAGAGAGCAGTGTAATCCGTGAGATTAAGGAAGAGGTTAATCTGGATGTTGAAGTGATGGGTCTTCTATGCATGGCGGAAACAATACGGCCAGAACGAAATGAGCATTGGATATCGGCGATCTATGAAGTGAAAATTTGTGGTGGAGAATTACGCAACATGGAGCCGGACGGTGCTATCGGAGATGTGCAGTGGTTTGCGATAGATCGGCTGCCTGCCGAGATAGCCTGCTTTACAGTCCCCGCAATAGAGCGTTTAACCAAGTAATCATTCTATACTCTCAACCTGAAAAAGCAATCAACCGGTCGTTGGCCGTTGATTGCTTTTTTACTATCTTTCTTCATCACTATTCCAGATTGGCATGATTACCATACATCGAGCTGGAATCGAGCCCCTGCTTCTCCATCAAGCTTAATATAGTAGCATCGAAGAAAATAAGAAGTGTCTGCTCGAACAGGGAACCCATGGGCTGAATCGTGTGGTAGCTGCTTTCCGATTGATCCTTGGGCGAGCCGGGCAACCTAATCTTGATGTCAGCTAACCGTCCAATAGTAGATTCGGGGTATATTGTAACTATGGCAAGCTTGGCTTCCAGCTCTTTGGCTTTCTTTGCCATCGACAAGAGGCTTTTGGTTTCACCGGATCCGGAGGCAATAAGGAGCAAATCCTCTTTACCAAGTCCCGGTGTTACCGTTTCACCTACAACATGGACATCCAGTCCAAGGTGCATCAATCGCATAGCAAACGCTTTGACCATTAAGCCGGATCTCCCTGCGCCCGCCACAAAAATTTTACGGGATTGAATAATAGCTTCTACCAATGCTTCACTGCCAGTGCTGCTCGTGCCAAGCATTAGCTTTGCCGAACGCTGCAGCTCGCCCACGATTTCTAAGGTATATTCAGTCACATTCATCGGATCGATTACCCTTGGTTAATTAGCTGTCTGATTTCTGCCGCTGTGCCTGCTTTGTCTTCCTGTCCGGTAATGCCGCCGCCGACAATAATCAAATCTGGCTGAGCGCGAATGACCTCTGGCAAAGTGCTAAGCTTGATTCCGCCAGCAACAGCAGTTTTGGCATTTTTCACAACACGTTTTACCGTACGAAGCTCTTCAAAAGGACTTTGCCCTGCTGCTTGAAGATCATAGCCTGTGTGTACGCAGATGTAATCGACACCCAAGGCATCAATCTCAACAGCGCGTTTTTCCAGATCGGTCACATTGATCATATCAACGAGAATGCTTTTTCCATGCTTGCGTGCTTCTTCTACAGCTCCTTTGATCGTGGCATCATTGCTGGCACCAAGCACCGTAATAATATCAGCACCAGCCTCGGATGCCTTCATAACCTCATAACCACCAGCGTCCATTATTTTCAAATCAGCCAAAACCTGTAAGTTCGGATAAGCATCCTTGATTGCTTTTACCGCGTGCAGCCCTTCGTTAATAACGATGGGTGTTCCTATTTCAACGATATCAATATACGCCTCAACTTCTTTAACCAATTGGATCGCATCGGGAATGTTAACAAGATCTAACGCTAATTGCAATTTCATAAATGATTCACTCCTATTATAGTTGATTGGGTTAATCTCCTTTGTACAGGGATTAGTATATCTGTAATATAATTTTTTTGTAAGTACGCACTTTAATCTTATATAGTGCCTAAAAGTATACTATGCGCTATAATAGGAATTACGAGGAGGGATTCGATGGGACATCTATATGAAAAGACATTTAATTGCGAAAAAGAATTAACACTTAGTGTCATTGGCGGTAAGTGGAAAATGCTGATTTTGTGGTATTTGGGCAAAGAGGGGACCAAACGATTTGGTGAATTGAAGTCGTTAATACCTGATATTACCCAGCGAATGCTGGTCAGTCAGCTGCGAGAGCTGGAAGAGGACCTGATCGTACATCGGGAGGTTTATCCCGTTGTACCGCCCAAAGTGGAATATTCGCTCACCGAGCTTGGCCAAAGCCTGATGCCGATTCTGGTTTCGATGTATGATTGGGGCAAAAATTACATGGAACTTGTTGCCAAAGAAAAGGTTGAAATCAAGGATTTAACTTTGCAAAATAAATAATGATGTTTCTGAGCAAATTGTATGATGACTGTTGGAGCCCTGTAATTATTTTTCGTGAAAATAAAGGCCAGTAGGAGCCAATAAGCCCTCACTGACCTTTATTTATCTTTAACTTAGAAAAATACCACCATACACAAAAGCACAAACGATAACCAAAGCTGGATGAAACTTTTTAATTACCATGGCAAAGTAAGCGACCGCGGCAATCCCAAGTGACTGCCATATTCCGATCGTATGCACAGAGTTTGCACTCAACTGCCACGTCATGACGACCATCATAATGGCGATGACCGGCTGAACCAATAAAGTCATGCCTTTGACAGCATCGGACTTACGGTATTTCTGCATCAGATTCAGCAGCCAGATCAAAGCCACAGCAGTAGGTACAACCGTAGCGATAATACTGACGGCAAAGCCGACCCATCCCCCTGCTTCATAGCCGACAAAGGCAGCAATTTTCGTTGCGATAGGGCCGGGCAGCATATTGCCGAGTGCGAGCATGTTAGAGAATTGAATATTATCCAGCCAATGATAATGGTTAACGATTTCTTCATACATGAGCGGGATCGAAGAGGGACCGCCGCCGTAGCCTAATGCGTTAGATATAAAAAAACCGAAAAATAGTTGTATCCAGTCCATAAGAAAACCTTCCTTTTCTAAGCCTTAGCTTTTTGTTTGCGATAACGGGCCAGCACTTGGAAATGAAAAGCTCCATAAGCCAGAAAAACACCAATGACAATAGCCGAATGCAATTCGATCAGCTGCAGCATTGCAAAGGACAAGACAAACAGCAGCACACCCAATACCTTTCCTAACCCTTTAACGGCCTTTTCGCCAAATTCATAAGCCATCATACCGAGCATAACGGCAACTACCGGTGTCACAGCCCCAATCATGCCGGCAATAATCGTGGAGGAACTCAGTGCAGTAATGATCGATAGTAATGCAACCATGGCTACACAGGTTGGTATAATATGCGCCAGCACAGCAATGGAGGCACCGAGTGCACCTTTTTGACGATAGCCCAGATAAGCAGCCAGTTTGGTGGCAATGGGTCCCGGGAGCGCATTAGCAATCGCCAGCACCTCACCGAATTCATCATCCTGCATCCATTTATAACGGGTAACCGCCTCATATCGAATCAAAGGCACGGTAGCAGGACCGCCGCCGTAGCCGAGCATACCGGTTCTAAACATAGCGATAATCAAATCCTTATAAACACTCATCTTTTCATCCCTCATTACTCATTAATTTTATCGTTTAGATGTCGTCTCGCTACAGCTTCATTCCCATTCGACTTTTATATCTTTTAATCAAAATCTGGCAATCGACACTCGTAATACCTGGCAGCACATACAGTTTTTCCTGCAGGAACAGCTCCATTTCACGATTGCTGGCAAATAATCCATGCATATGCAGCTTGCTTGGTCCTGTCATATGATATAAGCTGCTCACCTCAGGCTCATCGGCCAGACTATCCGCGACCTCCATCAAATGTTTGGGCTCAACCTCCACATTAAAAAATGCCGACACCGTAATGCCGATTTTTTCCGGATTAATGACTGCGGTAATTTTCTCGATTGTACCGTTCTCCATCAACGCATTAATTCGGGCCTGCACACCGACTCTTGAAAGCCCCACGTCCTTGGCAATATCCGTATAAGAGGCTCTCCCGTTTTGCTGCAAAATCGCAATGATCTTGCGATCGATCTCATCCATATTTGAAATAATACCATCTGCCATTTTTGTGCTCATAAGTTTCGGTTACTCCTTTATTAATTTTGATTAATATGTATTCAAAAGGTAAACGTATAACGATAAATACATTCGTTACGTAATAATATACAAAGAATACATTCATTATGCAATCATTAAATATAAAATTCATTCGTATTGAAACGAACTTGCTCTTGATACCCGACAAATTTAAAAGCCCTTCACGTCTTGTGAAAGGCCATTTCTATCATTTTTATTTCCAGTTGGTGGAACTCGTTGAGTGGCTGATGTATACTTTGGCTAACCAGCATTCAGCTTTTGCTCAGGAGGTACCCTTATGATTCGTGAAATCGATCTTACTGATAACAAACAAGCCTTGGAACTGCTTATGCTGCAGCAGTTATCCTACCGAATCGAAGCACAATTGATCGGTTTTAAGGAAATACCTCCCTTATGGGATTCGCCACAATCGCTGCAGGAAAGCGGTGAAATCTTTTTCGGTTATTATGAAGATGAGCATTTAACCGGAGCCATATCCATGAAGCAAGCTGCCAAGGAACTGGCGATATGTCGAATGATGGTACACCCGCAGCATTTTCGCCTCGGTATTGCCAGCCGCTTGCTGGAATTCGTAGAACAATTTGCGGTTCCGGGATTACCGATTAAAGTTTCGACCGGCACGAATAACAAGCCCGCTTTTTCTTTGTATCAGAAGCATGGCTATGAGCCGACACAGGTGCTCGAGGTTTCTCCCGGAATTACATTAACCGTTTTTTATAAACAAACCTAACTGATTCGATAAAGCTCAAGCTGAACGGGCTGTCCGTTAATAGTCCGTTCAAATACGCCTAAACCATCGACAGACATGCTTAACTCATCATTGCGATGTGTAGTGTATAAAGCATGAATGGCAACACTATCCGGGTCAGCGGATTCGACGGTAGTAAACGGGGTCGCTGCTTTTGTCTGCATCGCTGTGGCGAACGCTTCAACATTATTGATGCCGAGCAGGAGTGCTTCTCGATTAGAAATCACCTCAACGAGAACTCCGTTTTTACCCGATTGAAACGGGCTTGCAATTGAAATGCGGTCCGGTTTCTCCTCTATAGTAAAAGGATTCATGAGATGAAAGGAAACATATAATCCCTCGAAACGGCCATAACCACTGTTTCCGTCAAATTTCCACTCTCCCTTGGGTAAACAACCGATAACACTCGGATAAGCGTCCAAATCGCCCTCAGGCAGCTTCCATAATTGAATCACAGCATCCTTATGCAGCAATACCTCGCCATACGGGCTGGCATGTCGATCATCACCGGAAGCATACTTGTTCCCTGGGTGAAAGAAAAATAACTGATTGACGCCTTCGGCTGTAGTTGCTTCCGTTAAAGGTAGTGTCACGACCCATCGCTGCTGTTCGTTATCAAACTCATCACGCCGTTCCCAAATACCGCCGACTGCATATTCAGGTGCGATATACGTATACGTATGTGCCTCTTCCGTAACCTGATTGTTCGCTTCAGCGAACTGAATTTTACGTTGTATTTCAATAGGGGTATCGCGCTTAATCGCTGCTTGTACGAGTTGATCGGCGGTCTGATACGTATACAAAGCCGCGCCTTCGAGACGAGTGATCTCTCTGGGAAGCGGGAAATCACCAAACTGAATGTAGTCCAGCAGCGTATTATTATCCTTGGGTGCATCATGAGGCCATTGACGAGAGTGCGCCCCCACCCATGTACCCGCTAGATAAACATCGGCACGAAGCCGCCACAATTGATCAAGAAGCTGACTCATCGTTTCGCGAACCGCGGCATCCTCGATCACTTCCCATACACAAACAAATGCCTGAATCCAATGCCAGTGCCAAGGCAGCGCACCGTATTCCTTGAATCCGAACTTCTGAATGTGTTGAAGCTGCTGCCTGGCAAACTGTAGGCCTTGGTCAGACAACTCGCTGTTATCAAATTGATGTCCCAACAGCAGCTTGAGGGCGGTATGCTTGGCTTCGTGATGATTGACCTTGTCTAATGGGTGACGATATACATTGCTTTCATACATATGCAGTATGGCAATCATGGCATTGCTTTTCAGCTCAATGGGGAGCGTACTCTGGTATTTGTTATAGAAGAAAATCAACAAACAGCCCATAAGCTCTACTGGCAATGGATGCGGCTTGGCCGCTGCAGGATCACTGCCCAGATTCAGCGGCCAATGTCCGTACATTGGATGCTCTGCGTTCTGTTCCTGAAGGGCGAGCACTTTACCGATCATTTCCACAGCCAGTGCGTGACCAGCCTCCTGCTGCTCCTTGGACCATGCTTGAGCGAATGTGGGATTGACAGTAAAGGCATACAAATGGATAGCGTAATAAAAATTATCACGAAGATCGCTATGGAACCAGAAGCCGCTTGGCAGTATGGGAAGCTCCATCGCTTTGTGGGCAGCGAGTTCTAGAATCGCAAGCTTTCGATCTGTTATGGTTTGAATGGGCAGAGTCATAATGAAGGATGTCTCCTGTTCTGTATTTGGTTTGAGAGCGTAGTCAATTCTTATTTAGTCTACCTGTCCACATGGGGAAGTCAAGAGGGGACCCTCCCAAACCCTCCCTATTAGGGAGGGCCCCAAAGGGCGCTGCCCTCTGGACTCCCTTTGTTCGGGTGCGGAAATGTGGTGTTCTCGGGACGCTTTCGTCCCTGCGGGACACGCTTGATGGTAGTGGAGTAGCCAACTGGTGAGTGGGAGTGGGGAGTTTTGTGCTCGCTTTCGTCCTTGTAGGACACGCTTAACTTTGGGTGCATCAACACCAGAGCAAGATCAAGAGCGGACCCTGACATTGCCCCTCAAGGAAGGGGCGCGTCAGGTGGGTTACTACTAGTACTACAATTCAGGTAATTCGGAATTACTTTTGCAGTAGGTGCAGCATTAAAGCTTTTTGGGCATGCATGCGGTTTTCGGCTTGTTGATAAATGACGGATGTATCCGATTCAATTAAGACTTCCTCGATTTCGTATCCCGGATGGATGGGCATATCATGCATGATATAGGGCGTGTGGCCGGATAAATTGTCTCTGCTGACTTGGAAAGGCATCATCGTTTGGATACGGCGCTGTTTTTCTTCCTGGTACTCGATTTCATGAAAATGCTCCATATCGATCCAGGTATCGGTATAGACATAATCAGACTGTGAAACGGCTTCCGATAAATTTTCCGTCGTTTGAATATGGCCGCTTTGACGTGTGGCAAGCATAAGCTCCTCGTCCCACGAGGCGTCATTAATAATGGGAGTGACTAATAATAGTTTGATGCCCAATGTAAGGCAGCCTATAATTAAGGAATTGGCTACATTGTTGTGAATGCCTACGTAAGTGAGTGTAATATCTTTGAATGTTCCGGACACTTCATAAATCGTCATAAAGTCTGCCAGCGCCTGGCATGGGTGGTATTTATCACAGCAGCCATTGATTACTGGCACATTGGAATACGAGGCGAGCTGAAGCACATCGTCATGATTTTTTAATCGGGCCATGATCAGATCGCAATTTCTCGAAGCATACCTGACTTCATATTGAATAGGTGATAGACTGAAATTGCTTGACTCCCAATCCATCGGTACACAATAGCCGCCCATTTGGTTCATACCGGATTGGAACGATAAGTTTGTTCTTGTTGACGTTTTTTGGAAAAGCATCAGTAAACCTTTTCTATAGCAAGCCTGAAAGAAAGCATCAGGTTGTTTCTTGAGCTCAATCGCTTTTTGAATAATGGATAACAGCTCATGTTCGTTCAATTCCTTTAAAGTCAATAGATGTTTCATTACAGATCACCTCAATATGAATAATTATACATTTATATGTATATAAATTCATGTTAAATGGATTGTATAAAACTGTCAATGCGTTCCATCGAAAATTAAACAACAGAGTGTGCTATACTTTGATGTCTGTTTTTAAAAAGTAATCTTCCCATTTTGAAGGGTTCATTGTTAAGTGGTCGTCTAACAATGTATAACCAAGGTTAAAGGTGGTGAAACGATGGAACAATCGACGGATGAGCAATTGGTGGACCAGATCCGTCAAGGCGATGAAGAAGCATACCGGTTGCTTATTGAGCGTCATAAAGGATATATCTATACGCTTGTTTATCGTATGGTTGAACATCGCGAAACCGCCGAGGATTTGACACAGGATATTTTTATCAAGCTGTATCGTTCATTAGCTCATTTTCGGGGGGATGCCAAATTCACAACTTGGTTATATCGATTAACGACCAATTTGGTGACGGATTTTCGCAGAGCACAACGTCGCAGGCCGTATGAAGCCATTTTAGACAAAATGAAGGGTTGGCTGATCAACAGGCAGGAAGAACCGGAAGCTATGGCCTTGCAAAAGGAAGAACGACAGACGGTTCAACAGCTGCTATCCGAGCTGCCTGACAAATACAGACTGATCCTTTATTTGTATCATTATAAACAGTTGTCCTATCAGGAAATAGCAGAGGCAACCCAGCTTCCGCTCAAAACCATAGAAACCCGTCTTTACCGCGGCAAGTCCTTGCTTAAACAAAAATGGCAGGAGGTACGTAACCTTGAACAGTCAGCATCCGAACGAACGACAGCTTCAACGATTCCTAAATAGAGCTTGCTCCGAGCTTGAATACAAGCGAATTCAACAGCATATTCATATCTGCTCTGGCTGTCGGGCCCGTCTGCATACGTATCTGAATTTGGAGGAGCTTTTGAACGGAATGGATGTGCTGTCCCCTACCCCCGGATTGGAGGACAGGGTCATGCACAAGATTCGTGAACAATCCAAGGAGCATATTGACAATCTTGTACCGACATCGAGTCATCCCTGTAAGGCTGACCCAGCTAGTGCCCCAAGACGTCTTTGGCGGCCTGAGTTAATTAATGGGCTGATCGCTACAGCGGCAACCTATCTGTTCGTAAGCTCGGGTATTTTGGGTAGAATCATTTCTATTAATGCAGGTCAGTGGGGAGCGGGCATACAAAATACATTTACGGAGATCGGCAATACGGTTCAGCACCTATCGTTGTATCTGACTTCTTAACCCTAATATCTAATGAACGGAGGAATATACGAATATGGAAGAAAAAAACAATCAGTCTGCAGATCTGGACCTTGAAAAGGAAGAAGCCTTTTTAAAGGAGCGTATGGAGCGCTGGAATGCAACCAAGCACGAACCTCCTTATGACCCATTCCGCAAAGCACCTCGTAAAAATAAATTTGTGGCTGGTCTGCTTTCATTTCTGATTCCCGGCACCGGTCTGCTTTATTTGGGACTGATGCAGCGGGGAATGATGATTATGCTGCTGCTGATTATGAATATTTTTGCTATCGTGTTTTTTTCAACAAGCTCAAGCACCAGTATCCCGTTGATTGTGCTGTTCTCGTTATTTGTGCCAGTGATTTATTTTTACAATATTTTTGATGCGCTGCAGCAAACCGATAATGTGAATGGTCAATGGAACGGAGTATACTCCGACCCTTTGAATGATGCAGGCGACGAATTTAAACAGCCATTAAAAAAGCTGACTAAAGGCAGCCCGCTTGGTTACGTATTAGTTATTGGAGGTATTTTCCTATTTCTGATTAGCAGCAAACCGGCTTGGCTGAATCAAATTTTTGACATGCTGGGCTCATCAATCGGCGCGATTCTGTTAATAGTGATCGGTGTCTTTATGTTCTTGAAGGAATCCACCAAAAAATAATAGCATTCAGATCAAGTAAGATTGCCCAAGCAAGCTTGATGCTATGCTTACGAAGACAGTTTTGCTCTGCAAAACAAAGACTATGCTTACGATGCAAGTTTGCTAAAGCAAACAAGCATATGCTTACGAAGACAGTTTTGCTCTGCAAAACTTATAGGAGGTGTTAACCATGCGTAAAGCAGGACGTTATACAGCAGCGTTATTACTGATTGCAGTTGGCTCTGCTGTAATTATAGATAAGTATGCCAGCTTACACCTGACAGCACTTTTGGTGGAGTGGTGGCCGATACTGTTTATTTCGCTTGGTTTGGAGTACATTTTATTGAATATGAGATATGGCGAAAGCGATAAGCAGCTGCGGCTTGATCTTCGTGGAGTTGTATTTGCAGTGCTGATCTCTGCGGTAGTAATCGGTAGCACGAATACAGCTGCTTTGTTCCAAAACTGGACGGGCGCGTTCGACTTCGGGAAATCGTTTGTGACTTCCACGATGGGTGGTGAAGGTCGAAAATTTACAAAAGAAGCTGAGCTGATCTCGCTTCCATCGGACCTTGACCGCATATCTATCCATAACGAGAGCAACGGCAGTATTACAATCCAATCAGGGAGTGGCAGCCAGCTGCAGGTCGAAGCGACTGTTTATGTAGCTTTAGATGATGAGAAGGAAGCCGCTGAGATTGCTAATCAAACACAAGTCAAGCAAAGCTTTAGCGGGCATACACTTCAACTGGTTGCTGAAGGAGGAGAGTATGGCGGAGAATTTTGGTCGAGGAAGCGACCTGCAATTGATCTGGTCATAACGGTCCCGGCCCAACTTCAAGCCAATATGGACGTTGAATTGACCAATGGTCGTCTTAAAGCTGACCAGCTTGCACTCACAAAGCAGCTCAAAATCCGTACTACCAACGGAGAGATTCAACTGACGGGTATCGAAGCGGATATAGATTTGGAATCGACGAATGCTCAGGTTACAACCAACGCCACCAAGGGTCGTTTGAAGCTGAGTACAACGAATGGATCTATTGAAGCAGGCAATCACGAGGGGAATGCTGAGCTCGAGTCAACCAATGGTGAACTGCGATTAACAGGGGTAACAGGAGATATTAAAGCCTCAACAACGAATGGCAATATTAAAATTGTCGAAGCATTGCGATCTCTGAAGGCTGAAACGACCAATGGCGATCTGGAAATAACCAGCCATGCCGTCAATGGAGAATGGGATTTGGAAACGAATCATGGCAAGATGAATCTAGCCCTCCCATCCAATGGCGATTACAGAGTTAAAGGAGAGGCCAATAAAGGTAATATTCAGACCGCATTACCTTTGCAAGTTCGCAAGGATAACATAGAAGGCAGTATCGGCAATGGCAAAAATCTGATTAAATTGGATACCAAGGGATCGCTAACGATAACGGTGGCTAAATAAAAGCAATTCAATCAAAAAAGTAAGAGTTTCCAACGTTTTATATCAATCTGTACATTGACAAACAGCTTGAAACCCGCTTAAAATGAGGCGATAACCTTTTACTGAATGTTAGGCGGTGAGACAGCATGGATTCACGAATGGAGCAAGCGTTAACAAAGCTGAAGGCGACTGGCGTACGCATGACCCCTCAAAGACATGCAATTCTCGCCTATCTGCTGAATACCATGACACATCCGACAGCGGATGAGATTTACAAAGCCCTGGCACCACGTTACCCAAGTATGAGTGTGGCTACGGTCTATAACAATTTAAAAGTGTATATTGAGCTGGGACTTGTAAGAGAAATGACCTACGGTGATCATTCAAGCCGTTTTGATGCGGATATGTCCGACCATTATCATGCGCTGTGTGAAGAATGCGGCAAATTGGTCGATTTTGTTTATAAACCATTGAATGATTTGGAAATAACAGCCGGAGTGGAAACTGGCTTTTTGATCAAAAGCCATCGTGTAGAAGTATATGGATTATGTACCGACTGTGCAGCTGTACGACAGGTATAGGAAGATTACAAGACGACCAGCCGGATTTGCGGTATAATGGACGTGTCCCAAGCGCCTTGCTGGACAAGGGCCTTGGACGCGTTCTTTTTGTGTTGTCCATACCGTCATCATGGGAGTGAAGCGATGGAATCGGATTACTCGAACGACCTGTTGAAGCCAAGAAAATCAAAGAGGTTACGCTTTATTTTGTTATCATTACTAATTGTCATTGTATTAGGTGTAGGTTTTGGTTATTATTGGGCCAAATTCGTACCTACCGGTAAGCATGAGAAGCCTACATTTGCGGGACTGGTGAAGCCTATTTTTTATCAGGGTGAGATGCTGGAGAAGCCTGCCACGGGCAAGGAAGAGAGTCTCAAGCTGCCGTTTGACACGGTGAAGGAACTTATTGATCCAAGTATGATTCATGAATCAGAGAGCGAATCGACGATTATTACGACACAGGACAAAGTCATTCGTTTGAGAACAAGTCAATTAACGGGCATGTTGAATGAAAAACCATTTACACTGAAATTTCCATTGGAAAAAGTAGAGGGTACCCTGTATTTGCCGATGGAGCCCATCAAGCAGCTTTACCCTATTGAGCTTCGCGAATCACCCGAGACAGGTGCAGTTATCCTCGTTAAAGAAGGAGATACCCTGGAATGGGGTAAGACGGTAGCTTATCCGGATAAGCCTTCCAAAACCATTCCGATGCGTAAAGAGGCGGCCATTAAATCCCCGATCCTTGTAGATATTAAGCAGGGCGAATCGGTAATGATCTGGTCCGATGATAATCCTGAATGGTACCGTATACAACTTAGCAGCGGCTATATGGGGTATGTTAGCAAGGATCACTTGAAGCCTGACCGTAAGGAAACGCTGCCCAAACAAGTGCCTCCACCAAGCTTTGTCCCAGTCAAACCGATTACTGGCACAATCAACATGACATGGGAGCAGGTATTTAACAAAAATCCGGATACGACCAAGTTTCCCCCGATGCCTGGCCTGGATGTCGTCAGTCCAACCTGGTTCTCTCTGGAGGATGGGCAAGGTACGATCAAGAATATCGGGGACCCTGCTTATATCAAATGGGCACACGCTAACAACATTCAGGTTTGGGGACTGTTCAGCAATGGCTTTGAACCCAAACGCACGACAGAAGCTCTATCTACCTATGACAAAAGAATGAAAATGATCAAACAGCTGCTTAGCTATGCACAGCTTTATTCGCTTCAGGGGATCAACATTGATTTTGAGAATGTAAATCTGGATGACAAAGATGAACTGGTACAGTTTGTTCGTGAGATGGTTCCGCTCATGCATGAGCAGGGGCTTGTCGTGTCGATGGATGTAACTCCCAAATCAACCAATGAAATGTGGTCCATGTTCTATGATCGCAAAGCACTTATAGAATCACTTGATTATATGATGTTGATGGCTTACGACGAATTTTGGGCAAGCAGCCCGACCTCGGGCTCAGTGGCTTCGTTGCCATGGGTGGAAAAAAGTCTGACTCGAATGATGAGCGAAGATAAAATTCCAGCCTCCAAGCTGATTCTCGGTGTTCCCTTTTACACGCGTATTTGGACCGAGGAGCAGGTTAACGGTAAGACCAAGGTAAGCTCTCGATCCGTTTTTATGGAAGCTCAGCAGAGGATTATCAAAGAAAAGAACTTAACCCCCAAATTTCTGCCTGAAGCAGGGCAAAATTACGTGGAATATAAAGAAGACGGCAAGCTGAACCGGATTTGGATGGAGGACGAAGTATCCATGAAGGCAAGGGTTGATTTGGTGAAAAAATACCAATTGGCCGGAATTGCCTCCTGGCGCAGAGGCTATGAGCTTCCACCGATCTGGAGTTTGATTAATAATGCTTTGCAGTAAGTTCTGATCAAGATGCACGTATATAACAAAAAACCGACGTTTCAGTGCCCTTGAAGGCATTGAAGGTCGGTTTTTTTACGATTAAATCAGATGCAGCTTTGGGTGAGTTACCTTAAGCGTTAGCGTTAGGATCATGCTTGGGATCCAGAGAAAGAATCGTTTTACAAAACATGCAGCGATCGGTCTTACCCAGCATTTTGGTGGGCTTGCCGCATTCCGGACACTCGATGACGGTCGTACTGGTAGACATCATGCCCGCCCAGAAATAAACCGCCATACTCGCCAGCATCGCGATGGCACCGATAACCATGAAGATTCCCGCCATAATTTTGCCGGCAGTACCCCAATTGAATACAATTCCGGCCAAGCCGACAATCATGAGCAGCATACCGCCCATCGTCAACAATAAGCCCCATAATCTGAACTCGTTCACTTTACTTGATTTGAATTTCATGAATTCACATCTACTTTCGAATAAATTGTGAAAATTGTCACTTGGTGCATGCAGGAAACCGCCTACTTTTGTAGAAATATGTTGTATCATGAAATCTATTAGGAGGCTGCAGCGATGAATGCCATTAAGGAACAGCTGGTTGCCAGGCTCCGAGAGAATGAAGCAGTTACCAGTCTGCTGGCCGTAGACAATCCGTCTATTTTTTCAGCGGTAACCGATGGCTTTGATCTCCTGCTGCTTGTCATTTCGAATGAAGTCCAGAAAACCGATCAACAATATCATTATATAAAAGACAACCGCCGTATACAAGAACGTTGGATCAGCCCGTCAACATTAGACTATTTTATATTGCACGGAGAGCATCGCAATCTTATCTTCTGGATCTTAAAAGGAGAGATTCTTCTGGATCATAACCTGTATTTGGAAACCTTACGGCACCGGACGCTAGAATTCCCTATGGAATTGCGAGAGCATAAGCTGTTAATTGAGTTTTCAAAATTTTTAAGGAGATATTTGCAGAGCAAGGAATACATATTGGAGAATCATTCGCTGGATGCCTATAACAACATCTTAGAAGCACTCCACCACTGGGCGAGAATCGTCATTATCGAGGCAGGCATTCATCCTGAGGTAACAGTCTGGCGTCAGATCAAATCGATTAATCCCGGTGTATACAAGCTGTATGAAGAGCTGACCATGAGTAAGGAAACAATCAAGCAAAGGGTTCAACTGGTGCTGCTGGCGTGTGAGTTTTCAGTGATGTCCAAGATGGAGCGTTGCTGTAAAAGAGTTCTCGATCTGCTATCAAGCAGCACAGAGGCATGGAGCCTTCAGGAGCTTCAACAGTCTGAGGTGCTCTCCGATATCAAGCTGGAGCTGCCTTTGCTATTGAATAAGCTGGTCAAAAAGCAGCTGGCCAAGGAAGTCATCTATGCGATGGACGAGGATATTACATTATTGGAAATCCGTTACACGCATATTTAAACCACATATTATATATTGAGTTATTCAATGCGACAAATGTTCATTTTTTTGATATAATATCGATAATTGAATACCCACTGGGGGAGCCTCTGACGTTGAGGCTGAGATAAGGAAATACATTCCTTGACCCTTGGAACCTGATCGGCATGCGGCTAGCATGCTTCTGGATGATACCAGCGTAGGGAAGTGGACGAGCGCAGAGCCTGTTGTTATGGGTGTTAATTGCGAAGTCAACCAACCGATGCGGTTGGTTTTTTTGTTGATTTATGATCAGAAAGGCAGGTGTTTTATATGCTATTAACCATCAATGGGGAAGAGCGAGAGGTGGAACAGCTTTCAACGGTTGCCGAGCTGTTAACTCTGTTTAAGCTGGAACAAAAAATTCTGGTCATCGAATTGAATAGGGACATTGTTGACCGTGATGCTTATGCTAATACGCCTTTACAGGAAGGTGATAAGCTGGAAATCGTTCATTTTGTTGGCGGGGGCTAAATCCAATCTCCATACATAGGGTTACGAACTGGCATGTCTACTTTTTCTTGATAAGAAGTGTAAATAAATGTGAGCAATAACATTGGAGGAATAAGGTATGAGTGATGTATTAAAAATAGGGCCGTATGAGTTTAAATCCCGACTGTTGTTGGGAACTGGAAAATTTACAGATTTGGGCGTTCAAAATCTGGCTGTACAAGCTTCCGAAGCGGATGTTTTAACATTTGCTATCCGCAGGCTGCCCATCGATAACCCGGAAGCACCCAATTTTTTAGAAACACTTGACTTGAAAAAATTCACGCTGCTGCCTAACACCGCAGGTGCTTTTAGTGTAGAGGAAGCGGTTCGTATCGCCAAGCTTGCGAGAGCTACAGGTTTGTGTGACATGATTAAGGTTGAAGTTATCGGTGATCCGAGAACATTGCTGCCTGATCCAATAGGTACATTAGAGGCGACCAAAATTTTGGTGGATCTTGGTTTTATCGTATTGCCATACACATCCGATGATCCGATCTTGGCGCGAAAGCTTCAAGAAGCCGGTGCGGCTGCGGTTATGCCGGGTGCATCGCCAATTGGCTCCGGACAAGGAATCGTCAACCCTAACCAGCTGCGATTTATTATTGAGGAAGCCAAAGTCCCTGTTATTGTTGATGCTGGAATTGGCAGCCCATCAGATGCAGCTTTAGCAATGGAGCTCGGTGCTGATGGTGTGCTGCTTAATACAGCAGTTTCAGGTGCCCAGGACCCTGTACTCATGGCTGAAGCCTTCAAGTTAGCCGTTATTGCGGGTCGTAAAGGCTTCCTGGCCGGACGTATTGCCAAGAAGAGGTATGCTTCTGCCAGCAGCCCAATTGAAGGTATGATTGAATAATTAATCGCTACCTTTGAACATAATAAAGCTTGGGAGATTAGAGCGTTTGCGCTATGGATGGCAGGCTCTTTTCTCACCATAAACTTATTTTAGATTTAGTGCTTGACTTACAATCACAGTATATGATACATTACTTCTCGCCGCTAAAAACGGTACAAGCATTAACGAGCAAGTCGAGTGTTATGAAGTTTAGAAGAAAAAAATAACACTTGCATTGAATCGGGTTAGTGTGGTATATTAAGAAAGTCGCCGCTAAAATTAATTTAGATAAACAACTTAATTGAAGCTGACGAATTTATTGATTTCCAAAATGCATGACAGATATAGATTGTCCTTTGAAAACTGAATCAACGAGTGAGTAAATAGCAGTACAAGAGAATGCAAATTCT
>NZ_JAOQIO010000110.1:0-219779 GCF_025567575.1 Paenibacillus baimaensis | reverse complement strand
GCCCTTCAGCGCCAATGGTACTTGAACCGCAGGGTTCTGGGAGAGTAGGACGTTGCCAAGCACGATGAAGCAGTTGATCTTAGTGATCAGCTGTTTTTTTGTATTTGGGTTTGTATTTGCCTTCGATCTAAGAAAGAACAAAGCAAAATAGTCTCGATCCGTAGTAATAACGGACCGAGACTATTTTGCGTATAGTATTTTCAGTTTTACTGAATGGAACGTCCACCGATCCAGACCCGTTCTAACTCGAACTCTGAATTAACGAGCAGTACATCAGCCTGCAAGCCAGGCTGTAAGCTGCCGGTAATCTGATCTATGCCAAGCTGTCTAGCCTGATTACCACTGGCCATTAGACTCGCATGCTCGACGCTGACACCAACCTGATGAACAACAAAGCGGAATGCATCGATCATCGTTAAGGTACTGCCAGCGAGACTATTGCCTTCTTTCAATCGAGCTACACCGTCACGAACAATAACAGCAAGTCCACCAAGTTCATATTCTCCGTTGCCCAGACCGGCTGCTGACATCGCATCAGTGATCAATAGTACGCCGTCTGGTCCTTTGGCTTGCACGAGCAGACGAATAGCTGTGGGGTGGACATGATGTCCATCTGCAATGACTTCCCCAAGAATAGCCGGATTCGACATAATAGCGCCGACAGCGCCTGGTTCCCGATGGTGCAGCCCACGCATAGCGTTATAGGTATGGACGGCTTGACTTAACCCGTGCTCAATAGCTGAATTGACTTGCTCGTAGTTGGCATCGGTATGACCGAGTGCAGCAATAATGCCATGCTCAACCAAGGCTTCAATGTATTCAAGAGCACCTGCTGTTTCAGGAGCCAAAGTCTGCATACGGATAAGCCCAGGAAAACGCTGAGTCCAATCCGAGAGCCAATCCGGTTGGGGCGGTACGATAAAGGCAGGGTTTTGTGCACCACACCAGTTGGCATTAATAAAGGGACCTTCCAAGTGAACGCCAAGCAGTTGAGCATAAGGCATTGTCTGATTACGGTATGAACCTATCCGCTGCAATACATGGTCAAGCTCCTCTTTGGCAGCAGTTACAGTCGTAGCCAGCATGGTGGTGGTACCATTCATGCCGTGGAAGCGTGTAATCGCATCGATGCCTTCAGCATCGGCATCCATGAAGTCATGGCCATAGCCGCCGTGCACATGCATATCTATAAAACCGGGCAGCACCCAGCTCCCGTGTGCATCTATTTTTTCTGTATCTGCTCCAAGCTTACTTGAGTAGATATCATATTCCTGTTCAGTTCCGATTGTATGAATAAGGCCGTTAACGAGATGAATCCAACCTTTTTGCAAAGTGATTTGAGGGGTTATGATTGCAGCATTATAAATAAAAACATCGGGTTGGGATAGGGTCATTACAATAACCTCCCTGCTTCGGAATCCAGAAGTACGACGAGATGTGGATGTGTTTGCAGCAGGGATGCCGGACAATCGGTAGTGATGGGACCTTTCAGAGCGCGTTGAACGATCTCGGCTTTGTCGCCACCTTTGACGATGAGCAGGATCATTTTGGCTTTCAAAATCGTACCTACACCCATAGTTAATGCATGTGTCGGTACCTCGTCGATAGAATCAAAATAACGGGCATTTGCCTTGCGCGTTTCCTCGCGAAGCTCCACAATATGTGTGCACCCGGTCAAGGCATGGTCAGGCTCGTTGAAGCCGATATGTCCGTTGTGTCCCAGACCCAGCAACTGGAGATCAATTTGGCCCGCTTGCTCAAGCAGCTTATCATAGCTTTGGCATTCCGCTTCAAGATCGGCTGCATTGCCATCAGGAATGTGGGTTTGGCTGCGCTGCAGCTGAATCAAATCGAACAAATGAGTATTCATATAATTGTGGTAGCTCTCCTGGTGATTCTCAGGCAGCCCGACATATTCATCGAGATTAAAGGTTGTCGTATCCTTAAAACTGACTATTCCTTGTTGATAGCTTTTAACGATTTCCTGATAAATGCCTATTGGCGTACCACCGGTAGCAAGCCCCAATACAGCTCTTGGATTGGTTTGTACCATGCCGATGATAATGCCTGCACCGGATTCATGTAATTTTTGATGAGAATCGAAGGTTAATATATGCATAGTAGTGGTGCTCCTTTGTTAACGGTATTTGCGGACCATTTGGTATGAAGTTTCGAGCCGTGGGACGAACTGGTCAAATTGTTGACTCAACAAGCCTACAAATAAAATATCAACGACGTGCAGCTGAGCAATTCGGGACGCCATGTCACCACGGCGCATGCCTTCCTCAAGTGTGGATGTGAACAGGCAAATATCTGCAAGTGAGGTAAGCGCATGGGTGCCGAATTTGGTAAGTGAAATCGTGGTAGCTCCGTGCTCAGAAGCACATTTTAACGCGGCGATGGTTTCTGTAGTTTCCCCGGAATAGGAGATGCCAATGGCGACATCGCCTTTGGTCAGGTTGGATGCAGATGTCACCTGCATATGCGGATCGGAAAAGGCGACACTGCGCTTGCCAATCCGTATCAGCTTTTGATAAAAATCTTGTGCTACCAGCCCTGATGTAGCTACACCATAGAGATCAATTTGCCTAGCAGCGGCAATTGCATCGATCGCTCTCTGAAGCTGCTTCATATCGAGCAGGCGAGTTGTATCTGTGATGGACCGCACATGATTTGCCTCCATCGCCGCGACGATATTGCTGAGCGAGTTGTCGGCGATGATGTCCTGATACGATTGGGCGGCTGCTGGTGGTTGGGCGAGCTCGGCTGCCAGCTTGATTTTAAATTCGGTGAAACCGGCAAAGTGAAAAATCTTGCAAAAACGCGATATGGTAGCTGTACTGCTGCCCGAGTCTTGGGCCAACTGCGTAATTCCGATCTGAGTCATACTGGCTGAATGGTCAATAATATATGCGGCGAGTTCTTTTTCTTTGCGGCTCATGGAGCCCATTTGTTCTTGAATAGCGCTTAAAATTCCCGGCATAGTGACCCTTTCTTTTTGAAAATAATTTACTTAATATTTATTTATTAAAGAAAATAATTTACATATTTACTATACCGAATTAAGATCATATTTTCAAGTGAAAAGTTGGAAGGGACGCTGTCTGACTAGGTATCGTATGCAAATTGATGGTATGCTATATTAGTGTTCTCAGTTCCATAGAAAATCGTGCATAACCAGCTTATTATAGTAGGGAATCAAGTATTAGAAAGGAATGAATGTTCGTGGCCACCCTATTGATCGTCGATGACGATATTCATATTCGTGAGTTAATTAAGGTATATTTACGGCAGGAAGGTTTTGATGTTGTAGAGGCAGGCCATGGTAAGGAAGCTTTGCAGGAGATGGAGAGGACCCGAATTGATCTCGTTATTCTGGATATTATGATGCCGGAGATGGATGGATGGGATTTGTGTGTCGAGCTGCGCGCAGCATATCCGAATCTGCCGCTGCTCATGATAACGGCCAAGGGCGAGACCGGTCACAAGGTAAAAGGATTTCAACTGGGTACCGATGATTACTTGGTAAAACCGTTCGATCCGGAGGAGCTGGTTGTACGAGTTAAGGCCTTGATGAAAAGATACCGGATCGTAGCTTCGCAAAAGGTGCAGTTCGGAGATATTGAATTAAATCGGCAAAGCTACGAAATCATTATCAATGGGGTAAGAACCACACTGCCGCTAAAGGAATTCGAGCTGCTGTTCAAGCTGTTTAGTCATCCTAATCAAATTTTTACGCGTAATCAGCTCATCGAACAAATCTGGGGGATGGATTACGAAGGGGATGACCGGACTGTCGATGTCCACATCAAGAGAATCAGGGAGCGTTTCCCAGAAGCTGGTGACAATTTCAGTATCGTGACGATTCGCGGGTTGGGCTACAAGCTTGAGGTAAGGTCATGATTAAAACGTTGTATGTACGTGTGGTGCTTACTTTTTTGGCGGCTGTTCTGTTCGGGTTGGTATCGGCGTTTTTTTTGTCATCTTTAATTTATACGAACCTGGTTAGGGAAGAGATCCAGGATACGATGATGAGAAATGGTAAGGACGTGGTACATACGTTGAACTTGCTGCAAAAAGATAAAACCGATGAATATTTGACTAGTGTCAGTCGAATAATTGATTTTTATATTACTCTATATGACGATGACAAACATAAAAGCGTGTATGGGGAAACCGAGCCCAAAGAAAAGGTGGATATTGCTGAGCAGGTGGTCGATCTGGTGCGAGGCGGAGAGATGTACCGAAGCGAGACCGGTTTTCCCGATCAGATCTTAGTGGGCATTCCATTCCAGATGGATTCGATGCGTTATGCGATATTTTTTCAATATTCAAGGCACAACAAGGAAGGTGCGCTGCAGAAGGTGGTTGGTACTTCGTTACTAATTACGCTGATGATGGGAAGCTTGTTCATTTTCGTGGCTGCACGTTATGTGGTTAAACCGTTGAGGGTGATGACTGAGGCGACCAAACGGATATCCAAGGGTGATTTTAATATGGATTGGAAGCTGAGAAAGCGTAAGGATGAGCTGGGAATGCTTGCACAAAGCTTTAGTGAAATGGCTCTGGAGCTCAAACAGCTGGAACAGATGCGGCAGGATTTTGTATCCAATGTGTCGCATGAGATTCAGACGCCGTTAACGTCGATTTCCGGGTTTTCAAAGGCACTTCGCAGCAATAAAATGCCGGAAGAGGAGCGGTTGTACTATCTGGAGATCATCCAATCGGAGAGTGAGCGCTTGTCGCGTATGAGCGAAAATTTGTTAAAGCTGGCTTCGTTGGAATCCATGCATCATCCTTATCAGCCGCATACCTACGACTTGGATGAACAAATTCGTCATGTGATTGTTGCTTGCGAGCCACAATGGTCTGCGAAAGGAATCGAATTTGAGTTGAATATGCCCAGTATCAAAATATGTGCCGATGAGGATTTACTCAATCAGGTGTGGACGAATTTAATTACGAATAGCATTAAATTCTCGCATCAAGGCGGATGGATCCATATCCAGGTAAAGCAAACCACAAATGAGATCACAGTCAATATCTCTGATCAAGGGATCGGGGTTTCCGAGGAAGATCAGGTGCGAATTTTTGAGCGCTTCTACAAAGCGGACAAGTCACGGACAGGCGAGCATAGCGGCAGTGGTCTTGGTCTGGCAATTGTTAATAAAATAGTGCTGCTGCATGGAGGGAAAATCAGTATTCAGAGTGCGCCAGGTAATGGCTCATCATTTTCAGTTACTTTGCCAAGTATGCCAATCGCGAGTATCGGGCATTAAATCGATAGCGGTAAATGTAATTAATTAAAATATTTAGGATATGAATACTTTGCAATATCAAAGATTAATGCCATGGAGCAAGCTCTCCATGGTTTTTTTGCATTTGGTAGAGAAAGAAAGCGCTACCGTTCATATTGAGTTCATATTGGTTATGTATGCTTGGCTGCAGATAACAACGAAATTAGTCGTTTTGCTAGTTAACTTAGCTTGCGCTAATTGATGTCAGTCATACATTTCGTTAGAAAAATCACTGTTAATGCGAACGAAATCAGTTTTACTACAGAAAAAGCTCAGCTTACATTCATGCTGATGCAAGACTCACAGGAGGGAAACCCATGAACAAGCTTACAAGCTTCTCAATGAAAAATGTGGCGGCGATTTTGATTATAGTCGCTATTCTGTTAGGTGGAGGGCTGTATTCGGCTTATACGATTAAAGTTGAAAATATGCCGAACATCTCTTTTCCGGTAGTATTGGTTTCCACGACCTATCCGGCATCCCCTACAGACGTGATGAAGGAGGTCACGAAGCCGATTGAGGATAAGATTTCCAATGTTGAAGGCCTGGACACATTAACATCCACCTCCAGCGATAATATTTCAACGGTCATCGTTCAATTCGAGCAAGGAGTAGATATCGATAAGAAAAAGCAGGAGATTGAGAGTCTCGTTCAGGAAGTGAGACTGCCTGCAACGGCGGAAAGACCTAAGGCTTCCACCTTCGGTTTTGCTTCGATTCCGGCCTACTACTTGGCCATTTATGCCGACAACGGGATGAGCCAGACCGAGCTTGATAAAATTTATGAGGATCAAATCAAGCCGGGCTTGGAGTCTATACCTGGTATGGATCATATCGATTCGATTGGTGCGCGAGAAACCTCACTTGATATTGAGCTGGACGCCGATGCGCTTACCAGTTTCGGATTAACTCCCGTTCAGGTGAGCACGACTTTGAAAAACACATTGGCTAACGGTGCCATCGGAACCGTGGATTTTAACGGTAATACGAAGGTAGCTCGTGTAACAGGTAACATCGATAGTCTGTATAACCTGGAAAATATGGAGATCGCCGCAGGCAATGGCAGCACATTGATGCTGAAGCAGGTAGCGAAGGTTCAGGCTGTGACCGATTCAGAATTTATTGCACGTCTGGATAATAAGCCTGCACTTGGGATTCATTTATTTAAAACAAGCAATGCGAACGCAGTCGATTTTTCGGATGCGACCGACCTGTTGATCAAGAAATGGGAAACGTCTATTCCTGATATAACTTTTAAGTCGGTATATAACAGTGCCGATGAAGTTAAGGAATCGATTAGCGGCATGTTAAAGGAAGGTATAACAGGAGCTTTATTGGCCTCCTTGATGATTTTGATCTTTTTGCGAAATGTAAGAATGACGCTGATTGTTCTTGTGTCGATTCCTTTATCGATTATGATCACATTGCTCGTTATTTCGCAATTCGGGATCACCTTGAACACGATGACGCTCGGAGGCATATTTATTGCGGTAGGCCGGGTCGTCGATGATAGCATTGTCGTTATCGAGAATATATATGCATCGCTGCAGAAGGCACAGGAGCGTAACGAATCGGTCATCAAGCTCGCAACGAAGCAGGTAGCGATGGCGATTACTTCATCAACGCTTGCAACAGTTGGCGTATTTGCTCCAATCGGGATGGTAAGTGGTATCGTGGGTGAGCTATTCCGACCTTTTGCAATCACGGTTGCTACTGCAATGCTGGCTTCTTTGCTGGTAGCCTTGACAGTAATCCCGATGATGGCCAAGCTGCTCGTGCTTAATAATAACAAGATTGTCCATCACGACGAAAACAAAAAAGGCAGATTCATGACACTGTACGAAAAGATCTTGAAAGCATGCTTGTCCCATCGCTTTAAAACATTAATTATTTCAGGATTGTTGTTTGTCGTATCGATAGCTGCGATTGTTCCGAATTTGGCTGTCAGCTTCATACCAAGCAGCGGTTCCGAACGCCAGATGTATTTTCAGGTCAAGCTGCCTAATGAAACCTCGATCAATGGAACCGATCAGATTTCTAAGGAATTGGAAGCAATGATGCAGGAAGCCAAGGATAGCAAGGGTCAGCCGCTGTTTACGTTTGTTGAAGCACTTGTAGGCTACGGTGGTGGTAAGGATCAGGTAGCCAATATGGCCGAGATTTATACGGAGGTTAATGCCCAGGCCGATCCCGATGAAGTGAAAAAGGATTTCAAGGAACGTATTCTGTATGAGCTGCCGAAAGGATCAGAAGTAACGCCCAAATCGCTGGCTGGTGGTGGCGGTGGTGTCTCATCAACTGATTTCTCGTACTCCTTAAAAGGTGATAATCAACTTTTATTACAAGAAGCAGCCGTCACAATCAAGCAAAAACTGGAGGAGTATCCGGAGCTGAGCGAGGTTGAAGATTCACTCAGTGATTCCAAGACTCAGGTGCAAATTACAGTTGACCAAAGTAAAGCTAGAACCTTTGGACTCAGCACCTCACAGGTTCGTGATACCGCAAGAAGCTGGATTATGAAGGACCAGCTTGGAGATATCCAGTTCGACAATGTAACTTATACAACAACTGTACAGCTATCCAAAGCAGATAAAAATTCAATCGAAAAGCTGGGAAAAATCCCGCTCAAAACAGCTCAAAACTCAACGATTTATTTAAATGAGGTTGCGAAGCTGACGGAGGTTGAAGCTCCGTTGTCCCTTCAACGTGAGAGTAAGGAGCAAGTACTGAAGATCACAGCCAAGATTGATTCGGTCAATAAATCGGCGGTCAGTACGAAGATATCTAGTGAGCTTGGCAAGGTGGCACTGCCTGATGGCATATCCCGCGAAGTTAAGGGAGTAAGCGCCGATATCAATAAGAGCTTCTCACAATTGTTTGTAGCTATGGCAGTAGCTATCGCTGTCGTATATCTCGTAATGGTATTAGCCTTTGGTAATGCGGGTGCTCCATTCGCGATTCTGTTCTCCCTACCGTTGGCGGCAATTGGCGGGTTGTTGGGATTGTTAATCACCCGGCAGTCGCTCGATGTGACCTCAATGATCGGTTTTATGATGTTAATCGGTATTGTCGTTACCAATGCCATAGTGCTTATCGACCGCGCCCAGCAGCTGCGTGAGGAGGGATACACTGTACGCCATGCGCTTGTAGAGGCAGGGATGGTTCGGTTCAGACCGATTATTATGACAGCAGGGGCTACGATTATGGCGATGATGCCTTTGGCACTTGGATTGACAAAAGGCACATTGATTTCAAAAGGTTTGGCCGTTGTTGTAATTGGGGGGCTGACGACATCCACGATTCTAACGCTGGTTGTTGTGCCAGTCGTTTATGAGTTAATTGAATCGAGCAAAAAGCGTATGGGTCAATGGAGGCAGCGCAAGCCAAAATCAAAAGCTAATACAACTATAGAGATGTAAGGGAGAGAAGGGATATGAATAATCAAATGTCAAAGAAAAGCTTCGGCAGTGGCTCAAGGACCGTCGGCATTCTTCTAGTAGTCACCGCATTGGCGGCGGGGTGCTCAAGCCCGGCACAGCCGCAGGCAGCGGCAGCCGTGCAGTCGCAGAACAGACCAGTTAAAGTAGCTGCCATTGTACAGCAAAGTATGGGTGATCCCAAGGAACAAATCGCGGATGTCAGCGCCGCAGTACAAATTGATGTCATACCCAAAGCCGACGGACAGGTTTTGGAGGTTTTGAAGAAAAAGGGTGAGCTTGTTAATCAGGGTGATGTTATTGTCCGTCTGGATGCTAGAGATGCCCGACTGCAAATGCAAAAGGGCGAGCAATCACTTAAAGGTGCGGAGGAATCACTTCGCAAATCGATTGAAGACCAGAACAACAGCCGGGTTGATCTGCAAAGCTCGCTGGTCAAGGCTAATGAGCAATTAAGTAATGTGGAAAAGGACTATAACAAAGCTCGCAATGACTTTGAGGCCGGTACGGTGACCAAACGTCAAGTGGATCAGGCGGAAACGCTCGTGACTAACGCGCGGCTGGATGTGCAATCTGTTCAGAACAAGCTGGATGCCCTAGATAAAACCAACCCGATTGCCTCTCAGGAATCACAGGTAGCGACAGCGCGGCTAAGTGTAGAGGACGCGGCCAATGCTGTCGGCAATTATGAGATCAAGGCGCCAATTACGGGTGTTTTAACAGATCTGACAGCTGAGGTGGGTATGAATATGTCCCGTACTGCCAAGATTGGTCAGGTACAACAGCTTGACCCGCTCAAAATCAAAGCCGATTTGACAGAGTCAGCAGCCAAGCTGGTTAATAACAAGCAGGAGCTCACCTTCTATAGTGCAGATAACCCTGCCAACAAAAAAACAGCCAAGGTGACGTTCCTTGCCAATCAGATGAACAGCACGACAAAAGCTTTTCCGATTGAACTGGATTTGGCAAATCCGGATGGTTCGATCAAGCCCGGCAGCCGTGTTCAGCTGCAATTGACCAGTCCTCAGGAGGAGCAGGGGCTTGCTGTTCCAAGCTTGAGCATCGTCAGAGAGGGCAATGAAGCCTTTGTTTTCATACTGAATGGTGATCAGGTAGAGAAACGTGCGGTCAAGCTTGGACGCGTCAAAGATGCATTTCAGGAGGTGTTGGAGGGTGTGAAAGCAGGAGAATCTGTAGTTGTTTCCGGTCAGCATCAATTGAAAAATGGGCAAAAGGTTGAAGTTGCCAAGTAACCAAACCGTTAGAAATCCGTAAAAGCAATTATAGAATGATAAAGATAGAGATAGATAAATAGATAAATATACAGAGGAAGATATGAAAAGGTAGAAAAACGGAATACGGATTAACCAGTCAATATTCATACAGAAGCCCATATGTCGGAACACGGATTTAATCAGATTGAACAGAGCAGTAAGGATAGAAGTCAGCAGCGTCGATTTCTGTCCTTGAACTTAGAGGAGGCTATACAAACATGAGAAAGAACTTAACTGCAGCACCGAAATGGAAAACTACGCTCGGCAGCACCTTGCTGTCCATGTCTTTAGTCATATCAGCTGTCCCTTCAATGGCACTGGCAGACGCTGTACCTGTACAGGAGTCAGGAACACAGGTACAGACACAAGTACTTACGCCAACTGCAGCCGCCTATCCGTTAACAGACTCGATTCAAGCGAGCATAAAAAGCTTGTCCATCAGTAAATCAGCTGAGGGCACACGTATTGGTACGGTTGTCCGTCTTCATAATAATACGACTCAGATGAAGCGGGTTCCCGATTATGAAATTCGCGTCCAAGCTTCTGACGGCAGCGAATATAAGGTTACACCTAGTGCATCCAACCCGAAGTCGATGCTGGCGATGGAAAATGTGGAGCTAACGGGTATGGTTACAGTAGACCGTCAGGACGATATTACGTTAACAGGAATGTCTTTTGTGGAAGTGGATGAATATGTGTATCCCAAACAGGAAACAGTTCGGTTGAGCCTGCCCATAACGTCCGTGTGGAATGCCGCCAAGCCTGATATTACCGATCCTGCTTTTATAAAAGCGTGGGGAGATACGTTTATGGTTCCTGAATCTCCATCTCCAATTAAATTCACAACGACCAGTTTGACCGAGCAGACGGATGAAAAGGGTGTGCATACCCAGGTCGTAACTCTGCTGGCAGAAAATCCGGGTACAGCTAGTGAAACGGTGCCTGGCTTCCGTTTGGATGGCAAAGCTGGAGATCAAATTTATGCCGGTAAACGAGCTGATGCGAATCCAATTGTACTGGCCGCGGGTGACCGCAAATATATTCAATATTTGATCCCGACAGATAAAGGCATCAAGCTGCAAAGCTTGCTGATGATGACGACAGAAACTTTTGCGGCTTCCACCGGAACTGCCGGAGCAGGAGCAGCAGGGGGTTCAGCGGGTACCGCTGCGGCAACACCGTCCAGCACGCCTGGGTTTGATGTCGGACGCTTGAAAATCGAAGTGGCGGCAGATGCTGTTGCTTTACCTAACACGCTGCCTGCATACGCAATAGGCACTCCGATTGCCTTCGATCCATTGAACCGTTTATTGGATTCCAGCACGCAGGTCTCTTTAATGGAGCTTCATATGCATGAGAATACAGGGTCAGGCTTTAAAAGCGTAGTCGCCAAATTCAGATTGCAAAATAAAAGCGATCAAACCGTTACACTTCCCGCTTTTCAAACAGAGCTGGTAGGCAGCGACGGCTCCAGCTATGCAGGTTCTCGCCAAACGGCAACAGCAGCTAATTTGATGCCGAACCTGAGCTATGTAGTGAGCTATTCGTTTATGGTTCCAGCCTCGGAGAAGGGTGAACAGCTTGGTATCAAGCTGCTGGACAATCTGACTTCTGCACCTTACAGTACGACGATTGCCGGATTCCAAACCGCTGTACAGATCGATGATGTGGATAGCTCCGTGATGGCGTTCTATCCATTTAATGTCACACTAAACGATTGGACGATGTCTGCATATACCAATGCCGGATTACCTGTAACCTATTCATATAAGATGAAGATGAATTTGACTGTGGACCGAGTTGAGGATGTCGTCGTTGATGACAACTTCCCGAAATTCACTATTGAGCTTGTTGATGGGTTGGGTCGGACACTCGGTTCGCAATCGGTACCGTTCACAGGAACCGACATGCTGATCAGCGGCGAGCAGACGATTCAGATCAGCAACATCAAGAGCGAGCAGCAGGAATATCCATTGACCATTAAATTATATGAAACTATTGAGACGCCTAATGGTGTGGCCAAACGGCTTGTGAAGACATTACAGCAGTAAGGTACAGCACCAAATTAAATGGAATTTATATGGAAAATATGTACATCCCTCCTTGCATACTGCGAAGAGGGATGTATTTGTGTATATTCAGGAGTCTACAAACCAAATTCACATAGGAAATGTATGAAATTTAACAATGGAAATACAGATTTCTTTCTAAAAATAAGATAAACTAGATAGTAGATATCATTAACAATAATCATCATTAATAGTTTATATAGAAAGAAGGAATGACAGGGCTATGCGTACATACTTGGGTTTCAAATTCAAACGGAGGTTAGCGGAAACATTGGTTTTGAAAGAGGCAATGGCCATTATTGGCTGCCTGATTGTTGTATTGGCAGGGGTGATGCTGTTATATGTGGACAAGGCACAGGCTGTGGCAGGCACTTCTGTCAGTTCGCCTACGGTTTCTACCTATCCGGAAACGATACTTGCAGGAAATAACAATACATGGGACTTTCAATTTACAGCCACAAACGCATTGAGTAGCAGTAGTGTGATTACCGTTAATTATCCAGCAGATTTCAAAATTAATAATGATGAGGATCATAAATATATTAATTTTGCTACTAATCAAATCTATCAGTATATTCCTATCGTTACGGTTAACGATTTGGCAGCAAGCTCCATTGTTGTTAGCGGACAGCAGTTACAAATCCAGATTGCAAATGTTGTCTCTGCCGGATCTGTAGTGAAATTGTCTATTATCAAAGAAGCATTATCGAATCCTGCGACAGGGGGTACCAAAAATATTCTCCTGTGGACTTCGTCGGATATAGATCCTGTTAGTATTCCGGTAACCATAGAAAGCAGTTCATTAGCAGTCGTTCTGAGCAATCAGTACGAGGGCGCACGGAACGTAAGCTATAAGCTTACCTACAGGACTCGGGAAACAATAGATTATGAAAATCCTATATATCCGGTGCTTCCGTCTGATTTAATTAGTGCTCTGTACTCCATGGACCCATCCATGGTAACTCTGAACGGTATCGCGGTAAACGAAATCTATGATGGTGACGGCATAATTATGATTTATCCTAGTTCTGCTACCCATATTGAAGCAGGCCAGACTGTAACTCTGGAATTTACTGCGGAAGCAGGTTTGACCAATCCGCTAATCGAAGATGTGGCGGATACTACACAAAAGATAGGAATAAAATTTGAAAGCGGCTTGTACGAGTGGGCAGATATTACATATATCGAGGATAACATAGCTCCCACAGGATCTATAGCCGTTCATGGCATAGCTGCGGGGGGTACAACTTTCAGTCGCTCTATCCTGCTTGATTTGTCAGCTACAGATGTTGGTTCAGGAGTAGTTGAATATGTGTTATCGGAGACTGAGTACTTTTCTTTCCAGAATGTTTTAGAATATAAACCTCTGGAATCGCAGGTTCCTTATCAGGCCCCGTATACTCTTTCAAATGGAACAGGTCCCAAAACCATTTATATTAAATATTACGATGGTGCCGGAAATTCAAGTGAAGCTAGTCAAATCACGGTTAATTATGATGATAAGCTTAGTTTTGGAAGCTTGACGGTAAAGGATGATAACTCTGCAAATGTGGCTTTAAGTCCTACATTTTCAAATGCACAAAATGTATATGATGCAGTGGTAAGTCCTGTAACAAATACACTCAAAATCAACATTTCCAAGTTAGCAGCAGCTAATATAGGTTTGGGTGATTCAAGAGCGGTTTATACACCTGTGAATGCTACCAATGGGGAAATCACTTTTTCCAATCTGACATACGGCAGCAACGATTTGAACATTCGAGTTTCAGGTTCGGAAGGTTATAATGACTATCATCTAGTTATTTTCAAAGAAGGACCTGTTCTGCAGCATGCGAACAACACGACTGTTATCAACAATGGTAGCATCCTCTCATTGGGTGGAAAAAAATGGATAGTAACGGATTCAAATAAGCGGCAGTTGACTCTTCTTGAAGCGTATAGAGGTTGCGCTTATGGATATGAGTCCAGTGAATGCGACTGGGATGGTTATGGTTCTGAATGGAGCTCAGAAGGTGAATTGGTAAATGACGGATATCGATTTGATCCTCAGCGCACTTACAGTATTGCACATTACTTGAATCATTCATTTTTAAATAGTCTGGGCAACGGAAAAAATCTTATTTCCTTGTATCCATTTGATAATACAATCTATTCGACAGGGTCAGTATCCAGATGGAGTGATGAGCATAGAGTCATGGCAGCGGTAGGGCTGCTATCGATACCGCAGTATCAATCATTAGCAGGGACTGGCGTGTTGAATCGGTTTTTGGGTTCGGATTGGTTTTTGATGAATCCTGCTCATGCTGGTAGTAATATCTATATGTATAGTGTTGACTCTGAAGGCTTTCTGGCAAGTAATTGGCAAAGTAAGAGAGTTCACCCTGTTGTTTATTTGAAGTCTGGCTTATTCGTCAGCGGAGGTAATGGAGAAGAGGCCAATCCATATACGCTACCAAGTAGTGCAAGTATTGAATCGATCAAGCTTCAAACTACTGCTTTAGGCTACTCAGACACTGTCGAACCACCAGTTTTTAGTTTAAGTGTCAGCAATGAAATTAAGAATACAGCGCTTGATGTCACTATGACAGATGCAGCAGCAACTGTTGTATTTGACAGTATTGATCAGCCATCAGGGGGAACGGCCCAAGCCTCTGTGACGAATCCGATGACTATTAAGGTTACTGATCTTACAGAAGGGGTTACGACGGTACACGTGCATGGACTTGCCGCTGATAACATATCTAGAAAAAATTATGATATCAAGATTACACGTGCGGCTCCTGCATCGTTCAATAATGCTACTTTAGGCTCGTTGAAAGTTGAAGGCGTAACAATCTCTCCAGATGCCAATAGAAATTTATCTGCGAGTGTATCGAACGCAGTGTACACGACCACGATAACGAACGCTGTTTATGAATTGGGAGCTCGGATAACCATCAAATTGAGCACAGGCGTTGAAGTGACTTTGGGTCAACCAGTCAATTTAAATGAAGGGGCGAATGTGTTTACAGTTGTAGTGACTGCACCTGACGGCACTACTAAACTAACCTACTCATTAACCATCACAAGAGCTGTTAGTGGATCGACTGGTGGTCAACAGGAAGTCGCTGTAACAGCAGCACAGCCGATAGTCACGTTGGCAGGTGGCACTACAATTGATTTTACAGGATCGACTTTTGGGCCTAATGCCAAAGTGTCAGTAACGGAAGTAACCCCGCTGAATACAAGCGGTACAGGTATGGTATCTGCAGGTAAGACTTTGGAGTTCACACTGACAGGGATTATAATTGATCCTTTAAAGCCTGTGAAGTTCACGATTCCTACGAATACCAATGCGAATCGAAGTAAAATAGGCGTCTTCTACTATAATCCATCAACTCTAAGTTGGGAGTATCAGAAAACAGAGATCGATAACACGGGAGTTGCGTCTGTAAAAGTCACACATTTTTCAACATACGGTGTGTTCGAAGCGAATAAAGTAGCGACCCCTACATTGGATTCTTTATACATAAATGACACGACGAAGCAGGTTACTCTGTCTACATCAACATCGGGTGCAGCAATCTACTTTACACTGGATGGCTCGGAACCGACTACAGCAAGCAGCTTGTACAACTCAAGTAACAAGCCTAATTTGTTATCGACCCAGACTCTGAAAGCCATAGCTGTCAAAAACGGAATGGTTACGAGTGAAGAACTCATGTTCCCACGTAGAACGATAAACAAGGTATTAATAGATATTAATAATAAAACTGATCAGAACGGTGACAATAAGTTTGATGAAACCGATGTACGGATGCTCCTGAAACAAGTGGGAGCGGTGCTCATCCAATAGAAATAGAATTTCTTACGAGAATCCGTGGAACCATAGCTTAGGGAATATCCCTGGTCGATGGTTCTTTTTTTGTCTCATCATGACTTTTTCATTCGTCTCCCCAATAAGGTACAATGGATGTATACGACTCATAGTTGGGAGGAATCACTTTGTACCAACGGGATTATTTGATGCGAATGATCGAACAGTTTACGATGACACTGGGTCAGGTGATGTTCAAGCGGCGAAACCAGCAATTTGCGGAAGCGATGGAACTGTTGACACAGGCAATGAAACAGCTACTGGGGCTGAATTCCAAGCTAGTGCTTGCTTTATCTGTGAAGGATCTGATGGCTTTGCTTTCGACTCAAGGTCAATTCGATGCCGGTAAAGGCCTACTGCTCAGTGACATGCTTAAGGCAGAGGGCGATTTACTGGTTGATGCCGTGGAAGAAGCTGAAGGTATGGCATGTTACATGAAGTCACTGGAGCTTTTGCTCGAAATGAGATGGATGCGAGAAGCTTCTGAAATAGAGCAGGAGATGGAGGATCGGATCGAAGACCTGCTTGCTGTCGTCAAGTCTGGAATGATACCGCTGCGGGTTCTGAAGCCTTTGGTCCATTATTATGAGAGTACGGGGCGGCTGGCCAAGGCGGAGGACATGCTATTTTTCATACTGGATGCAGATGTGGACCAGACGCAGTGGATCGATTCTGGCTTGCACATGGTGGAGCGTTGGCAAAAAATGTCGACGGATGAGCTTGCACAAGGCGAGTTGAACGCAGAGGAAGTCCAAGAGACCTATAACCAACTAGTTAAAATGAAGCAAAAAGCGAGCAAGATCGAGAGAATGTAGCAAACTGCTATAGAAATGCGAACTTTTCATATGATTAATTCGTATAATGTTCGTCTTCTCAGGTTGACAGCCGCTCTCTATCCCTGTAAACTAAACACGTAAAAGCTTTCTTTTTTTGATCTAAACTTGTCGAAATAACGAAAATGAAAGGTCGGCGCTTCGGTGTTAGGCCTTAGCTTGCGCTTGGGATTATTTTACCGTCCTGTGGGTCAATGATAGTGATCTTGGTCTGCCGGACTTTTCATATTATACACATTCAAGCTTGCACGTATTTCAAAAGTAACCATTTATGGAGGTCGAAATGTCTGTTCTTGTTGGAGTCATTATGGGAAGTCAGTCGGATTGGGAAACCATGAAGCACGCCTGTGACATGCTGGAGGAGCTGGGAGTTTCTTATGAGAAAAAGGTTGTTTCCGCCCATCGTACGCCAGATTTAATGTTTGACTATGCAGCATCTGCAGTAGAACGAGGTTTGAAGGTTATTATAGCAGGAGCGGGAGGCGCCGCTCATTTACCCGGTATGGTTGCCGCAAAGACGGAGCTGCCGGTTATTGGTGTTCCCGTTAAAACGTCTACGCTGAATGGGCTGGACTCCCTACTGTCTATTGTTCAGATGCCAGGTGGTGTTCCTGTAGCCACCGTAGCGATTGGCCATGCGGGAGCCACGAATGCAGGCTTGCTGGCAGCGCAAATATTGGGAGCGTTCGATCCTGAGCTGCAGCAAAAGGTACGTGAGCGTCGTGAACGGACTCGTGAGAAGATCACAGAAAGCAGCGTGCTGGAATGAGTGAATATGATCGAAGAGACACCAAAAAGATAATACGTCCTGGCAGCACCATTGGTGTGTTAGGCGGTGGACAGCTTGGGCGCATGATGGCACTGGCGGGACGCGCGATGGGCTATCGGTTTATTACACTGGACCCGACGGTGGATTCCCCTTGCGGTCAGGTGGCTGACAGACAGATTGTGGCCGCTTACCATGATATTGAGGCAGCGAGGATGTTATCCGAGCAGTCGGATGTGATCACCTATGAATTCGAAAATGTCGATGCCGAAGTGACTGAGCTTCTTATGGAGGAATCCTACGTGCCTCAGGGCAGCCGACTTCTCTATATTACGCAGCACCGCTTGCGTGAAAAGCAGGCGATTGAATCAGCTGGCGTCAAGGTTGCGCCTTATGCGCAGATTGCGAGCAGTGCACAGCTTCGTGAGGAGCTGCAGCGGTTGGGCACACCTTGTGTGCTGAAGACAGCGACAGGCGGCTATGATGGCAAAGGACAGTGGGTAATACGTTCGATTGATGAAGCTGATGAAGCTTATGAAGAAATCAGCCGGGCTGGAACTGAACTGGTTCTCGAACAATTTATCGACTTTGACAAAGAAATATCCGTGATTGCGGCGCGAAGCCCAAGAGGAGAAGTTAAGGCATTTCCCGCAGCGGAAAATATACATGTGAACAATATTTTGCATCTGTCGATCGTACCTGCCCGCATGGATGAGGCTGTGCAGCAGGAAGCCGAGCAACTGGCCATTCAAATTGCGGAATCATTAAATGTGGTTGGACTAATTGCAGTCGAAATGTTTGTCACACACGAAGGCGAGCTTTATGTGAATGAATTAGCGCCGCGGCCTCATAATTCCGGTCATTATACAATGGAAGCTTGCAAAACCTCGCAGTTCGAGCAGCACATGAGAGCGATTTGCAATCTGCCGCTGGGCTCGACGGAGCTGCTTACACCGGTTGTCATGGGTAACATTCTGGGTCAGCATGTTGAGCCTGCGATGGACTGGATCATGCAGCCTGAATCGGAGCAGGTTGGCAGTGGTATCACAGCAAAGCTACATATGTATGGTAAGCAAGAGGCCAAGGACAATCGGAAGATGGGTCATTTGAACGTGCTTGCACCTTCAGTTGATGAAGCCTTGCAATGGATTGAAGCCTCAGGCATATGGAGTACGAAAGAATAGCTAGCACGAAGAACGGGGGATTAATCAATGATTGAACGTTACAGCAGGCCGGAAATGGCCCGGATTTGGACAGAGGAAAATAAATTTAATGCTTGGCTGGAGGTCGAGCTATTATCTTGCGAGGCATGGGCTGAGCTTGGGGTCATCCCGAAGGAAGATGTAGTGGAGCTGCGCAAAAATGCTGCTTTTGACATCGACCGTATTTATGAGATTGAGCTGGAAACGCGCCATGATGTGATCGCATTCACGCGCGCGGTATCCGAAAAGGTAGGACCTGAGCGTAAATGGGTACACTATGGCTTGACATCGACTGATGTTGTCGATACGGCACTCGGTTACTTGCTGAGACAGGCTAACGAAATTTTGGAAAAAGACTTGCTTAATTTTATTGAAATATTGCGGAATAAAGCAATTCAATATAAAGATACACCAATGATGGGACGGACACATGGCGTACATGCCGAGCCGACAACCTTCGGTTTGAAAATGGCACTGTGGCTGGAAGAAATGAAGCGGAACCTGGAGCGTTTTCGCTTCGCAGCAGACGGCGTACAGTACGGTAAAATTTCCGGAGCAGTAGGTACCTATGCGAATATCGATCCTTTTGTTGAAACCTTTGTATGCGAGAAGCTGGGTACAAAAGCGGCTCCAATCTCGACGCAAACCTTGCAGCGTGACCGTCATGCTGAATATATGGCGACACTGGCGCTGATTGCAACGTCCATGGATAAATTCGCGACTGAAATTCGTGCATTGCAGAAGAGTGAAGTTCGCGAAGTTGAGGAAGCTTTTGCCAAAGGTCAAAAGGGTTCATCCGCTATGCCGCATAAGCGTAATCCAATCGGCTGTGAAAGCATTTCAGGCTTATCCCGCGTCATTCGTGGTCATATGGTCTCAGCTTATGAGAATGTAACCTTATGGCATGAACGCGATATCTCGCATTCGTCTGTAGAACGGATTATTTTGCCGGATGCAACGATTTTGCTGAACTATATGCTGAACCGTTTTGGGACGATTGTGAAGAACCTGACCGTGTTCCCGGAAAACATGAAGCGCAACATGCAAAGCACTTATGGCGTACCGTTCTCCGGACGTGTTATGACCAAGCTGATCGACAAAGGCTACAGCCGTGAGCAAGCATATGATACCGTGCAGCCTCGTGCCATGCAGGCATGGGAAGAGCAGCGTTCGTTCCGCGATATTATTGAGAATGAGCCTGTAATCCGTGAGCAGCTGAGTGCGGAAGAAATTGATGATTGCTTTAACCCAACCTGGCATTTGAAGCATGTTGATACGATATTCAAACGTTTGGGCTTAACCGAATAATAAATTTAGGGGAGGACCACAAACGATGGTCTCAACAAAGGCGATTTCGAGCGCCGAATCTTATCTGAGCGCACCGCTGATCTACAAAGGTAAGGTTCGTGAGCTGTATGATTTAGGGGAGCATTATTTGATCGCGGTAACGGACCGGATCTCGGCATTCGATTGGGTGCTGTCACCTGCAGTGCCGGACAAAGGTAATGTGCTCAACTCTTTAAGTAAATTCTGGTTTGAGCAAACCGCGCATATTCAACCGAATCATGTCGTACATGGCGATGTTGATCAATTGGGCGATATTGTCAAAGACCGTGAGATCATGAAGGATCGCTTCATGGTCACCAAAAAAGCGGAGCGTATTGATATCGAATGTGTCGTCCGTGGTTATATTACGGGTGGAGGCTGGCGCCAGTATATACAAACAGGCGAGATCAATGGACAAAAGCTGCCGAGCGGCTTGCGTAAAAATGAACGCTTCGAGAAGCCGATCTTCACGCCTGCAGCCAAAAACGATGTTGGTCATGACGAAGATATTTCGATCGAACGGATGAAAGAACTGGTCGGAGCCGAATTGACCGAGCAGCTGCAAGCCAAGAGCATTATGCTGTATGAATTCGCTCATCGCTTTTGTGAAGAGCGTGGCATCATATTAGCCGATACCAAGTTCGAGTTTGGACTCATTGACGGAGAAATCATCCTGATCGATGAAATCTTCACACCGGATTCCTCACGTTTCTGGGCCAAAGAAAAGTACGCCTTCGATATCGAAATCGATGGTATGGATAAAGAACCGGTTCGTACGTATCTGTCCAGCACGAATTGGGATAAAAACAGCGAGCCCGACCCGCTGCCCGCCGATGTCGTTGAGGAAACCTCCCGCCGCTACAGAAGCATCTATGAGCTGCTAGTTAAGTGAAAAATTTAAAAGTTCGGTGAATAAGTTCCGCTGCGCGGCCAAAGATTCTTACGATTGCTGTTGTTCAAGGATTTCTTATATTTTATAAGATATTTAGCTGTAGAAATTCTTGAACAAAGGCACCGCTTCGCTATCTCCAGAACACTTTGGCCGCTCCGCTTATGATTCACCAAACTTTTAAACCAAGCTCACAAGCCTCTAATATAAGTATCATAATTATATAGAACATTCTCAAGCAGGCGCTTGCGAAGCGAGTGCTCTGCGCAACATAGAAGATGCTTACAAAGTAGGTCTTCTACGAAAACTAAGTAGATGCTTACGAAGTAAGTTTTCTACGAAAACTCTAAGGAGGATTCATCCCCATGTTAAAAGCAACCGTATACGTCACGATCAAACAAAGCGTTCTCGACCCTCAGGGAGTAGCCGTACAAGGCGCACTTCACTCCATGGGCTTCGGTGAAGTGGATAAAGTACGTGTAGGCAAATATTTAGAATTTGAACTAGGCACAGCTGATCGTGCAGAAGCTGAGCAGCGTGTTAAATCGATGTGTGAAAAGCTTCTAGCGAACACAGTAATCGAAGACTACCGCTACGAATTAGTTTAATCTCTTCAACCCCAGCCGTCAGGCCAACCATCAGCGAGCGAAGCTATGCTGATCTGTTTAAAGCAGTTGATGTTAAAGAGTTAACACTCGGCACCAAAAGTTCAGCGTGTCCCGATAGGGACGGAAGCGCTCATCATAAGCACACAGTATGCGTACGAAACGTATCACCCAAGTCAAGCGTGTCCCGATAGGGACGATAAGCGCCCCGAGAACACTCCAGCTTGCACACGTGCCAAGGGAGTCCAGAGGGCAACGCCCTTTGGGGCCCTCCCTATAGGGAGGGTTTGGGAGGGTAAACTTCGGGTGAATAAAGGGAGGATTAGAGTATCATGAATTTCGCTGTATTGGTGTTTCCAGGCTCCAACTGTGATATCGATTGCTACAAAGCGGTTGAAGAAACGATTCAGCAGCCTGTTGAATATGTATGGCATACCGAAACCGATTTGTCCAAGTATGACTGTATTATTGTACCGGGTGGCTTTTCGTACGGAGATTATTTGCGCACAGGCGCTATAGCTCGTTTTGCTCCTGTTATGACGGCACTTGTGCAAGCGGCTGAGAAGGGCACCTACATTATCGGGATCTGCAATGGTTTTCAAATTTTGCTGGAATCGGGTTTGCTGCCTGGTGCCATGCTTCGTAATAATTCGCTTAAATTCCGCTGTCATGCGGCTATGCTGCAGGTGGACAATAACGAAAATCCGTTTACAAAAGAGTACAACAAAGGTGAGCTGGTTAACATTCCAATCGCTCATGGCGAAGGCAACTACTATTGTGACGATGCTACTCTTGCGGAACTGCAAGCGAACAATCAAATCGTTTTTCGTTATGAAGCAGGCAATAACCCGAATGGTTCTGTGGATGATATCGCAGGCATTTGCAACAAAGCGGGCAACGTACTTGGTATGATGCCGCATCCGGAACGCGCAGTAAAAGAATTGTTGGGTTCGGCGGACGGCAAGCGGATGTTTACATCGATCTTGAGCACTTGGAGGGAACAACATGGCGCAGCAGTTAACGGTTAAGGAACCAAACGCGGAACAAATTGCAGAGCAGAAGCTTTATAAGCAGATGGGTGTCACAGACGCGGAATATGATCAAGTATGCGGATTTCTCGGACGTAAACCGAATTATGTGGAAATTGGCGTATTTAGCGTTATGTGGTCCGAGCATTGCTCCTACAAAAATTCGAAGCCAGTTCTTCGTAAGTTTCCTGTAACAGGGCCACGGGTATTAATGGGTCCAGGTGAGGGTGCGGGGATCGTCGATATCGGTGATAATCAAGCTGTTGTTTTCAAGATTGAAAGTCATAATCATCCGTCTGCTATCGAGCCGTTTCAAGGCGCGGCTACAGGCGTGGGCGGAATTATCCGTGATATTTTCTCCATGGGCGCACGTCCAATTGCTGTTCTGAACAGTTTGCGTTTTGGTAATCTCAAGAATGACCGTGTTAAATATTTGTTCGAGCATGTCGTATCGGGGATTGCCGGTTATGGTAACTGTATCGGGATTCCAACGGTCGGCGGCGAGGTTATGTTTGATGAAAGCTATGAAGGCAACCCGCTCGTTAATGCGATGTGTGTAGGGTTGATCGATCACGATAAGATTCAAAAGGGTGTTGCCAAAGGCGTCGGCAATCCGGTGTTTTATGTCGGACCGGCTACAGGTCGCGATGGTATTCATGGTGCGACTTTTGCATCGGAGGAACTGACTGCGGAGTCCGAAGCGAAGCGTCCTGCTGTACAGGTAGGCGATCCGTTCATGGAGAAGCTGGTATTGGAAGCGTGTCTGGATTTGATTAACTCAGGTATCGTGTTAGGCATTCAGGATATGGGCGCAGCCGGGCTTACTTGTTCGAGTGCCGAGATGGCGAGCAAAGCAGGTAACGGTATGGAATTGTATCTGGATGAGGTGCCGCAGCGTGAGGAAGGCATGACGCCTTATGAAATGATGCTGTCCGAATCACAGGAGCGGATGTTGTTCGTTGTTGAGCCTAAGGATGAGGCGCAGGCTAAAGCGATTTTTGAACGTTGGGGATTGCATTGTGCAAAGGTTGGTAAAGTAACCAATGACGGAGCGCTTAAGCTGTTCCACAAGGGTGAGATGGTTGCGGACATGCCGGTTACGGCATTAGTTGATGAAGTTCCTGTATATAATAAGCCTTCTCAAGTACCTGCGTACTATCTGGCTAATGCTGAGGTGGATACGAATCGGTATGCTGAAGTAACGGATCTGAATGATGCTTTGAAAAAGGTGTTGGCTTCCCCGACTGTAGCCAGCAAGGAATGGGTTTATAATCAATACGATTACATGGTGCGTACAAGCACTGCGGTTCGTCCGGGTTCGGACGCAGCGGTCGTAACGATTCAAGACTCACGCAAGGCGCTTTCCATGTCGACCGATTGCAATGGACGTTTTGTTTATCTGGACCCAGAAGTGGGAGGCAAGATTGCGGTTGCGGAAGCAGCTCGTAACAATGTATGCTCCGGCGGCGAGCCGCTGGCGATTACAGATAACCTAAACTTCGGTAGCCCGGAAAAACCGGACATTTTTTGGCAGCTGGAGAAAGCCGCAGACGGAATTTCAGAAGCCTGCCGCAAGCTGGATACACCGGTAATCGGTGGAAATGTCAGCTTGTACAATGAAAACTCCAAAGGTGCTATTTACCCAACACCTGTTATCGGAATGGTTGGATTGGTTCATGATACCGATCATATTACGACACAAGCCTTCAAAAAAGAAGGCGATGTGATTATCCTGCTCGGCGACACCAAAGCAGAATTAGGCGGCAGTGAGTTCCAATATGTACTCCATGGAGTTACAGAAGGACGTCCGCCTCAAATTGATCTGGATGTTGAGAAAAAGCTGTTAAGCACCGTGCTTGGCGGTATTCAAAAAGGTTTCGTTGCTTCGGCGCATGACTTATCCGATGGTGGCTTGGCTGTAGCTCTTGCTGAGAGCTGCATCAGTGGTAACCTGGGTGCTCAAGTCGACTTCTCTACGGAGCTGCGCAATGATATTGCAATGTTCAGCGAAAGCCAATCCCGTATTTTGCTCAGCGCTTCGCCTGAAAAAGCGGAAGCTTTGAAGCAATGGATTTCCGAACAAGGCGTGCCATATCAGCAATTAGGTCAAGTTCAAGGAACAGAGTTGCATATCCACATTAACGCTAAACCAGTCATCCAGTCACCGGTTGAACAACTACAAAAGGTTTGGAAGGATGCGATTCCATGTCTGATGAAATAAAGACATTGCAGGAGCAGCAGCTATGGACAGGCAATTATTATAATGAAGATATGGGCAGCCGTGACGGGCTGCTCGATAAGCTAGGGGAGGAATGCGGCGTTTTCGGAGTGTATGGTCACTCCGAAGCCGCTTCGCTCTCCTATTATGGTCTGCATGCGCTGCAGCACCGCGGTCAGGAAAGTGCAGGGATCTGTGTAGCAGATGGTGATAGCTTTAAATACCATCGCGGCATGGGACTTGTAAAGGAAGTTTTTAATAATGATAATTTAACCACTTTAACTGGAGCCAACTCCATTTCGCACGTTCGTTATTCGACAGCGGGTGAGAGCAAGCTGGCTAACGCTCAGCCTCTAGTGTTCAAATATCGTGGCGGCGATTTGGCGATAGCCACCAACGGCAATTTGACTAACGCGGCCGAGGTGAAAAGAAAGCTTGAGGACATGGGTTCGATCTTTCAGACAACAAGCGATACCGAAGTTGTAGCTCACTTGATTGCACGCTCCAAGCATACGGAAATTGAACTGGCTGTTAAAGAAGCATTACTGCAGGTGGAAGGCGCGTACGCGTTTTTGTTTCTGACCAAGGATAAGCTGGTTGCAGCTTTAGACCCACATGGCTTACGTCCTTTTGTTATGGGCCGACTGGGCAATGCTTACTTGTTCGCTTCGGAAACCTGTGCGTTTGACGCGGTGGGGGGAACCTACTATCGTGATGTGATCCCGGGTGAATTGCTTGTACTTGATGCGAAAAACGGTTTGGTTGAGGATCGGTTCTCACCGATCAAGCAGCGTGCTATTTGTTCGATGGAGTATATTTATTTTGCTCGGCCCGACAGCGATATGGATTCGATTAATATTCACTCTGCACGCAAACGGATGGGTAAGCAGCTGGCACAGGAAGCGTTCGTTGACGCTGATGTGGTCACTGGCGTGCCAGATTCCAGTATTTCAGCGGCTATCGGCTTTGCTGAGCAAACCGGTATTCCTTACGAGTTGGGCTTGATCAAAAACCGCTACAGCGGTCGGACCTTTATCCAGCCGAGTCAGGAGCTGCGCGAACAGGGTGTGAAAATGAAGCTGAGCGCTGTACGCAGTATCGTTGCGGGTAAGCGGGTTGTGATGATCGACGATTCCATCGTCCGTGGCACGACCTCACTGCGGATCGTCAACATGCTTCGTGAAGCAGGTGCAACCGAAGTTCACGTAAGAATCAGCTCACCGCCTTTTATGAATCCTTGTTATTATGGAATCGACACACCGGACCGCAAAGAACTAATCGCGGCTCAAAAGTCGATCGAAGAAATTCGGGTTGCGATCAATGCCGATTCACTTTATTTCCTTAGTAAGGAAGGCTTGTTAAACTCAATCGGCCGTCCTAAAGGCGATGTGAATCAAGGAAATTGTACGGCCTGTTTTGACAATATGTACCCTACACGGATTACTGAAGAGTCGGAAGTCGGATGTGGGTGCGACTAAGGGTCTGAGTGAGAAAAGTGCAGCGCAGTGCAGTGATTGAAAAACAGTGAATTTGGATTCATACGGACGGTTACTCTGGAAAAGGGATGCCATTCCACCGCTGTTGAAAGAAAGCTACCAGAATTAATTCCTTATAGGAAGCAGCTTTCTTTCAAAGGCGGCCGTTACACTTTCCATGGCATTCCCTTTTCCTCCATACACCTGGATGAATCCAAATTCACATGCACTTCTCTCTCACAGAACCTTGTCTGTGAGTAGAAAGAAGGCGGAGGCATTCACCGTCTCCGCTAGGCTGGCAATACCGGCCAGCCAAGAAAGAACTGGTGTGGCCGTGAGCACGGCCTACCGCGCAACAACTTAACGCGGCCTTAGTCCGGCCCGTCAACTGAACAACTAGCGGGGCTAGTACTGCCCCGCAGCCATTAATAAACGCAGGTTGTGTGGACTGCGTTGAGCCTTTCGAACTTGTGCTTGTAAGATGTGTGCCTGATCGCCTTATAGGCGGAGGGCTGTGTGCTTGCCGGAGAGTTTACGGGACGCCTTTGAAAATGGGTTATCACCACCAAGTCTAATCACAATAACCCATTTTCAAGAGCGGCCGCAGGCAAGCAGCACAGCCCGGAGCCGACCTTAGGCGATCAAGCATGCACTTAATCTTACTCCCACAACTGCGAACAGCCCAACCCTCCCACCAACCAAGTTAAAGGAGTGTAACAAGTGTCGGATGCATATAAAAAGGCCGGAGTCGATATCGAGGCTGGCAATGAAGCAGTAGAACGGATGAAAAAACACGTAAAAACCACATTTCGTCCCGAGGTTTTAACGGAGTTGGGTGGATTTGGTGGGCTTTTTGGATTGAATAAGGATAAGTACGACGAGCCGGTACTGGTATCAGGTACGGATGGCGTAGGAACGAAGCTCAAGATTGCTTTTGCTATGGACAAGCATGATACGATTGGTATTGATGCTGTAGCGATGTGTGTTAACGATATTATTGTACAGGGCGCAGAGCCTTTATTTTTCCTTGATTATTTGGCTTGTGATAAAGTCATCCCAGAAAAAATCGAATCGATTATCAAAGGGATCAGCGATGGTTGCGTTCAGGCAGGCTGTGCATTAATCGGCGGCGAAACGGCTGAAATGCCGGGTATGTATGCGGAAGGTGAATATGATATTGCCGGATTCACGGTCGGTATCGTTGATAAAAAGAAAGTCATCGACGGCTCCACAATCCGTCCGGGTGATGTCGTACTAGGTCTTGCTTCAAGTGGCGTGCATAGCAATGGTTTCTCGCTAGTTCGCAAGCTGTTGTTAGAGGAAAAAGGCTACAGCCTGCATGACACCATTGACGTATTGGGCGGCAAGCTGGGTGATGTGGTGCTGGAACCAACCAAGATTTATGTCAAATCCGTACTTGCTGCATTGCAAAAGGTAGAGCTTAAAGGCTTGGCGCATATTACGGGTGGCGGTTTTATCGAAAATATTCCGCGGATGCTGCCTGCTGATGTCAATGTAGAAATCAATTATGGCTCTTGGCCGATTCTACCGATTTTCCAGCTGCTGCAGGAAACAGGCGCAATCAGCAATAACGATATGTTCCGTACCTTCAATATGGGTATTGGCATGGTAATCATCGTGCCAGAGCAGCAGGCTGCTGAAGCCGCAGCTATTTTTGCTGAGCAGGGTGAGCAGGTGTATACGCTGGGTCATGTAACCTCAGGAGATCGGGTGGTTACGTTTAGCGGAGCCGTTGTATGAGTAAGTCCTTTCGCATTGCCGTGTTCGCTTCCGGGAGCGGGTCCAATTTCCAGGCTATTGCGGATGCGGTGAATGCTGGCAGGCTCGATGTTCACATCGGGCTTCTTGTCTGTGACCGCCCCAAGGCACAGGTAGTGGAGCGGGCGAACAAGCTTGGGATACCTACATTTGTGTTCCGGGCGAAGGATTATGCAAGCAGAGAGCAGTATGAACGAGAGATTGTACAACGGCTAGAGGAAGAGCAGATCGATCTGGTTGTAATGGCAGGCTATATGAGATTGATTACATCTGTGCTTGTCGAGCCTTGGTATGGGAGGCTGATTAATGTTCACCCTTCCTTGCTTCCTGCATTTCCAGGTCTGGATGCTATCAAGCAGGCGTTGAATTACGGGGTAAAAGTAACCGGAGTCACGGTACATTATGTAGATGGCGGCATGGATACAGGACCGATAATTGCCCAGCAAAGCCTGGACATTACTCCGGAGGATACAGAAGAAAGCTTGGCAGCGCGTATACACCCAATCGAGCATGTGCTGCTGCCGCAGGTCATTGCACAGATTGCAGCCGGAAAAATAAAGCTGAACCCATAGCTCCCATCATAAGAATAAGATTCAATGGAGACTCTTTAAAGCTAAAGTCATTTAACCAGTAAACACACGTATCGCCCCATCCCGTGCTTGAGATCTGCAAGCGGTACAGAAGGTTCTGCTGCAGTGTTCATCAATAAGCTATTGAGTTCAAATGTTCCATCTATATAAAGCCAGATAAAGCCAGTTCCACCAATACAGCTGCATAGGAAAGGAATTAAACGATGAGTAACCCTAACGAAATCCATTTGCGCTACGGTATGAATCCGCACCAAAAAGAAGCCAAGATCTACAGCGAGAACGGCAACCTGCCGCTGCATGTTGTCAACGGTGACCCAGGCTTCATCAATCTGCTGGATGCTTTGAACAGCTATCAGCTGGCTCGTGAGCTGCGCTTGGCTACAGGTCTTCCAGCCGCTGCTTCCTTCAAGCATGTAAGCCCTGCAGGAGCGGCTGTATATGCCCCTCTTAGCCCAGAGCTGGCGAAGGCTTACTTTGTAGAAGGCTTGGAGCTGTCTCCCCTGGCAACTGCTTATGCAAGAGCGAGAGGTGCTGACCGGATGTCTTCCTTCGGAGATTGCGCGGCGCTAAGCGATATCGTGGATGCATCCACGGCACGTTTGCTGAAACGTGAGGTTTCCGATCTCGTTGTAGCTCCTGGCTACACGGAAGAAGCTTTGGAGATTCTGCGTTCGAAGAAAAAAGGCGGTTTTTTGGTTCTTGAGATCGATCCGGAATATGCAGCTGCACCTATCGAGAAGCGTAATCTGTTTGGCATGACCCTGGAGCAGCAGCGCAATAATGCCGTGATTGACAGCTCAGTACTGACTCACATTGTAACGAACAATAAAGAGCTTCCAGAAGAAGCAAAACGCGATATGCTGATTGCCCTGATCACTTTGAAATATACGCAATCCAACTCGATTTGCTATACTTTGGATGGACAAACCATTGGTATTGGTGCGGGTCAGCAATCCAGAATTCATTGTACGCGTCTTGCTGGTGATAAAACCGACCGTTGGTTCCTGCGTCAGCATCCGGCAGCTCTTGCCATGAAATTCCGTCCTGGTATTACCCGTCCTGAACAAAACAATGCGATTGATCTGTGGCTGGAGGAGGAAGTAACCTCTTTTGAAAATGCCAGCTGGGAGCAATATTTTGAGGAAGTACCTGTTCGTTTGACTCGTGAAGAAAAGCGCGAATGGCTGAATAAGCTGCAAGGCGTTACCTTTGGCTCGGATGCTTTCCTGCCGTTCCGTGACAATTTGGACCGTGCAAGCCGCAGCGGCGTGAAATACGTCGTTCAAGCAGGCAGCTCGATGCGTGACGAGGAAGTCGTCCAAGCTGCTAATGATTACAACATGGTTATGACCTATTCCGGCGTTCGTTTATTCCATCACTAAAATATACAGCCAGTAAATATGCATACAGCAGATATCGATTTAATTATAAGGGGGATCTATCTACGTGACTGCAAATGATAAGCTTACAGCTGAGCACAACCTGGAGGGTTTGCAACACAATCCGTATCCGGGCCGGGGGATTGTAATTGGTCTGACACCAGATGGCACCAAACTTGTCCAGGTATACTGGATTATGGGGCGCAGCGTGAACAGCCGCAATCGGATTTTTGTCCAAGAGGAGAATGGTTTTCTGCGTACAGAAGCCAAGGATCCTGCGCTATTGACCGATCCTTCACTGATTATTTATTATCCACTCAAGCACACCGAGGGCTCGCACATTGTAACCAATGGTGATCAAACCGATACGATCTATGATGCTTTGCTTGCAGGAGGTACTTTTGAGCAGGCATTGACGACAAGAACCTTTGAACCGGACGCACCTAACTACACACCGCGTATTTCCGGACTAATCGAACTGAACAATCCACAGTGCCAGTACAAGCTGTCCATCTTGAAATCCAATGCAGGCAATCCTGAGCAAACGTTCCGTCAATTCTTCCATTACGAGCAAGCAATTGCAGGCTACGGACATTGCATCCACACGTATTCCGAAGACGGTGATCCATTGCCATCGTTCCAGGGTGAGCCTAAGCTGGTTCCTGTATACGATAATATCGACCAGACCTTGCATGCTTACTGGGATCGGCTGAATGAAGATAACAAAATTTCACTGCTGGTCAAAACCATTCAGCTCGATAATGGCCAAACCGAATTAAAAGTCATTAATAAGCAGTAATCTTGAGCAGAGTCAATAGGAGGGATGTAAAGTGCGGATTTTAGTTGTAGGCGGAGGCGGCAGGGAGCATGCGATCTGCTGGGCACTGAAAAAAAGCCCCAAGGTGCGCGAGTTGTACTGTGCGCCGGGTAACGGAGGCATCGCCGGAGTAGCGGAATGCGTACCTATCCAGGTGAATCAATTCGCGGAAATCGCTGAATTTGCAGTGGATCATGCGATTGATCTCGTCGTTATCGGCCCAGATGACCCTTTATCTGAGGGAATCGTCGATTTCCTTGAAGCAAAGCAATTAACTGTGTTCGGCCCGCGTCAAAATGCAGCGATTATTGAGTCGAGTAAAGTATTTTCCAAGGAATTATTTAAAAAATATCACATTCCAACAGCAGCCTACGAGTCATTTGATAATTACGAAGCAGCGCTGGCCTACCTGCACAGTCAGCAAATTCCGATTGTTATTAAAGCAGATGGCTTGGCTGCAGGCAAAGGTGTCATTATTCCTCACTCCCTGGAGGAAGCAGAGAAGGCACTTCATGATATTATGGTTGCCAAAATCTTTGGCGAGTCCGGTAATCAGGTTGTGATTGAGGAATTTATGACCGGTCAGGAAATGTCGATTTTATCGTTCGTTGATGGCAATGTAGTACGTCCGATGGTCGCTGCACAGGATCATAAAACGGTGTTTGACAATGATAAAGGTCCAAATACAGGAGGCATGGGTACATACTCACCGCTGCCGCATATTGACCCATCTGTTATCGAAGAAGCGATTGAGAAGATCATTAAGCCGACAGCGGCGGCAATGGTTAGTGAAGGCCGTCCGTTCCGCGGCATCCTGTTCGCCGGTCTGATGCTGACTCCGCAAGGACCGAGGACGATTGAGTTCAATGCACGTTTTGGTGACCCGGAAGCGCAGGTCGTGCTGCCGCGGCTCAAAACAGATTTGCTGGACATTTTTCTGGCAGCGATCAATGGTCATTTGGGACAAATGGATATTCAGTGGAGTGACGAAGCCGCAGTATGTGTGGTTATCGCGTCTGAAGGGTATCCGGGTCCTTATCCTAAGGGTCTGCCGATTGAAGGGCTGGACGATGTTCAGGATGCACTTGTATTCCATGCGGGTACTGCACTGAAGGATAACCAGATTGTTACTAATGGAGGCCGTGTGCTCGGTGTTACGGCACTGGGAAGCGATATTGCGGATGCTCGTGCAAAGGCTTATGCAGCCGTCGAGCGCATCACGTTCCCCGGCAAGCACAGCCGTACCGATATTGCGAAGAAAGCACTGGTCGTACAACCATAATAAAAGCAAGAAGGCGGGAGCAATTCCGTCTTCTTTTTCTTTTGATCCCTGTCGTGACTAGCATGGTGAAGGTATGGTGATTTAGTGTATGATGATACAAATGGGTGATTTTAAATGAAAGCGCTAGCCTGTACATAGTGAGGTACGATATGGAAAAAAGAATAAGCCGTAAAAATTTTCGGGTGCGATTGGATGAGATGATTGCGACCCTGCGTCAGGAAATCATTTCAGGCCAAACCAGTATCGGTGAGTATTTGCCATCCGAAAGTGATCTGGAAAAGCGATTCAGCCTCAGCAACGCATCGGTGCGCAATGGCCTGAAGGTATTGGTGCAAGAGGGCTTAATCGAGAAAATACCACGGGTGGGCAATCTTGTTAAACCTCCTTCCCCCGACCAGACGAGAACTATCAAATTTGGATATGTACACTCGATTGCTGCCCTTGTTGAGATGTCGGAGCTGTTGGCCGGATTCAGCGAACAATACCCGCACATCCAAGTAAAGCCTGTTGAGCTGCCCTCTGGGAGTTATGCCAAAGTGCTTAAGGAATACATGGAGTCTGGAATCCTGGATGTGGTCCTTATTAATAACAACAATTTTCAGGATTTTCTGGAGTACGACTGCACGGACTTGCTGGAGCCCCTAAAGCCGGCGCAGCACTGCTACCCGTTGTTGCTGGAGCCCTTTCGACAGGGTGAGCACACGCTGGTTCAGCCCTTTATATATTCGCCGGTCGTGCTGTGCTACAATAAACAGCATTTTGAGCAGTCGCAGGTGCCATTCCCGGACAGCAGCTGGACCTGGCACGATCTTTTCGAATATGGTCACCAGCTGGCTGTGAACGAGGATCGATTCGGTTTTTATTTTTATTTGCCTTCTCTTAATCGGTGGCCGATCTTTATTCTTCAGAGCGGTCAAATATTTGAAGCGGATGAGAATGGGAGGTACAGCTTGTCAGATAACAAGCTTCTGGACGGCTTGGATATCTGCCGCGAGCTGCTGACCATGTCCGATGTGTTTCCAAGAATTCTCTCCGAAAGCAACGCCGATGCAGAAGCCTTGTTTTTAGAAGGAAAAGTATCGGTTATTATGACGACCTACTACTTTTTGAATCAGCTCCGACAATCATCGATTCCCTTTGATATTTCGCCTTTACCGGGGCTGCAGGATACGAGCACACTGCTGATCATTAACGGCTTGGCTGTGAACAGCAGATCACGCGATAAAGAAGCAGCCGGATTGCTGGTTGATTATCTTGGTTCCTACGAGACACAGCTCATCGTCCGCCGCAAGACACTGAATATCTCGGCCCATCGCCACGCCATGGAATGGGAAGGAGAAGAATCGGTATACCGGCCTTCCCGATTTTACATGTATCGCGAGATTTTTCCGACCTTGCGGCTCATTACCGAGCTGGGGCTGGAGAATGCCCAGTTCAGGGCGATTCAGCGGGAAGTCATGATGTTTCTGTCAGGATTGCAGGATCGTCAAACGATGAGTGAACGTCTGGAAGGGATACTTACTGAAGCGAAAAAGAAGCCTAAGTTAACTATAAACCACATACTGGTGTCCGATGAGCGGCCCAAGGTGTGAAGTGCATGAAGCTGCCGATAGGGCAGCACATAGAGAGACCGTCCGATGCACTTCGGACGGTCTTTGTTAGTTCACGGCTGAACGAGTGCAGGGGCTTCATGGTTATGAATAACGGATCGAAAATAAGATCGACAAGCATATTTGACTCATAAAATCACAAGTCGACCTAAAAATAACCAATTGACTGCATTTTTAAATGTGAAATACTATAGATATGAGTTAGATGTAAGTCAATAAATAAAAAATGTTGGAGTGGTCATGAATATGCTGCATCAAAACATCTATTTCCATAATGTTACCGAGCTGGAAACATCGTCTCATACACCTGGCTGGAAATTACAGCGGTTCCCGAAGGAGGTTCGATATTCATTAGAGGAGAAGGGCAGGACGAAGGCTGTACAATCCAATGGCTGTGAGTTGCGATTTGTGACTGATGCCAAGCATGTACGTGTTATGGTGTCTTCGCAGGAAAGTGACGGTCAAGTGCTGGTGTTCAAAGGGGACTTCCTTCATTCCTCCCATCAGCTGAAAGCGGGGGTGATTCATACACTTCAATTGGAAGCTCCGGAAAGGTTTCCCGACGTGCATCCAGAAGTGCTGAATAATTCCGCATTTTCATCGAAGGTATGGCGTGTTTTTTTTGAAAGAATTAATGGTGTATTCCATGGGATTGAAGCGTTCGGATTCGAAGTGCGTCCACCGCATTCACACGAACCCCCCCGTTTGACGATGTTCGCGTACGGTTCTTCGATCACGCAGGGTGCCGGTGCGTTAAGCAATTACAACTGTTACGTCCAGCAGACGGGAAGGCGTTTGGGGATCGACGTTCTGAATCTCGGTCTGAGTGGTTCCTGCTATTGCGAGCAAGGGTTGGCAGATCATATTGCGGAGCGAGATGACTGGGATATCGGTTTTCTTGAAATCGGTGTCAATATGCGCGGCGTATACACAGTCGAGGAATTCCAACAAAGGGCTGTTTATTTGTTGGACCGGATCATTGAACGGCATCCGGAAAAGCCGTTGTTTGTGACCACGATGTATCCGAATCGGGCCACGTACAGCCAGGAGGGAAGTGCGATATTTGCTTACAGGGACAGTGAGCAGCAATTTAATGACGTGTTGATACGGTATGCCGCCGATAAAAAGCATGCAAACCTGCAGCTGCTGCAAGGGGAGCAGATCATGAGCGATTTCACTTCGCTTACCAGTGACTTGATTCACCCATCGGATTATGGTCATATACGGATGGCGGAAGCACTCTCCGGTATGATTCAACCTGTAATAGACAGGCTTCGTACCGAGCAGATCCAATTAACTATGAATACAACCTATAGAGGAGGCTCCATATGAAAAAGCTTTTAACAATTGTAAGCGTTCTCTCGATTGCGTCAACAACTATAGGCTGCTCGCAAGCAGGCGACAAGGCAGCCGAAGGCTCTGCGGGACCACAAGGAAAGGCCGCTTTCTCAATCTCTTTCAGATCTGGCAATATCTCTTATGCCGAGCAGCATCCCAACATTAACGAAGAGAAGTGGGTTAAGCGGCTGGAGGCGTTAACGAATACGGATCTGGATATACGGCTCATGCCGCATAAGGAATTTGACCAGAAAATGATTCAGATGTTCGCCATTAACGACATTCCCGATGTCGTGCAAGCAAGCTCCGGCTTGAACAATCCGCAGCTAGCCGGTGCTGTAAAGGCCGGAGTATTCATGCCGCTGAACGATTTGCTGGCCAAGCATGGGCAGAATCTGTTGAAGAAAATACCGAAGGACGCCTGGGATACAGAAACGGATGCCAAAGGCAATATTTACGGGATTCCCGAATGGCTGTCCAATCCCGCCCGCAGAGCAACGTGGATTCGGTCTGATTTACTGGAGAAGACCGGACTGCCGGAACCGAAGACGGTTGAGGATTATTTGAATGTGATGAGAGCGTTCAAGAAGCTGGGAGTCGAAAATCCTTTTATGGGCCGGGAGGATTTTGTATATTCCGATGCTTTTTATGGTGCGTATGATGTATTTGGCAACTTTTTTATGAAGCAGGGTGACCAGGTCGTTCCGAAGTTTTTTAATGTGGACGGTATGCAGAAGGCGATTCAAACGTATAAAACGATGCTTGATGAGGGCCTGATCAATAAGGAATTTGCTACGATCAACCCAACTCGCTTCAAAAATGACATCATCGCAGGGAAGGCCGGAATCTGGAACATGAACGCCAATCTGCTAATTCAATGGGATTCACAGCTTAAGGAGAGTAATCCGAGTGCCCAAATGAAATTAATTGCGTCTCCAACCGGACCTGACGGCAAGGGAGGACTCAGGCTTGTCGGCAAAGTGACCAGAGCCTATCTGATCAATAAAAATGCAAAGGACCCGGCGGGCATCATTAAGTTTTTTGATTGGATGGTCAGTGATGAGGCGGAGAAATTTTTTACCTTTGGTGTCAAGGGAGAAAATTATACCGAAGAAAATGGCAAAATCAATTACAAAACCCCGGCAACAGCTGCTGAGGTTGATGAGGAAACGTACAGACAAACGCTGCTATGGCTGGTTCAGGATACGACGTACAACAAAGGATCATTGAGTCTGACCCCGGAAGGCCAAAATCTGATGAAGCTGTATGATACGGTTCTTGCCAAGGAAGGCCGTGATGGTATTCAATTCGATCCTCAGCTGCAGGCGTATGCCAAAAATCCGGACATCGCTCCTACCGGAGACAAATTGCCACCTGTTATCCTGACTCATGTTCTCAAAATGGTATATGGCAAAGAGCCGATCTCGGATTACCCGAAGGTGTTGGAGGAGTGGAAGCAAAAGGGCGGCAATAGTGTGATCCAGGAAGCTACGGAAAGAGTGAAGAATAATGAAGGTGTCATTCAGTCGAAACGATAAGAACGACAGTATCATCGAGAATGGTTCTCATCTGTAAAAGGGCAGGTACCTGAAGAGGAGGTTTGTGTATGAAGCTATGGATTCGTGATGGTATTTTCAAAGCTTATTTATCCGCACTGTTGGTTATTACATTAATTTTTCCACAGATGGATCTGAAAGCGGTTTCGGCAGAAACTGTTGACAAGCAGCTATTTTATGATGGATTTGAATATGGGGATAATGTGACAGTGCCGACGGATACCACGCCATGGACTCAGGATGGAGGAACCAGTGTCGTCAAGACTGCGGCAAGCGGCAAGCGGACGGGCAGCTATGGTGCCAAAATAGATTCCAAGGACTCGCTAACGCTGCATTTGAGCACTGTAAGCTATAAGGATATCTACGTGAGCTATTGGTATAAAGCCAGCAGTGTAACGGCTGGGGGCATCAAGGCAGAATATTCGGTGGATGGTGGTACGAACTGGTTATTGCTGCAATCGATTACGGCCAACCAGAGTACATTTGTGCAGAAATCCTATACGCTCAGCGCACCGGCGTATACATCGGCCGACAATCTTGCAGACGTCAGGGTGCGTTTTCGTGTAGACCCAAGCATCACCCTTGCGGGAAATATTTATTTGGACGATGTTGAGGTCAGGGGAACGTCTATGACGGAGGCACCTCCATTACCAGACCCGGAAGGACCGGAGCTTGAGATTTATACAGAAAATTTTGATGATCCCGACAATTTCGGATCAAGCGGAGGCGTTGTTGTTCCAGCGCCATGGGTGCAGGAAGGTGCCAATGGGAGCGTAGCCAAGACATCTTCATCATCAAGTGCTCCTTCTTTACCCAATATGGTCAAAATGGATAGCAGCGATGCATTGGCACTACCGCTCGATTTAACTGGATATGGCAACATCAAGCTGAGCTATTACACGAGAGCATCCTCCTATACGGCCGGAAGCATCATTACCGAATGGTCTGCTAATGGAGGCGTGACCTGGACAACACTTGAAGAGTATAAGCTGCCAGCAGGAACGACCAGCGAGCCCAATACCCAAAAGCTATGGACACTCGGAAAAGGAGCCAACAGCAATACGAGCGTCAAAATTCGGTTTCGGGTTGGAGATGCTGTAAGCGCCAATATGTATATCGACAGCGTGTCGATATCAGGTCAGGCCATTCCTGGTATTCCACCGGCAGCATCGCCAGTTCCTGTCACGCCGCCACCTACGGATCCGACTCCCTATATCCCTCCGGCAGGTGTGAAAATGTATGAGGATGTGCAGATTGGCACAGCAGGGACCCGGCCCCTCTATGCATCGATTGCAGTTCCTGATACAGCTCCGGCTGCGGCAATGCCCGTTATGGTATATATCCATGGAGGAGGCTGGAATCACGGAGACCGGAAGCAGGCGCTCAGCAACATTAGCAGCTATGTCGCCAAGCGTGGGTATATCGGTGTCTCGCTTGATTACAGGTTAACGCCTGAAGCGCCCTACCCGGCGCAAATTCAGGATGTAAAGCTTGCTATTCGATACTTAAGGGCGAATGCGGCGTTGTACCATCTTGATCCTTCCCGGATCGGAGTTTGGGGCTCATCCGCGGGAGGGCACCTGGCATCTCTGCTGGGAACGACGGGAGATTTGATGACCACCGACCAAGTTCTTTTGGACAACGGGCATACGGTTCCTGTACCTGATCTTGAAGGCTCCGGCGGATGGCCGGAATACTCGGACAAAGTGCAGGCCGTAGCTGATTGGTTTGGACCTGCGGATTTCACGACCGAGTTTGCCAACAGCTACAGCTCGGTGACGGCGCTTTTGGGTGGACGTAAGGCTTTCACTGTACCGGATGAGGCAAGGACAGCGATGCCCGGTACGTATGCTACCCCTGACGATCCACCGTTCTGGATTCGCCATGGCGATGCCGATGCAACCATTCCCTATACGGATAGTGTGAAGTTTGCTGGTCAACTGAGAGCGGCTGGAGTCAATGTTGTCGATTTCAGTCTTGTGCCGGGTCAAGGCCACGGTTTTACCGGAGATGCATCGGATCAAGCGAATGCCGAAGCCTGGGTTTTTATGGATAATTATGTGAAGAATCGAACCGTTACGGAGCCTATTATATATAAAACGGGAAATCCGCCTTCTGGAAATCCTTCGATCACTCTGAATAAGACTGCGCTTACATTACAACCGAATGAATCAAGCGAGCTTACAGCAATCATGACGCCCTCTGACCCATCGGGATCTGCATTCATCTGGACGTCTTCAGATAGCCATGTGGCTGCGGTAACCTCTAACGGGTCTTCAACTGCCACTGTAACGGCGTTAAGTGCTGGCAAAGCGAAAATAAGAGCAGCATCAACGGTCACCCAGCAGGTATACGCGGAGAGTGAGATCACGGTCAGCCAGCTGCCTTCCGAGCCAGGGAATATCGTTTACTTGGATAAGGGCAGCCTGACGCCAACAGATGACGCAGCCATTGACAGCAGCAAGGCCGATATCAATTTTGATTCTACAACCGGCAGCAGTGCCGGACTATTCAGTGTTTCCTCTGGAGGTATGAACAAGAAGTATGTTTACTTCAAATACGATGTGTCGGGTTACAGCAGCCCGGATTACAAATATATTTTTCATGTCGCAGCTAAAAAAGGCACATCCAACTCTGACGCGGCATTATCTCTATATGGAATCGAAGATACAGGGTGGACAGAATCGGCACTGACCTGGAGCAATGCACCCTTAACGGATTTGGCTTCCGCGTCTTATATTGACAAATTTACGGTTACAGCCGATAAAACGGAGAGTCCAAAATTATATAGTGTGGATGTAACAGCCTACGTGAGGAGCAAGTTGTCCAAGGGCGGCAAGGTAGCTTTTGTGCTTGGGGATGCTTTGAACACAGGGATATCATTAAACATATATTCCAAGGAAGCGAATGGCACGAGCAATCCGCGGCCGAAGCTTGTTGTGCAGGAGCCTGTCGATCTTTCAAGCGATAAGGAGCCGCCATCATGGCCGAACAGCAGCAGCTTGTCCGCAGCTAATTTGGGAACGGACTTCATTCATTTGTCATGGCCAGCAGCTACCGATAACAAAGCGGTAACGCAGTACCGGATCTACAAAAATGATGTATTGCTGACTACCGTTAGCGGAACAGCATACAATGTCACGGGACTAATCCCTGGGACGGCCTATACCTTCAAGGTAGAAGCCGGAGATCTCTCAAATAACTTTACTCCGTCACCGCTAACCTTGAGCAGGACGACATTATCAGCACCTATTACGCCGATTCCAGTCGAGGGTGTAGTGGCAGGAGGCAGTGATGGCAATATAGAGATCAATACTATCGATAACAATTTGTTCACCCGCTGGTCAGCTTCCGGAGACGGACAGTGGATCCTATATGATTTGGGTGAAAGCAAGCGAATTGGCTATTTAGGAATTGCATTCTACAAGGGTGACCTGCGTGCAACAAATCTAGCCATTGAAACGTCTGACGATGGGAAGGTCTGGTCAGAACGGTTTGCGGGTTCGAGCAGTGGCAAAACGACCGACATGCAGGCTTTTGATATACCGGATCAGGATGCGAGATATGTGCGGATTGTCGGTCGCGGCAATTCGGATGGGAGTGCATTTACAAGCATAACCGAAGTGCATATTTACGCACCGTTTGCTAACGGAGACACACCGGTTGCGAGCATTCCTTATTTTATCCCGGGTCCTCCCCCGGGTGCTGTGCCCTTTACAGTACCAGGAATGAAAAATGCAGATGGCACGGAGCATCCCATTCATACGGCTCATGCAGTAACGGGCCGGACACTCAATGTGCTTGATTATGGCGCGAATCCTGCCGACAATGCAGCTGACGATCGCCAAGCGATTCAGGCAGCGATTAATGCAGCTGTAGCAGGCGATGAGGTGCTGCTGCCGAACGGAACCTACAATTTGAATTCGTCCCCCGATGGATTGATTAACTTGACGTTAAAGACGGGTGTTAATCTGCGTGGGGAGAGCCAGTCCGGGACTATTTTAAAAACAGCATTAAACAAAATCAAAAATAGTGCCATGCTCAAAGTGTCCGGACAGCATGATCTGATGATTTCCAATCTGACCTTAACGTCTACCTGGGACGGAGCGTATTCTACGGATCATAAAGTCAATAACCCAGCCTCAGGCGGGCCTGACAGCATGCTGGTCATTGCCAACTATGGAGATACACCTTCCTATAAGGTAACGATGGATCATCTGATCGTGGAAAAGTTCACACGTATGGGCATACGGATTGATAACAGTCACGACGCCGTTGTCCGAAACAGTATCTTCCGTAATGCCACCGATGTTGGCCCTGGTGGTTCAGGCTACGGTGTTGCCATTCAGGGTACTGCCAAGGTCGATCGATTGGGCTTCGATAACGATACCCGGTGGAATCTTGTAGAGAATTCATCCTTTGAAGGTCCTTACCTCCGACATGGAGCTCTTATACAATTTGTCGCACATAACAATTTAATCAGGAACAATCTTTTTAGCCGAACCAAGCTGGATGCCATCGATCTTCATGGCGAGCTTGAATATTTAAATGAAATTTCAGGAAATACCGTTACCGACATTCTTACCGGTGGGGCAGTGGGTCTCGGCAACACTGGGGGTACTGCGCCAAGCAACCATAGCAAATCGGGCCCAAAAAACTTTATTCACGATAATACGATCCGTAACACGCGGGAAGGTGTCGTCGTGACGATGGGTACGCCGGATACGATCATTCACAACAATTTGATTGAGCTTACAACCAACATCGATGGAGCCGCGGGAATTCGGATATTGAACGGACCCGGCACTGTCATTACAAACAACCTCATTCGCGGGAACACGGCTAACGGCTATTGGGGCATCCTGCTGGAGCACGATAACGGAGATCAAAATGCCGGTTATATCGGAGCGGGTGATCCAAGTCATGTACAGATCATCGGCAATACATTAACTGGGAATTCCAACGGTATTCAAATTAAAGCAGGCACAGGCATCGAAGTACGCAGCAATAAGGTGAACAGTCTCAATGTCAACTATGTGAAAAGCGAAAGCGCACAGGTTGTCGAAGAGTGGCCGTCTGGGAACACGGATACAACACCACCATCCTGGCCAAATGGCCTGACGTTAAGTGCAGCGAATATTACAAAGACGGGGGCGGTGCTAAGCTGGCCTGCGGCAGTGGATAATATCGGCGTGAGCGGATACAAGCTATATAAGGACAGCGTGCTGTTGGCTACGGTCACAGGAAACACCTACAGCTACACGGTCAGCGGATTGAGCGCAGGCATAACGTACAGTTTCAGTGTTAAAGCGACTGATACGGCTGGCCTTGATAGCCAGCCGCTCAACGTGAGTGTGACGACGGAGCAAGGGACAACAACGCCACCAATTGTGCCGCCAGCTGATGGGGACTCGACACCACCGTCCTGGCCGAATGGCGCGGCGCTAAGTGCAGCGAATATCACACAGACGGGGGCAGTACTAAGCTGGCCTGCGGCAGCGGATAATATCGGCGTGGGCGGATACAAGGTTTATAAGGATAGCGTGCTTGTGGTTACCGTGACAGGTACCACCTACAGCTACTCAGTCAGTGGATTGAGCGCTGGTATGACGTATGGTTTCGGTGTTAGAGCAACTGATGCTGCTGGTCTTGATAGCCAGCCGCTCAACATGAGCGTGACAACGCAGCAAGGGACAACGCTTCCTCCGGTTGTACCGTCGGACACAACACCACCGTCCTGGCCGAGCGGAGCGCTGCTAAGCTTAACGAATGTCTCGCAGCGAAGCTTGACCTTAAGCTGGCCTGCAGCAGTTGATAATATAGGGGTTACAGCATATAGAATTATCCAGGATGGTGTATCATTAGAGACCATCAAAGAAACGAGTTATAACGTGACGGGATTAATCCCAAGCAAGACCTATGACTACAGTATTATCCCACTGGACGGAGCGGGAAATGCAGGCGGTGCGTTAACAGTTTCTGCAAGAACGATTCAGAATCGTTCGAATAATTCAACCTCCTCAGGCTCTGCCTCAGCTGGATCTGGTTCGGCTGTAGGCGGAGATAATACCAGCACCAGTGCACAAGTCGATGGCACTCCGGGACCTAAGGGTGCAGAAGTAGAAGGTTCAACGATTACGCTCATCCCAGAAAAATCCGCGGAGGGAGCAACGACAGACCATTTTATAGTGGATACAGCGGCACTATCAAAAGCTTTGGAGAGCATTAAAGACAAAGATGCCTCCGATCAGATCATTTCAATACAAGTAAAAGGTACAGGAACAGCAGCCACCGTAGAGCTGCCGTCCGCAGCTATTCATGAAGCCATGCAGCATGTACCTAATGCCATGATCTCCATTCAGTCTGGCGCAGTTACCTATGACCTGCCCGTTAAGGTGATTGATATTGCAGCGGCTGCTAAGGCTCTGGGAAGCGATGCAAAAGATGTGCAAATCCATCTAACAATTGAAAAAGTAGCGGGTCAGATGGCTGATGAAGTACAACAAGGAGCGCTCCATGCAGGGCTCACTCTGGTAGGCGGCGACAAGCCTAAGATCATCCGGTTTGACTTAACTGCTTCAGCAGGCGGCAAAACCATAACGATTCATAGCTTTGGTTCCACCTACGTCTCAAGATCCATCACACTGGATCACAGCGTTGATTCAAGCAAAGCGACAGCGGTGCTGTATGACCCAGTGAACCACGAGATGACCTTTGTTCCGGCTGTTTTCAGCAGTGATAACGGAAGTGGAGGCACACAGGTCATAATCAAAAATCATTCTAACAGCATCTATACCATTGTGGAGTCCAATAAAACCTTTGTCGATGTAAACAATCATTGGGCTAAGGCTGATATAGAGCTTCTTGCCGCTAAGTTATTGGTTCGGGGGGAGACAGACACTACATTCGGTCCAGACCATACGATCACCCGTGCACAATTTGCAGTCTTGTTAGTTGGGGCGCTTGGACTTGGTTATGAGGCTCGTACCGATTTTGCCGATTTGAATGGGAGTGAGTGGTTTACAGGTGCAGTGGGAGCTGCAGCACAAGCTGGTCTCGTCACGGGTTATGAAGATGGAACCTTTAAACCGGATACTGGGATAACCCGTGAACAAATGGCGTTGATGTTAGTGCGAGCCATGGCTATTGCCGGTAAAACTTATAATGAACTAGGAAATCGAACCGAATTATTATCGAAGTTTGACGACAAGGGCGAGATCAGCAGTTGGGCGCAATTGGCTGTTGCTCAAGCAGTCGGAGCGAGTATACTTAATGGACAGAGTGACAATAAGTTCGGTTCATTCGCGCATGCGACCCGAGCAGAGGCAGTAGTAATGTTAAAACGCTTTTTACAATTTGAAGGATTCATCAATTGAATATCCAGTGTATCCCTCGCTTCCTAGTGAAGCGGGGGTGACTTTTGCAAAGGCAGTTTATCCTCTTGACAGAATCAACTGTAATCGATATAATAACAGTATAAGGTGAAGGCAGCAAGTAGTATCGTCAGGGAGGATATCTAATGAATAGCGAATTTACAATAGCGGTTCATAGTCTGACGCTTCTTGCTTACAAGCCTGAGCATATGGCAACCAGCGATATGATAGCACACAATGTTTGTACCCATCCGGCAAGAGTGCGCAAAGTCATGGCGCTGCTTCGCAAGCAAGGTTATGTTGGAGCAAAGGAAGGTATCGGCGGCGGATTTATTTTGAAATGCGAGCCTGATCAAGTCACATTGGGTGAGATTTATCAGCTAACTTCACTCGGCTCTGTGAAACCGGGTTGGTGTTCAGGTGATATTGAGCAGGAATGTATGGTTGCATGTAATATGGCTTCAGTTATGGAGGGTATTTTTATGAACGCAGAGCGTCAGATGATTGAGTACTTCAATCAGTGGACCATACTTGATGTATTGATCCAGGTCCGTAAGGAACAGCAGAGTAAGACTTAGCGTATAATAATGCCTGTATAGCATAGGCAAAACCAATAGTATTCTATACCAAAACTGTAACTGATATCATTATAGTTATGGGGATGACATGCCTTCATGAAAATATTTACAATTTAACACTTTCTATTGATTAAACATAGGTTATAAATGGGTAATCTTGTAACAGAAAGATTTTGGAGGGGAGAGTGGCAAGCATGGAATGGGCAAAACAAACAATGATCGGCGTTGGGGACTGGGTTGGAGGGACCTCAATGGAGGACGAAAAAATTATCGGTTACGTAGATTCAATGGATGCGTATGGAACTGTGAAAGTGATGGTCACGCAGTCAGATCGTCAGGAAGCTGTCGGGCACACCGTCAACAGCAAGAGGTTCAAGCTGGAAAAGCTTGATGAATACACACCTACCAATGAGTCTGATGTACTCAGTATGATGGATTTGGCATTGATGACGAGGGATCAATTGTGGTTTGATGAGCTGGGCTCCACTCTCCGCAGCATTCAGTCCAAGAGACAGAATGATTCTTCCAAAGAAACGACAGGATTTAAGCATGCTTCAAGAAGAATAAAAATCGATTAATACTGAATCATATAAATAAGGAGTGATAGTTATGGCAATCGTAAAAGTAGCAGATGATAATTTTAAAGAAACCATTGGTCAGGATGGATTGGTACTCGTAGATTTCTGGGCGCCCTGGTGCGGTCCCTGCAAAATGATTGCACCCGTACTGGAAGAAATGAATGGGAAATTGGGAGACCAATTGACCATTGCCAAAATGAATGTTGACGATAACCCGGAAACTCCAGGAGCTTATGGTATCATGAGTATTCCAACTCTCAAATTGTTCAAAAATGGTGTAGAGGTTTCCAGTGTAGTTGGCTTCAAACCGCTTCAGGATATGCTAGCATGGGTTGAACCACATTTGGCATAAATTTGTTACTATACTCACGGATTAATCATACTGCAAATCGCTATAATAGAAGTTGCCGGAGCCATCCAGCTGCCCTTTACAGAAGCAGCGGACACGGGTCCGGTTTTTGCCGTTTATTTCGGAATTAATAGCTACAAACTTGGACCAGAGCTGTGAAAATGGCATTAAAGTTAACTGAATATTCCGATTGTTCACGTTAACATAGATTAATTGTTTGCACTTTGCTATACTTTTAATCGTAGGATAAGTCCATAATAAGGCTGGGAGGGTTCGCCATGAAATTGTCCGTTTTCACCGTAGTAACGCCTGATTTGACACCGGAAGAGCTGGCAGCAGCCGCTAAGGAAGCAGGAATTGAAGGTATTGAGTGGCGGTTTAAAGAAGTACCACAGGATGCGAAAGATGAGTCGCCCTCTTTTTGGCGCAACAATCTGTGTTCCATAGATCCAGCAGCAACCGATGCTGAGCTGGAGCGGTTTGCCAGTGCTGCACGAGATAACGGATTGCAAACCGTTAGCGTTACTCCATACTTGCAAGCTGGAGATCTACAAAGCACAGAGCGTGTGCTGCAGGTAGCCCAAAAACTGGGTGCAAGTACGATCCGTGTTGGTGTTCCGAGTTATGATGGCACAAAGCATTATAACGAACTGTTCCAATTGGCTAGTGAGTATATCAAAGGTGTAGAGCCGTTGGCCAAGCAGTATGGCGTAAAATGCTTGGTTGAAACGCATCACAACACGATTACGGCGAGTGCTTCCGCGGCTTATCGGCTGGTTAGCAACTCCGACCCTGCTCATATTGGCGTCTTGTTTGATCCAGGCAACATGGTCCACGAGGGGTATGAGAATTTCCGGATGGGTATGGAGCTGTTGGGACCTTATCTGGCACATGTGCATATTAAAAATACAGGCTGGAAAAAGGCCGACATACGTGAAGACGGATCGCAAGCATGGGCTTCATACTGGGAGCCCAATCTGCAAGGTATCGTGAACTGGCGTCAAGTATTAACGGATTTGAAGGCAGTGGGTTACGATGGCTATCTTGGTGTTGAGGATTTCAGCGGGTTGTACGGCTCGAAGGAATTATTAAAGAAATATGGCGAGCAAACGCGTGAAATATTGGCCAGCATTTAATTAATTAAGCAAAAACGCATACCATATGAGTGCAAAATAACCTTCCAAAATCACGGTTAAAGTGAAATTGGAGGGTTATTTGTTTTGAACTGCATTCCTGTTGTTGTTCTGGCTGGTGGAATTGGAGATAATAGAATTGGCTGAACAGTTGCATTCAGCTTTTCTTAGCCCAACCGCAGTTCTTCGTTCTTATTTGGGTAACAAAGAGTACAATTTATTGATTACATCTGTACTTTGGAAGGAGGGATTGGAGTGTGGTTCAAAAAGTTGCTGTATCTCTGATCGTCTGCGGCGTATTGGCGATGGTTACAGCTTCATGCGGTATAAATAAGGATAAGCCTGCCGCTGTTGTTGTAGTACCTGCTCCTGATGAGACCGTCACGCATGAGTTTCGACCACCTGTTACAAACAAACCTCAACTTCCGGAATATGTGTGGCCACTCACGGGCACAAAAGCGCCAAGTGCAAGCACACATCGACCTTTTATGGTCATGGTTAATAATGCACCGCAAGCAAGACCCCAGTCCGGGCTCAGCTATGCAGACGTTTTGTTTGAAATACTGGCAGAGGGGGAAATCACTCGCTTGGTAGCCGTTTACCAAAGTAAACATTGGGATGGGCCAATTGGCCCAGTTCGTAGCATCCGTCCCTATTACATAAATTTGGGAAAAATGATGGACGCGTTACCTGTTCATGCAGGAGGAAGTCCGGATGCGTATACGGAATTATCAGCACAAAAACTCGAGCATATGGACGAAATTACGAATGCCGGACCTTTTTTTTGGCGGGACGCTAATCGTAAGGCGCCACATAATTTATATACCAGTCTGGACAACCTCGAAACCGGAGTTAGGAAAATGGGCATTCGAGAGCTCAGTCAGAATCTGCAGGCACAGGCGACATTCATGGCAGAAACTACTGCGGAAGCACATGAAAATCGTCTTACCCGAATTAACGTTACCTTTTTGCTAAATAACTATGTGGTTTCTTATCAATATGATCCAGAGAGCCGACTATATAAGCGATTTATCAACGATTCACCGCATTTGGATATATCTAACAATGTACAGTTAACCGCAGCCAACGTGGTTGTCATTGAGGCTGAGCATATTATTTTGGACGATGAGGGTCGTCGTGATGTTGGACTTGTTGGCAGCGGTAAGGGGTATCTGTTTCAGAGAGACAGGGTGCAACCCGTGAGATGGGAAAGATCAGTAGAACAGGACCGTTTCCATTTATTTCAAGAAAATCGGGAGCTTGGCTTATATCCAGGCACAACCCATGTGTTAGTTGTACCGAATAAACCGACATTCGAAGGACATATTCAGATTATCGCGCATGAAAAAAACTAAATGTCGCACAATAACTGTTGTGCGACAAAAAGGAGGAGAACCATTGATTAATCAAGTATCCGCATTTACTCCGGTATCCCAATATGAACAGCAACAGGAACCCTACACAGACGATCAGATTATCGATATGTTCTTAGCAACTTGCAGTCGTTCCAAATACACGATTCGCAATTATAAGCAGGCTATAGAGCGATTCCGTCAGTTCATTTCCCGCAAATCATTAGCCGAAGTGACCTGGCAAGAAATCGAAGTTTACAAAATCGGTCTGATGAGGGGCTACTATAGCCAAAACAAAAAACCGTTGGCTTCAGCCACGGTTGCGAGCTTTATTGCGCCACTTCGTTCTCTTTATAAGTGGGGAAGTGATCCTAATATTGCTTTGTTCAAAATGAATCCGACATCATGTGTACGCATGCCCACGATTCCGGTTAACAGCAAGAATCATTATCTGACCAAGCAGGAAGTAGGCAGTCTGCTCAATCAGTTAAAAAAGCAAAGTGATCGGGATTATTTGATTGGATTAACCTTTGTTTTAACAGGATTGCGCTTGTCCGAGCTTAGTTCCATCGAATGGAACCACTTTAGTAAAGACGCTATGGAGGCCTCCATGTGGTTAACTGTGATGGATGGAAAGGGTGGCAAGCAACGAACAATCAAAGTTCCGCAGCCTCTCTGGGAACTACTACTCCAGCATCTCAAATCTGATAAGCCAGATAACAAAGATGAACAAAGGCTTTTCCCATTATCGGGAAGGCAAATCGAACGTATTATCCAACAAGCAAGCAGACAATGCGACTTGGGTAAGAGCTTCACACCCCATTGGCTTCGGCATACGAATGCTACATTAGCACTACTGTACGGCGCTTCCCTGCAGCAGGTTCAGGAGAATTTGGGACATTCTCATATCAATACAACCCAGCGCTATTTACATACGGTTGAGCAGTTGAAAAAGGCAGCACCCGATTTTGTACATGAGAGTTTGAACGAATATTTATAAAATTATTTTTAGAGGATCATACCCAAGATATCAAAAAATTAACAAAAGTGTTGATTTGATAGGGCATTTGAACTATACTTTATTGAGTAATATTTTGACAAAAATGTACATTAATCTGCATTAATCTGCATATAAATGTCGCACAACAGTTATTGTACGACATGACTGGAGGGAGTGTAATCCCCCACCAGTAGGAAATATGTAAATGTGTGTCGTATTTTGTTGGAGGGTGGTGCAAAATGTCAAATGCAATACACGTTGATGATTGATGAAATGAATCAACTGATGGACAAGGACAGCCTCACATACGACCACAGTGTCAGAGTCTCCTCATTGGCCAAAGTGATGGCCCGCGGTTTAAATCTGAATGAACGACAAACCAATCATTTGGTAACTGGCTGTTTTTTGCATGATATCGGCAAACTGCGTATTCCTGTAGAGATATTGAATAAAACATCTGCATTGGCGCCGCATGAGTGGGATTTGATGAAGCTTCATCCGAGCATAGGAGCCAAGCTATTGCAAGAGTATAGACATCTGGATAAAGAGATCATAGAAATTGTCCAATTTCATCACGAGCGTTGGAATGGCAAAGGTTACCCCACTGGTATAAGCGGACGCAATATACCAGATTTTGCTCGAATTTGTGCGATTATCGACGCGTTTGATTGTATGGTTTCGAATCGTCCGTATCGACAAGGCATGTCAATCGGAGAAGCAACGAATCAACTGCTATTGCATGCTGGCCAGCAATTTGATGAACATTATGTGCGTATTTTTATCCAACTGTTTCATCTGGAGCCTTTGGGTTCCCGCAATGATCCTAAATAATTCTTCCGGAGATGACAAGATGAGCATACTTTTACAAGAGCAATATATTGAAATCGTGCTGGGTAAGGCTTATTATGCACTAGCCACTCAAGAGGTAGATAAGATTATCAAAATGCAGACCATTTTCGATACTCCTGAAGACAATTCCTATTTACGAGGATTTATATATTTACGTGAAAAAGCCATACCAGTTATTAGTTTGCGAACCCTCTTTGGTATGACAGAAGAGGTGTTTACCCCAGCCACGCGTATTATTATTCACAAACATCATCGTGAATCCATAGGCTTTATCGTCGATCAGGTAAACAAAGTGTCCGTCTATGAGAACATACAGCCTGTGCGGGATAAATTAGGCTCTGTAAAAGGTACTTATTTTAAAGGAACTACGAATCGTGATGGTGTGCCGGTTGGTGTTTTGAACATGAATGAGATTGTTGCACATGCGTAAATCGTAAGCAGTACAGACATTTGAACTGTCAACCCCCTGAAGATTAAAATTTTCTTATCTGATTCTAATAGAGTGATTGAAAGCCAGAAGCAGCAAGGGATCGTTAAGCCCTTGGTAGATGCTGGCTTTTTTTTGCGTGTTATACTCGTTGCATGACAGGGAAAAGCCCACTAAGTATTCAATTTTTTGTTAAAAACAGGAGGGAATACAAATGAAAATTTTGAACAAGCAGCACATCGGTAAAACATTGATCGCCACTACAGTCAGCTTATCCATGTTATTCTCGGTATCTGCAATGATTCCGTCGAATACAGCATACGCGTACAGCACATCCAAGGCTAATTCGATAATTGCTACAGGTAAAAAATATATGGGTGTACCTTACAAGTTTGGTGCGACATCGGGACAGACCCGTAACTTCGATTGTTCAACGTTCACGCAATTTGTATTTGCCAAGTACGGAATTCATCTTCCGCGTACCAGCCAGCAGCAATCAAAAGTAGGTACCTATGTGCCTAAGAGTCAATTGAAGCCGGGTGATTTGGTATTCTTCTATTCCCCAATCCATCATGTTGGGATCTATATCGGTAACGGCAAAGTGCTGCATACGTATGGCAAACCGGGTGTTACGATATCGAATATGAACAACGCCTTCTGGAAATCTAAATATAAGACGGCACGCAGAGTACTTTAAGCTGGACAAGCTGTTAGTTGTAGGCTAAGTAAGCAGCTTCAAAATCAATATTTCTGCCGCCATTTAACTCTCCGTCCCTTGCGATGGAGAGTTTTTGGCGTGAAATTCTGGCGTGTCTGATACCTGCGTATCGTATCGGAGAGGCAGCTTCACGGTCACCTGAGTTCCGGCACCGATTGAGCTTGTAATGGTGACGGTTCCTTTATGGAGCCGGACGATATTACGGGCAATAGCAAGCCCCAAGCCGCTACCACCGGTTTCACGGCTTCTGTCTTGATCGACGCGATAGAAGCGATCAAAGAGTCGCGGGATCTCCGTGATTTCTACACCGATCCCTTGGTCAATAACCTGCAGCACAATGATATGCTCATCCCGCTGATCCTTGATCATATTGATACGGACCGGCTTTTGGCTGTATTTAATCGCATTATCGAGTAGGATAATGAGCAATTGTTTGATTTGTCCGGGATCTCCGTATAGGGGAATATTTGGCTGCTCGCTTTCTACTAGAATGGATCGATGAAACGCCTGCTGAAGTGCTGCTGCTGTTGTGCGCACAAGCTCGGTCAAGTCGAAGGTTTGCCAGAGCTTTTGGCCTTCCGCTTCCGTATTGGCAAGTGTTAACAGGGACTGGGTTAGGTTGCGCAGTCGGGCTGCTTCGGATTGAATCGCTTCGATAGCTTCTTCTCGGAGCGCGGTATCGTTACCACCCCATCGTTTCAAGAGATCGGCATAGCTTTCAATAATGGTCAGAGGTGTTTTCAGCTCATGGGATGCATCGGCCAGAAACTGCTTTTGCCGATTGAAGTTGTGCTCAAGCTTGCCGATCATCGTATTGAAAGTGTGAACCAATTGTCCAAGCTCATCCTGCTGCCCATTAGGAGGGACTGCCATCTGCATGAACACGCCGTTCTGTTGGTTGACCTCCATAATGAACGCGAGACGATGTATCGGCCGCAAAATGACCCTTGTGTAATACATCCCGCTCATTAAGGAAAAGAAAGCCGCACCAAGTGTTGTAAACATGAGTACAGTAATAAGCACACGCAAATATTCATCCAGTGTATCCAATTCACGCCCCATCTGGAGCGCTCCCAAGGTTATGTTATTTTCATCGATGATGGGAGTTTGAATGTAAACGATCAGCGTATTGGCTGTTTTGATTGTTTTGGCAAAACCACGGGAGCTGAAGGTTGCTGGTATTTGGGTCAGCTGATCCTCAGAATGCAGATCAGCCTGTACTAATGAATTCGTATCGATAATCCGGATCATGGACTGTGGCGTAAGAAAAGGCCGAAGCCAGCCAACACGATTCCAACGTTCAGGGTTGTATAACCCTGGCTGCGACATAATGGGCTGAGCAGCTTCCCATAGAAGGCGGATTTCATTTTGGGTTGTCATGTTGACGACCGTGATGTAGGTAATCACATTGAAGAGTAGCAAAACCAGCAGCAAGGAAAAAGCAATCAGCAGTGTTATTTTTGTGCGCAGTTTCACTTGGGTGTCTCACCATCTTTGACCAGATAGCCGACACCACGAAGCGTATGGATCAGTTTGTTGTGAAAGCCCTGATCGATCTTCTGTCTTAAGTACCGGATGTACACATCCACTACATTCGTATCCCCAATAAATTCATATCCCCATACCTGTGATAAAATTTGTTCACGCGACATCACTTCCCCAGGTCGGCTTGCCAAGTAATAGAGTAGATCAAATTCTTTGGTTGTAAGTTCAATAGATTGTGTTTCCCGTTTCACCTGTCGGGTACGTATATTCATGCTTAAGCCATCTATATGAATTTCATCTCCGTGAGCACCGTCACTACCCGTATCGGTAGGCTGCGATTGAAGGCTTACTGCGGACATACGCAGCAGATTGCGAACGCGTGCCAGCAGCTCCTCAATGGCAAATGGCTTCGTCATATAGTCATTGGCTCCCTGATCCAGACCACTGACGCGGTCGGGAACCGTATCCCGTGCCGTTAGCAGGATAATCGGGATTTGAATGCCTTGTTGTCGAATGCGCCTGAGCACTTCAAGCCCATTAAGCTTTGGAAGCATGATATCTAGTAAAATGAGATCCCAATTTTGTTCCAGCGCAGCATCCAGTCCATCTCTGCCATTTTTGGCGCAATGCACCGAGTAGCCTTCATGCTCAAGTTCGAGCTGTAGTACCCGTGCAATTTTAATCTCGTCTTCAATGACCAAAATGCTGTGCTTCAAGCTGTTCACCCGCCCATGCTTGGTATGTATTGTACATGTAGTATGCGGCTTGGGAGCGAAAAATATGAAGGACAGCAATGGAATGAGGTTAGTGCTCGGTTCGTCACGAAGCCAGGTTGAAATTTGTATATCGAAGGAATGGGAGCTAAGGCGAAAAATAGCTTGAAACATCATATGAATTGTAATATATTAATAATACATCATATGAATTTTCAAAAAAATGAAGTGCAGGTGAGCCGGTGAACAAGAAGTTAACGTATGAAACCGTCTACGATGAGATCAAACGTAATATCAAGGAAGGACATTGGAAGCAGGGTGAGCAGCTGCCGCCGCTAGAGCAGCTTTCGGCTGAGCTGGGTGTAGGCATTTCATCGGTTCGTGAAGCGGTCCGTATTCTCGGTAAGCAAAAGATTTTACGAATTGAGCAGGGCCGCGGCACCTATGTGGAAAGTGAGCTGACGGAAACACCTGAGCATCGATTGGACTTTTTGGAGCGGGCGACTATGCTGCAGCTAACGGAAGCGCGGTTGATCATAGAGCCGGAGCTTGCCGCGATGGCTGCCGACAAAGCTACCCAGGAGGAAGCGGAAGCTATTATGGTGACGGCTGAGACGATGAAGCGCAAGGTGGAAAAAAAACGTGATTTTCTAAAGGAAGATATGGAGTTTCACGATCAAATCGCCAAAGCCTCGCACAACGAGATTATGTACCATATGCTGGATCGAATGAGTGACTTGTTAGTGGACAGCCGACGTAAATCGATGAAATGGCAGGGGATGAATGAGAAAGCGTCTTCATTTCATTATTTGATCGCGCAGGCGATTATACAACGCAACCCGACACAGGCTCGAGCTTTGATGAAATGCCATTTGGAAGATATGCTAACTGAATTTCATAAGGGAGAGATTAAAGATGAAAATTAAATCGATGGAACTGTTTAAAGTACCGCCACGTTGGCTGTTTTTGAAAATTACGACCGATGACGGAATTGTCGGCTGGGGGGAACCGGTCGTTGAGGGTAAGGCTGATACCGTGCGGACGGCCGTAGAGGAAATGAGTGAATATTTGATTGGCAAGGACCCGGGAAACATTGAAGATTTGTGGCAGGTGCTGTATCGCGGCGGCTTTTATAGAGGCGGTCCAATCCTGAGCAGTGCTATTTCGGGGATCGAGCAGGCTTTGTGGGATATTAAAGGGAAAAAGCTGGGTGTACCTGTCTATGATTTACTTGGCGGTCCTGTTCGCGACAAGATGCGTGTGTATGCATGGATTGGCGGGGATAAGCCATCCGATGTAGCGGAAGCTGCGAAGGAAAAGATTGCTCAGGGCTATACAGCTATTAAAATGAATGGTACCTCCGAGATGGAGTGGATTGATTCTCCGGCCAAAATTGAGGAAGCCGTGGAGCGTCTGGCTGCTGTTCGCTCAGCTATTGGCAATAGTAACGGAATCGGTGTCGATTTGCACGGACGCGTACATAAGACGATGGCCAAGGTGCTGATCAAGGAGATGGAACCGTTCAAACCGATGTTCATCGAAGAGCCGGTATTAGCTGAAAATTATGAGGTCATTCATGAAATTACAAAAGGCTCCAGCGTACCGATTGCAACAGGTGAACGGATGTATACGCGTTGGGACTTCAAACGTCTGCTGACACATGGAGGCGTTGACATCATTCAGCCTGACTTGAGTCATGCCGGAGGCATTTGGGAGGTTCGCAAAATCGCAGCGATGGCAGAGGCTTTTGACGTGGCAGTTGCCCCGCATTGTCCACTTGGACCAATTGCATTGGCGTCCTCGCTGCAGTTGGATTTCTGCACCCCGAATGCTTTTATTCAGGAACAAAGTCTGGGCATCCACTACAATCAAGGATCTGATCTGTTGGACTATTTGGTTGATCCGGGAGTATTCGATTACGAGGGTGGTTTTGTAAAGCGGCTGACCAAACCGGGGCTGGGCATTGAAATTGATGAGGCGAAGGTACGCGAAATGGCTGCTATTGGTCATCAATGGCGCAATCCGGTATGGCGTAATGAGGATGGCGTTGTTACGGAGTGGTAGGAAGCTGCTGAATTGACTCCTGAAGAGCTGTGTTTGCGCACAGCTCTTTTTGGGTTTTAACAGCGATTCGACTGAACATATAGAGAATCAAGCTTTTGTAGCAATAGCCAGGCACTTCACTATAGTACCTATCCCTTGTTCAATCGCAGAATCCTTCACATTGGAAACATTCAGCTTCAGAATCGGCGCCTTGGGGAAGTGGGGTAAAAAATGCTTGTCAATCGCTTCGATGATAACGGAATGTGGCTTTAGCTGAGCTGCGAGCCTGGAAACGGAAATCGAAGGGTTCAGCACGATATGGGTATGAATGCAAGGCTGCTTGGCTTGGGTAAAAGTGAACAAACCGGGATGCAGATCACATAATCGCTGCAGCATATCCGCCAGTAGTCGGGCTCTCTGTCCATAAGAAGAGCTGATGTGCTGCTTGTGCCTTTCGAACATCCCACTTTTGAGATAAATCTCAAGCGCACCCTGTGATAGCATGGAGCTGTCGATATCTAGCAGCCGCTTATAACGATTGAATAGGTCCGACAATACTTCGGGAATGACGGCGATACCGATACGCAAGCCGGGGAAAATAATTTTGGAATAGCTTTTCAAATAAATCACATGTTCCGTGGTATCATATGCATATAAAGGATCAGCCTTGGTGTCCTGCTCCAAATCAGCTAAATAATCATCCTCTACAATGTACACATCATATTTGCGAGCCAGCTCGACAATAGCGATTTTGTCCTCTTTACTGTAGGAGTTACCAAGTGGGTTCTGAAATCGAGGCATTGTATAAAAGAACTTGATATCCGCAGTGCGGAACAGCGTCTCCAGCTCCTGCAAATCAATGCCTTGAGCAGTTCTTGTGATGCCGATAACCGGAATTTGATGCGTTGTCAGATGCTCAATAAACAAATGATAGCTGGGCTGTTCGATCAAAATCGTCTGTTTTCGATTTGGAAAAGGCAGCGAGGTCAGTATGGATAAGGCCTGCTGTACGCCAGAAACAATGAAAAGTCGGCTTTGACTTGTAAATATCTGATAATTCGCCAGCTGTTTATGAACAACCTGGATGAGAGAGGGCAGACCCTTGGAAGTGCCGTATACGAACAGATCGTTTTTGTACGTATCGATAGCTTTATTGATGCAATGCTGGAAATCCAGATAGGGGAAAATTTCGGAATCCGGAGCGGCCCCAGCAAAATCGATTTGAGTCGGTTCCTCCTGTTCCACATTTACCGTACGCTTTACTACATAATAACCGCTCTTCGGTATCGAATAAATTCGATGCCGCTTCTCAAGCTCATCCATCGCCTTGATGACGGTGCTTTTGCTATAGCCATATTGCTCCGACAGCGTGCGAATGGAGGGAAGCTTGTCCCCTTCTTTATATGGATGGCTCTTGATCAATGCTTCCAATTCATTCAACAGCAGCCCATACTTCAGCATCTTGTCACTCCTCCGTGATAATCTGTATCGGTACAGATCGTTGTTTTGATCATTGTAGCACAGCTGATTTCCGGTTACTATGAAGCCATAACGGCCGATAAATCCAATGTACTGCATGCGTACAGAGAGAAGAATGGGAAAATGAACAACAAACCGAATCAAATCGCTTATGTAGCCGCGGCTCTTTACGCCTGTATCATAGGCTGCTCGTATTTATTTGTCAAATTGGCACTGGAATCTGCACATCCTGTGGACCTGCTGGCACACCGCTTTACGATATCGTTCGCGGCAGCTTCGATTCTGGTGCTGTTCGGCTGGTTTCGCTTCAACATCAAGCTTAAAGAAGTTATGGCCATTGTACCCTTGGTTGCAATCTATCCGGTACTGTTCTTTACGTTTCAAACTTATGGAATGGTCGATACGTCATCATCCGAGGCGGGAATTATTCAGGCGACCGTCCCTATTTTTACGCTATTAATGGCGATGTATTGGTTAAAGGAACGCCCGGGTATGCGTCAAAAGCTGTCAACCCTGCTATCCGTTGCAGGTGTCGCTTATTTGTTTGTGTCCAAGGGGATTCATTGGCATTCCGGTGGGTTTCAAGGGAACATGCTGATACTAGCCTCCGCGATTTCTTTGGCCGGCTACGGTGTGCTTGCCAGAAAACTGCTGCGAAATATTAGTGCGACGAGCATCACTTATACGATGACAGCTATCGGCTTTGTATTCTTTAATGGTATGAATATTGTACGTCATGTAGAAAACGGGACATTAGGGCAATACTTCGAGCCTTTTACGAATATGTGGTTCGTAGGCTCGATTCTTTATCTGGGTGTGATGGCTTCCTTGGTCTCTTCGTTTCTATCCAATTATGCATTGTCGAAGATGGAGGCTTCCAAGATGAGTGTATTTAACAATGTATCGACGCTGGTTACCGTGACGAGTGGGATTATTTTTTTGCAGGAGCAGCTGACATTGGATACGATGATCGGGGGCGCCGCAATCATTGCCGGCGTTATCGGTACCAATTGGAGACGGGCTGCGAAGCCAGCTGCTACTAACAAGGTTTCTATATAACCTTTTAGTGGTAATAGGAAAGTAGTGGTAATAAATAGGGAAAACCGATTCAGAACCGAAAAGGGGCGGCATGTATGCGAGAGCCGAATCATCTAAAACCTGCTAACCGTCTGGTGAAAACGGAACGCTTACCCATGAATAACAGCTGGAAGGGCGTTATCGGCTTACTGCTGTTAGCGGTTGTGCTCTTACTTATATTTTTGGCGCTCAAAATACCGAACAGGGTACAGGCCGTCGGAATCGGAACGAAGCTTCCAGAGCATCTTAATCTGACCTGGCAGCATGATCCCAAAACTACCCAAAGCTTTACTTGGCGTACGGCACAGGGACGGTTGGGAACCGTTGTCGAATATATGCAAACCTCCGATTATAGCGGCTTTCCTTCCCAAAGCGCTCAACACATTACAGGTACGGAGGTGCCGTTTCCCTCCGACGTGGGTGAAATGCTGATGCATGAGGCTGAGGCTGTTGATTTGCAGCCGGGTGTATCCTATACGTATCGTGTGGGAAGTGGTAAGGATGGGGAGTGGAGCGGTCCCTTTCAATTTGTAACGGCACCTGAGGAGCAGCTGCCATTTACTTTTTTATTTGTGTCTGATACACAGGCTGCGGCCGATCCAACGAGCGTTAGCGGTTATGGTGTTTGGGGCGAAATGCTGAATAAGGCGCTCGATCAACAGCCAGATGCACGTTTCCTGCTGCTTTCCGGTGATATTGTCGATGTTGGTTACTCGCAGGCACATTGGGAACGCTGGTTTGAAGCGGCCAAAGATAAGCTGCCTGGACTCAATATGGTGCCAACGCTTGGCAATCATGATGTGTTGAAAACCGGAACGAAAAATTTCCGTGCCCAGTTTCAGCTACCGCAAAACGGGCCTGCAGGGGAGAAGGAGCTGGCATACTCTTTTGATTACGGTTCTGTGCATTTGGCCGTGCTCAATAGCGAGGGTAGTCTATCGGCGCAGGCTGCCTGGCTTCGCGAGGATATGATGGCTAGTGAACTGCCATGGAAAATCGTTGCGTTCCATCGTTCGCCTTACCAGAGCCATGCCGCACGCGCCAGTCTTGATGTTAAAGATGCGTGGACACCGATCTTTGACGAAGCGGGTGTTGATCTCGTGCTGACAGGCCATGACCATGCCTATATGCGCAGCTGGCCTTTATATAAAGGCCAGAATGTAGCAGAAGGCGAAGGCACTACCTATGTGATTGGAGGTACGGCTGGGCCCAAGTTTTATGATATGGGTGACTACCCATGGATGAAGGTTAAATTTGATGATAATACGCAAATTTTTTCGGCAGTCACGGTGGCCAAAGCAGATTTGACGTTCAAAGTGACAGCACGCGATGGCAGCAGCGTAGACTCGTTCACGATCCATAAGCCTGTTCCGGGACAGCGCTATGCGGATGTGACACCGTCTCACTGGGCCTACACTACGATTGACAACTTAAGTCGTGAGGGCATTGTGAATGGCGTGGAGCCGCTGCGCTTTCGGCCAACCCAGGAAACGACTCGGGCTGAGTTTACCTCGATGCTAGCAAGGGCACTTCATTTGCCGGCTTCTCCTGCAGCTGCGCCCTTCAGCGATGTGTTGGAGAGCGATTGGTTTCAAGCTGTTGTGGCCTCAGCTGTGAAGGCTGGCCTGATACAGGGCAGCGGTTTGAATCATTTTGCACCCAATGAACAGTTAACCCGTCAGGAGCTTGCGGTGCTGCTTGTACGCGCATATGATTCACAAGCACAGTCAGCAGTCCGTAATCGTTCTGGTACAGCTACTCAGCTATTATCATTTGCCGATCAGACCCAAGCGGCGGGCTGGGCTGCATCTTCGATTGAAGCGGCACTTGAGCTTAAGCTGCTGTCAGGGCGTACGGAAAGTCTTTTTGCGCCTGCGGCATTTGCAACTCGTGCCGAAACCGCCCGTGCTTTGGAGAATTTGTTAAGTTTACTCCATCAAGGCAAATAATCATTTAATCTTTAATGCTGCTGCATATCAAAAGCCATCCCTTATCATCGCACATAGGGAATGGCTTTTGATTGTTTACTACTATAAAAGAATGACTAAAATCGTACCCAACTACCAGATTCCTCGTGTTCTCGTACGCTCTGTTGTGTAGATACGCGTACGTTCTGCCACAGCAGTATCCTCTCGCCGCAGGCTTGTCCAATCCGTTTCCAGCCCATCCAGGTCAGCGTCATCATTCCATGCCATCACCATAATTTTACCTTTATCCAGCTCTTGCTCATATCGATCCGCCTCTTCCTTGGATAGTCCAAGGGAGTGCATCTTGACACGCAGCTGGTCACCACGAGAACGGAATAGATTGGTAAACGTATTTGCAAGTCCTTGCTCATGCATACCCGCTTTATTGGTTGACATTAATTTACTAAGACCATCTGTCGTTCCATCATCATGGGCGATTACATAAATTTCCTCCAGTGTGTAGCCTTCCCGTTGAAAGGCGCGAATCTCCATAATCGCCTGCTCCTCGTGCGTCACCAATTTCACCTTGTTATTCATCATATCGCTCCTTTCTTTTCTGCAAAGAAAACGGTTTCATGAAGTCTGTCATTCATTAATTTTTCCAGCGCTTGGATAAAATATAAGATTCATTAACCTTATAAATGGTAATTGAAACAAGCAACGTGATTCAATACACCGACACAAGGTTACATACATAGTAGAACTAAGTTATACTTAAAAGGGAATTAATTACGTAATTCAACTAATAAGGGGACCCACTATGAGCATCGCAATTGTAGACGATAACCCGGTTAACCTAATGGTAATCGAGAAAATATTAAAGAGTGCGGGATACGAGCATTTCATTAAGATGGAGTCGGCAATAGAACTGCTGGCGTTATTGAATGCGGAATCAGATGGCCAGCCCAAGGTTTCTATTGATTTGATATTACTGGATATGATGATGCCCGAAATGGATGGACTTGAGGCCTGCCGGCGCATACAGAAGCAGGAAAGCTTACGGGATATACCGATCATCATTGTTACGGCAGTTGGTGATTCGAACCTGCTTGCTGATGTTCTGGAAGCCGGAGCGATCGATTACATTATGAAGCCTATCAACAAGGTGGAGCTGATTGCACGAATTCGGGTCGCCCTGCGCCTAAAGTTTGAAAAGGACTGGCACAAAGAAAATGAGGCACGTATTCGCAGTGAGCTGGATTTGGCGAAGCAGGTACAGAGCAGCGTTCTGAGTCTGCCGATTCATCGAGATGAGCTGAGCATATCCGCATCGTATCATCCTTCATTTGAGCTGGCTGGGGATCTGTATTCCTGGTATCGGTTGGATGATCATCGCTATGGCATCATATTGCTGGATATGATGGGCCACGGAATTTCCTCTTCACTCGTATGTATGTTTATTTCCTCGGTTATGCAGGACACGATTACCCGCTTTGTAGCTCCTGAGATGGTTATTGCCGAATTAAACCGGTATATGAGTCAGCTGAATAAGAAAAATTCGTCGGTCAGCTATTACTTTACAGCGATTTATTTGGTGATCGATACCCATAACAAAACCATTGAGTATGTGAATGCTGGACACCCCCCTGCCTTGCTGTTTGAACGGGACAAACCTCCTGTTCAGCTCAATAAGGGCAGCTTTGCGGTCGGATTTTTTGAGCAAATGGACATTCAAAAGGGTGTGCTCTCTTACGATAATGAAATCGAACTGTTTCTGTTTACGGACGGGCTGCTGGAGGCGCTGGAAGAAGACGGTCTTGATGAAATTGAGAAGCTGACGGACGGTTTGAAGGCCTGCTCAGGACAAGATTTGGCTTATATTGTAGACAAGCTGCTGCCGCTGGAAATTCGTGATCAGCAGGAGGATGACATTTGTATGGTAATGGTCCACGCGAGATAGCCGATGTGTCGATCAGGTTAGCAGGAAGAAAGGTGAAGCGCATGATGAAAATAAAAACAAAGCTGTTTCTTGGCTTTGGTATATTGATGCTTCTGATGTTTGCTTTGGCGGGAATCGGGATTAACCGGTTAACTACGCTGGATAAGAGCATGAATGAAATATTCAGTAACCGTTATGCGAAGGTGCAAATCGCATCCACGCTGCGTAATGATACGGCTGAGCTTGCTAAGTATTTGGACAATTTGCTTTTGAATGAGGATCAGGGCTCCAACGCCAAAATACTTGAAGCGATTCGTACCTCTACGCAGAAGGTGAACACTTCGATGGAGCAGATCCAGAATTTGTTTAAGGGACCGAACGAACAGCAACTGGCAATGGATATGATGAAGAAAGGCAAGCAGTTCCTGGATTACAAAAATGATACCGTCAATTTAGCCCGAGCCAATAAAAAAGAGCAAGCCAATAGCTTACGATCTGAAGATGGTTTGACCTATCAGCAGGAGTTTCTGGATAGTATCGCGGCAGCGAGTCTGTATCAGAATGATGCCTTGATTCAAGCTATGGAAAGCGCTCAGGAGGAAAGTCGTAAAACCTACATGTACACAGGAATGCTAACGATAGTTAGTTTGCTGTTAAGTGTCGCTATTATGTTCTGGATCGTTCTGGGGATAACCCGTGGCCTTGGCATGCTGTCAGGTATTATTTCTAACTTTGGCAATGGGGGAGGCAGCTCAGGCTCGTATCGGGTAGCGGTAAAAACTACGGACGAGTTCGGAGAAATTGCTCATATTTTCAATACTATCACGGATGATCTGGAAGGTACGACTCACAATGAGCGTACACTGAGCAAGCTTAACGCGGACCGCGCATGGCTTCAAACCAATATCGCTGAGGTGTCTACTCAATTGCAGGATACACAACGCCTGGAGGAGGCATCGGAGAAGTTCATTGATGCTTTATGTCGTATTATTGGAGCTCAGAGCGGGGCAATGTACATTGTGGAGCAGGAGGGCAGTGAGCGCAATATTGTTTTAAAAGGTACGTATGCCATGCCTGAGCACCCTACTGTAAAGCACGTTCAACCTGGACAAGGTTTGATCGGACAAGCGGTTAAGAACGGTCAATCGATAACAATAAGCGATGTGCCCCCGGATTATATTAAAATTTCGTCCGCCTTTGGTACCATTCCTACCGTTTCACTGGCCGTTCGACCGGTTACTCATACCGATCAGGTGATTGCCGTCTATGAAATCGCTGCTGTCAAACCATGGAGCGAGCTTGAACTGCAGCTGCTGGACCATCTGAACGAAATTGCAGCCATTACGATTCATCGAATTAAAGGACAGCTTCGAGTGGAAGAGCTTCTGCGTATTTCACAAATGCTGACCGACGAGCTGCAAAATCAGTCGATGGAGCTACTTACTCAACAGGAGGAGCTGCAAGCTTCCAACTGTAAGCTGGAGCAGCAGACGGAAGCGCTGCAGATGTCCGAAAAGCAGCTGCAGCAGCAGCAGAGAGATCTGGAGCATAGCAATGATGAGCTTCGGAAAAAAACGGGACTGTTGGAGGAACAAATACAGGAAACCGAGGAAATCAACCGCCAGATTGAACACGCCCGAGATACGTTGGAAAAGCAGGCACGAGAGCTGGCATTTGCCTCCAAGTATAAGTCGGAATTTATGGCCAATATGTCACACGAGCTCCGTACGCCGCTGAATAGCTTGCTTATTTTATCTCAGCTGTTAAAAGAGAATAAGGAAGGCAATTTGACCAACAGGCAAGTCGAGTATGCTGAGACCATCCTTTCTTCTGGAACAGACTTGCTAAGGTTGATTGATGATGTACTGGATTTAGCCAAAGTAGAATCAGGACGAATGGATATTCAGTACGATAATATACTCGTATGTGATGTAAAGGAATCATTAATGAAAGCCTTCATGCCCATATCGAGAAAGAAAAATGTGAAATTTCAGTTTGAAGTGGATAAGCACACACCTAAGCATATGTTTACGGACAGTATGCGATTGCTGCAAATTTTGAAAAACCTGCTGTCCAACGCGTTTAAATTTACGAATGAGGGCAGCGTTTCTGTTCATATAGCACCTGTAGAAAAAGATCCTTCGATATTAGCCTTCTCGGTAACCGATACGGGGATTGGCATCCCTTCTGAGAAAAGCCGCATGATCTTTGAAGCCTTTCAGCAGGCGGATGGCACCACAAGTCGGAAGTATGGCGGCACTGGATTGGGCCTCTCGATCAGTAAGCAGCTGGCCAATCTGCTTGGTGGGACAATCGAATTGGATAGTACGGAAGGACAAGGCAGCGTGTTCACCTTGTACGTACCTCATCATGCGATACCAAGCGACGAGATCGGGAATCGGGAAATAGCTGCTGCTGCCGAATTGGAAGCATTTTTTACTGAACCGCGACAAGCGGCTTCTCCTGATCCCGTTATTGCTTTAACCCTGCCTCTGCCTGCTCAAGAGCAGTTGACATCACATAAGGAACAGCTGGCTCAGACAACCGATTCGCTGTTACTGGATGACCGGGACTCCATTGGAGGAGATGACCGTGTATTGCTGCTCGTGGAGGATGACGTCCATTTTGTCAGTATACTGGCTGATATGGCTCGAGAGCGCAGCTTCAAAGTATTGATAGCTCTGGATGGGGAATCCGGACTTCGCTTGGCAAAGCAGTACAAGCCTGATGCGATTCTGCTCGATATCCAGCTGCCTATCATAGACGGCTGGTCGATTCTTGTACAGCTAAAGAACGATACGGAAATGCGTCATATTCCGGTTCATGTGATTTCAGTCGTCGATGAGGTCCAGCAGGGGCTTGCTATGGGGGCGATTGCCTATTTGCAGAAGCCTTCCGGCAAGGATCGTCTGGAGGAAGCTTTTGCCCAGATTGAAGCTTTTCTGGAGAAAGGACCGCGCAAGCTGCTGATTGTCAGCAAGGATTCCGTTCAACGGCATAATATGATGGAACTTATCGGTCACGATGACGTACATATTGTGGCAGCAGACGGGGGTCAGGAGGCTTGGCAATGTCTGCAGCGGGAGTCTTTTGATTGCATGGTTATTGATATGGGTCCTGACGATTTAAAAGAATTTGAGCTGCTCGATCAAATTAAATCGGCCGCTGAGCTGCGTGGACTACCTATTGTGATTTATACACACCAGGTATGGGAGCAAAAGGAGAAGCTAAGGTTGAAAAAATACGCGGAATCGATCATCATAAAAGATGTGAGGTCGCCTGAACGATTATTGGATGAAACCTCGCTTTTCTTACATCGGGTTGAGGATAATCTTCCTGAGGAGAAAAGGCAGATTCTGCGCAAGCTGCACAGCAAGGAAGAGATGTTTACAGGCAAAAAAGTGCTGCTGGTTGATGATGATATCCGCAATGTGTTTGCACTCTCCAATTTGCTGGAGGGCTTTGACATGATCGTTAATTTTGCGGAAACCGGTAAGCAAGCTCTGGATCGGCTGCGTACAGATTCGGATTATGACATCGTACTGATGGATATTATGATGCCGGAAATGGACGGTTATGAGGCGATGCGCCAAATTCGTAAACAGCCGGGCTTTGAACAGCTGCCAATCATTGCTTTGACGGCAAAAGCGATGAAGGATGATCGTGAAAAATGTATTCAGGCCGGTGCCTCCGATTATATTACGAAACCGATTCATACGGAGCAGTTGCTCTCGTTAATTCGTGTTTGGTTATGCCAATAAGATCAATTAGCAGTTCACCATAGAAGAACGTACAGAGGAAAGGGGACAATGCCATTGGACAAACCAAAACAGCCATCTGGAGTACTGGAGCAGCTGCGCGGGTTTTCGGATGAGGAACGGGAGAAGGTAGAAATACAGCTGCTGCTCGAAGGCATGTTTCGATTATACGGCTACGATTTTCGCAATTACTCCTATCCTTCGCTTCGACGCCGAATATGGAACCGAGTCTATGCGGAACGTCTGCAGTCAGTATCCGAGCTTCAGGCCAAGGTACTCCATGATCATGAAAGTATGAAAAGATTAGTATCGGAGTTAGTCATCCATGTAACGGAAATGTTTCGCGATCCCCGTATGTTTGCTTATTTTCGAAAGCATATCGTTCCGATTCTGCGCAATCTGCCATCAATACGCATCTGGCACGCCGGTTGTTCTTCGGGAGAAGAGGTGTATTCCATGGCGATCCTCTTACATGAAGAAGGGTTATACGATCGTACGACCCTATATGCAACCGATATGAGCGAGGATGTATTGGAATATGCGCAAGCGGGGACGTACCCCCTCAATAAAATGAGGGAGTATACGAAGAACTATATTATAGCTGGTGGCAAAAATGAGTTTTCCAAATATTACTCAACCAGCGACAATGCTGCAACCTTTCATTCCGTACTCAGCAATAATATCGTATTTGCCCAGCATAATCTCGTAACTGACCGTTCATTTAATGAATTCCACGTCATTCTTTGCCGTAACGTCATGATCTATTTTAATGCTGACCTGCAGACAAGGGTTCATGAGCTTATTTACGAAAGCTTGTGTAAGTCGGGATTTCTTGTACTGGGTGACAAAGAGACGATTACCTTTACCAAATATTCAGATTGTTATGAGCTGGTGAACCCGCAGGAAAAGCTGTATTGCAAACGGAAATGAACGGACAGCAGACTCAAAAGAATGGAGCAGCGACTATGATAGAGCCGATTCGTATTTTGCTGGTAGACGACCAGACGGAAAATTTACTGGCTTTGGAAGCGGTGCTGGGAGACCAGCAATATCTTTTGGTCAAAGCGAACTCGGGGGAGGCGGCGCTTCGTTGTCTGCTTTCCGATGACTTTGCTGTCATCGTTCTGGATGTGCAAATGCCGGGAATGGACGGGTTTGAAACCGCGCAATGGATTAAATCCCGCGAAAGGACCAAGGATATTCCGATCATCTTTGTAACAGCCGCTTACGGAGAGCGTGACCAGTCCTTCACCGCCTATTCGGTGGGAGCGATTGACTACATGGTAAAGCCCGTGATTCCTCACGTGCTGAGGTCTAAAATCGCTGGCTTTGTCCATATTTATTTGACCCAGCTGAAGCTGCAGCAGCAGACAGCGCTCTTAAATGAGCGCAATGAGGAGTTGGAGCTTGCCAAAGAAGCCGCGGAGCAGGCCGTGCGGGCTAAATCTGAATTCCTGGCTGTGATGAGCCATGAAATACGGACTCCCTTGAATGGTGTTTTGGCGATGGCCGATCTGTTAATGGATACAGAGCTAAGTACAGAGCAGTTGGAGCTTGCTGAGACGATCCGTAAGAGCGGTGCCTCCCTGCTGGCTATTCTCAATGATATATTGGATCTCTCGAAGATTGAATCCGGCAAGATGGAAAAAAGTGAGGAGCTGTTCCATCTCCGTTCGAGCTTACAGGAAGTGTTTGATTTATTTCAGCTGGATGGACGTAAAAAGTCTTTTGACATGGCATTTGAAGTGGATCCTCAGCTGCCGGAGTATCTCATTGGTGACGAAGCCAGACTAAAACAAATATTAATGAATTTAATCGGGAATGCTGTGAAGTTTACCAAAGAGGGCGGTGTATATCTGAGTGTGGCCGTGCTCAAAACTTATGATGAGGAAATCGAACTGGAATTTTGCGTAAGGGATACAGGTGTCGGCATACCCGAAGGAAAAAGAAATGAGCTGTTTCGTCCATTTTCACAGCTTGACTCCTCGACGACGAGAAAGTATGGAGGAACCGGGCTTGGATTAGCCATTTGCAAAAACCTGGCCGAATTGCTAGGTGGAACGATTCGCCTGGATCCGGACTACACTAATGGTGCATTATTCATATTTACGGTACGTGCCAAGGTAGGCGGAGTGGACAATTTAACTGGATAAGCAAAATAAGGAAGCAGCAGCTTGGCCATTATGGCAGGGCTGCTTTTTTTTGCTTCTGAACCCAATGTTTCAATGATTTCCTCATCGTTTAATAGAGATTAGGAGATCATAAGGGGAAAGATGAAACTAATGAAGGGTCTGGTGATAAGGAATGGGCAAGAGGGAATGTGTGGCAATGTTACTTTCCGGAGGGGAGGGACGCAGACTCGGTGTCTTGACACATCACAAAGCGAAACCTGCTGTTCATTTTGGCGGGGCTGCGCGAATGATTGATTATGCATTAAGCAACTGCAGAAATTCGGGCATCCAGCACATCGGTGTTGTGACACAATACCGGCCTGAGGCCTTGCACCAACATATTGGTGAGGGCACACCTTGGCTTCAGGACACAGAGCAGGGAGAAGTGGCTATTCTATGCTCAACTCAGGAGCATGTAGGTAAGGATGGATTTACAGGAACTGCTGATGCCGTTTACCAGAATTGGCACTTTATCGAACGCCATCAACCTGAATACGTCATTGTATTATCTGGAGATCATATATATCAAATGGATTACAGTAAGCTCATCAAGCAGCATCGGGACACGAAGGCTATGGCTACGATTGCGGTTACAGCTGTTCCTTGGGCTGAAGCCAGCCGCTTCGGAATTATGAACACGAATGAGTATGGACGCATTACCGAATTCTCGGAAAAACCGGACAAGCCTGTAAGCAATCTGGCATCAATGGGTATTTATGTGTTCGATACGGCTTTCTTGCAGCAATACTTGAAGCAGGATGCAAGGATCAGCTTATCCAGTCATGACTTTGGCAAGGATGTTATCCCCGCTATGCTCAAGAGTGGAGCCAGGATGAATGCTTTTGCCTATGACGGGTATTGGAAAGATGTAGGGACCTTGGACAGTCTGTGGGAGGCGCATATGGATTTATTGGGTGATAACCCTAAGTTTGCAATTCATTCGCAAGCTTGGCCTTTGCATACGGTTGTACGTGGAGAGCCTCGACTCTTTAAGGAGACCACAGGTATGATTCGTCACTCGTTGGTGTATGATAGTTGCAGTATCCAAGGAATGGTTGAGCGCTCCGTAGTATCGGCAGGAGCCAAGATTGGTCAAGGTAGCCGGATTTATGACAGTGTGATTATGCCGGGTGCTGTGATTGGTCAAGGCGTAACGCTGCACAAAGCAATTATTGGTGAAAATGCAATTATTCATGATGGCGTCAGCCTCGGAATTCCTAATAGCAATGGTGTTTCTGTCATAGGTGACAAGGAAATTATTCATGTTAAAGGTGAAAAACTGCCTAAAGTATATATTCCAGCCAATAAACTGCTTGTAGAAATGATTGGCTAAGCTTCTCTCATGCACGAATCGGGTAATAGTTGCGTAAACCATATAGATGAGTAAAATCCCGCGGATGCTGTTAAACCTTAACTTGCTATAGTTGACTAGCTTTGCAAACCCCAGAAGATAATCTGAAGCCAGCAATACTCAAGCGAAGATGGCTCATGAAGGAGTTTCAACAAAAGATGTTTATGAAGCCGGTGTTGCTTGGTAAAAACTCTTAGGAGGAGAAGCTCATGAATAAGCTGCTTGGAGTGGGTTTACCATTAGCCATGCTGGTAACGGGTGGTTTATGGACGCAATATCAGGAATACGAACATCCTGTGCTAACCACAAGCGTGTCTGCAGTAGCCGAGAATATCGCGGCCACAGACATCACCACAGCCACTTATAAGACTCCTGAGGTTACGGCTGCAGGTACTTCGGCTTCCGAAACACCTTCATCTCTTCTGCGGTTTGGCTCAGTCAACGGGATTGCTTTATCTGATGATTTAAAAACGATTGTTGAGCTTAAAGGAGAACCTCTAAGCATGATTCAGGATGAAATCATAAAATCGTCGCGTACTTACCTTTTCAAGGACTGTGAAATTAATATCGTGGACGGCGCAGTTCAAAGCGTTACCGTCGGTGCAGCAGTCGGAAAGGTTGAGATCGATGGGATCAGCTTTCCTTTTGATAAGCTTAAGGATAGACTTGGGATGCCTTACTTCATTAGTGAGGATGGGATCGTTTATAAAAAAGGCAATATGGCCTTCAAAATCTTCATGGATCCTCATGATAATCACATCAAATCCGTTAGCTATTTTCATGCAGGGAATCAGTAGGAGTATCTAATGCATATGCATGATGATCGGCTTCATTAAAAAGACGTTAGCAGATGGGGATTATGGTAACTAATCCCCATCTGCTAACGTCTTTTCTTTACCTTTGTTCTGCGATGCTTGCTGCCATCACTTAATGAAAAGCCGGGAATACGTACTTGACGATAAAGTATAGAAAGCCGAAGAAAATAATGATGTAAGCCGCATACTTGATAAAGGTAGAAGCGACCTGTCCTTTGTCCAGACGTGTTTCCGATGTATTGACCTTCTCGGTTTTGAACTCATCCATAGTAGATCTCTCCTTTTAGTTTAGGCTATTGTGATACCTGCTTATGACTTCCATTACCCTTGTAAAATACGGTTGAATCAATGGTTCAAATAACGGCCCTAGGGGTAATGAGTAACATAACTGAAGCAGGTAAACTCAGGGGTATATATGGAGGAGGATATCGTATGAATAGTATGATTATTGAAATTAGTGTTGCAGCGGTAGCTTTGGCATTTGTAGTGTTGGTTGTGTTTTTGATCACAACTTTAAGGTCGATGTCCGCTCTATTGGTCCAAACCAATACAACGATCCACGATCTGCAGAATCATGTTGTGGGTGTTACTAAAGAAGCATCTGATGTGCTTCGTCATACCAATGCTGTCACGGTGGATGTGCTAAATAAACTGCATAGCTTGGAGCCTACTTTTCATTCGGTGAAGCAGGTTGGTGAAGCGGTGGATGAAATTACAACCTCGGTGAAAAATGCATCGGTATCTGTTGCGAGGACCATTAAGGAGAAGGTGGCTAGTGAGGCATATTCCCCAACTACCAGTAAGATTGCGAAAGCAATCAACACAATTCCACTTGTGCTTGATATCTGGCACCAGATCAAACATAGAAGGCAAGAAGCAGCAGTAGCAAAATAATTCGTAATTGCTGTTTCGAAGTCTTTGGGTTAGGGTAAAGATAAGATATATTGTACACCCTTATAAGGTGATTTGAAGGAGGAACTACTTGAATGAATCGTCAACATGTATTTGAGATAGAGAAAGAGGCTACAGCGGACAGCTGGCTGCTGTATTTAAAGGGAGAATTGGATTTGTCCAAGGCTGCAGAGCTACGGGCTGCCGCTGACCCTTATGTAGCAGATACAGGACGCAAGCTTATCCTTAATCTAAAGGACCTTCAGTATATCGATAGTACGGGAATTGGTGTGATTTTATCCTTGTTAAAAGCCAGACACGTGTTGAAAGCACCTATTGAAGTGGTGGAGATTCCGCTCAAGGTTCAGCGTTTATTCGATATGACCGGCTTGACATCTTTTATCCAACAATCCTCGAATAATACGAATTAGAAAGGAAAGAAGCGACGATATGAATGGGAACAATCGAATGGTCTGTATGACTCTGCCTGCGGATGCGGAATTTATTGATGTGGTAAGGTTGACGTTGTATGGCCTATGCAGTAAGGTTGGTTTTTCTTATGAGGAAATTGAAGACATGAAGGTTGCTGTTGCCGAAGCATGCAACAATGCAGTTGTACATGCCTATGAGCCTGGGCGCACAGGAACTATGGATGTGAAATTTGAGCTGCTTGAGACAGGTATCCGGATCTCTGTGAAGGACGAGGGAGCCAGCTTTAATTATGCAGAAAAGGTAGAGCAAGCGCAGTCCCTACATGAGCAAACGTTGGATGAAGCCAATATCGGTGGTTTGGGTATTTATCTCATGCAGGCTTTGATGGATGAAGTCGAAGTGAAAAGCAATGGAGGCACAGAGGTCATTTTGACAAAATGGCTGAGTAAAAGTGAGGAACTTGTATGAAATTAAATTCTGAGAGACCGGCATTCAATACCCATGAGCTGATCACACAGTATCAGGAAACGGGAAGTAATGAAGTCGCAACAACGCTACTGCTAAAGTATGAATCCCTTGTAAAAATGGCAGCAGGTAAAATGTCGCGCAATCGTCCGGACCTCTTCGAAGATTTATATCAAGTGGGACAAATGTCGATGCTTCGACTTTTTAAGCAATTCGATGTTGCGCAAGGCGTGCAGTTCGAGCCTTATATGATGAAAAGTGTCATTGGGCATATGAAAAATTACTTGCGGGACAAATCCTGGTATGTTCAGGTGCCAAGGCGGGTAAAGGAAAAGGGCGGTCGGATTCAGGAAGCGATAGATCGCCTGACAGTGATCCTGGAGCGTTCACCGAATGTAGAAGAGATCGCGGCTGACGTGGAATTAACCGTTGAAGAAACGATAGAAATTTTGGCAGGAAGAGAGTATTACCACTATGTCTCTCTGGATACACCTCTTTCCACGGAAGAAAATGGGGCTACCATCGGTGATCTGTTGGGTACCGACAAAGACGATTTTCAACAGCTGGAGAGGCGGCTTGATATCGAGGAAGCTATGCGTCAATTGAAGCCTGAGGAGCAGCAGGTGCTTCATCTTGCTTATGTGGAGGGCCAGTCGCAAAGAATGATCGCTCAAGAGCTGGAGGTTTCACAGATGAGCGTTTCACGAATCCAGAAGCGAGCCTTGGATAAGCTGAAAACATTTTTTGCAGAATCCAGAGGTAGCCATGATGTATAGAACTCATAGATTATTCCTGTAAAACGCGTCCTCTGGAGAGGGCGCGTTTTTAAATTGATTCAGGGTAACGCCCAGCGGGTAATAAGTAGTAAGAACTCCAGTAGTACAACTCGAAAAGGCGGTGGATGTTATGACGATAAAACACAGTATTACCTGTGAGGGCAGCGATGTATTGGTGCATGAGACAGATTCAAACTCCTATCAGGTAAGTATTCAATCTAAATCAAATCCGTTAGGAAAAGGCAATGTGTTGGAAACGTTCACTCGGTTGGAGGAAGCTATCGTTGCGGCGGAACACTTTTGCAAGCTGCACGCTGCCGCTAAAGAGAAGGGCTACTATCTGGAAAATGGGCATTTTGTTAAACCAGACCGACCCAAGCTCCATGTAGGCCAGCTGCTTAATGAAAGAAAAGAGCCGGAGCAATTTTTGCAGTTATTGGAAAAGTAAGCACCCGACAAGGGTTTGTAAGCGAATATAAGAGATGGCAGCGGGGAGTATCCTGCTACCATCTCTTTTGTATATATAGAAGGGAAAGGTAGCGGGAACCTCATAGTAGGAGCATCTGCCATGAACTAAGTATCTGGTACGATGTAAAACATCGTACCACAAGCATCTTTCATGCATGACCAGCTGGAGGGTGCGCCAGTGTCACTACATAGGAAAAGTAATAAATCTGTACCTGGAATACTACAAGGTAGGTGACAGAGCTGATATCGGCTCTTCCAGATCGGCTCTGAAAGAAGGGAATAGCCCCAAGCTCAGAGTAGAACAAGAGAGGGAATGGGTGTGGGGTGGAGGAGCGCTAGCGTCCGCCTTTGAAGCTCGTGTTCCAACCGCTGCAAGCTTTCCATTCAGGGAACACGAGCTTCAACAGCGGCCGGAGTCCCATACCCATTCTCTCCGCACACTCGAATGATGGGTTTAGACAAATGTTTTAAGGCTTGGAATACAGCAAAAGAACGATTCCCTATCATGCGGGGAACCGTTCTAGTGTTTGCTATGATGCCGATGCGGTGTACGTATCAGCATTCAATTAGTTTTTGCTGCCAACAGCATCTAACTTTTTGGTTTCATGTAACGCCTGATTGGTAGCATTAGCTGCCGTATCTGTTGCCCTATGTGTGGAATCAGCAGCCTGATCCGTCACTCGATGAATCGTATTCGCGGCTTGATCCGTCGTTGTATGAACGGCCTGAGCAATGGATTCAGTAGCATTGCGAGCAGATTGAGCTGCACTGTCAGCAGCACTCTTGGCTTTGTCCAACAGCTCAGAGCCATGCTCCGAAACTAGCTGAATGGCGTCTGCTGTAGTGGTTTTGGCTTGCTCCACCCATTCCGAGCTTTTGGATTGAAGAGTTTGAACTGTTTCTTTAATATCTTCTCTAAGCTCACGACCTGATTTCGGTGCCAATAATAAAGCGACTACTGCACCTACGGCGCCACCAATAATTGTTGCTGTGATTACGTTGCTACGATTCGATACTGTACTCATGATTATCCACTCCCATTTGTTTTTTTGTGTAATTAATAGGATCTGCTGTTCATCGTTCTTGACAATAAAGTCAACAGGAAGACGAACAATGCAGCCCCAATAATTGCAGGTACTACGGCAAAGCCTCCGATAACAGGACCCCATGCTCCCAGCAGCCAGCTACCGAGCCACGCTCCTACAAATCCGGCAATCATTGAGCCGAGGATGCCGCCCGGCATTCCGCCCGGTGCTATTGCGGAACCAATAGCTCCAATAACGATTGCCATGATAATAGTAATGACGATTCCAATCATGTCACCACGCTCCTTTCGGATAAGGTTTCCTTCCATGTTGTCTATTACCCTGCTGCATGAGACCCGAAACAGGACAAAAAGAGACCCGCTAGCAACGGGCCGCGGGTCTTAAGTCAAACTATATTTTAAAAAGGGGGTCATGGATTAGTATAGCCTAACTACATGAAGAGAAGATGAATACTTTATTTCAGTTAGATGACAAAATGATAACGAATAATATCTGCATAAGCCTCAACCGTTCACGTCCAGCGCCTCAAATCCGTGACTATCATAAAACACGGGTCCTCTCGACCAGGTGCAAGCCAAATGCATCAGTAGCTCCCCGGTCATTTGTTCCCGACGTCTTGCATGAGTTTCATCGGTATACAGATTGGTCCACTCATTAGGGTCTTCAGCAAGATGGTAAAGCTCACCTTGAAATTCGTCAACTCTGCCTACGGCATCGTTCAGAGTACCATTCATGTAAAGGATAAGCTTCCAGTCCTTCTTGCGCCACATCAAGCCTGGAGTGGAATGGCGTGCGGATGCCGTTTTGCTATGCAACTCGCAAAAGGTTCCTTTACGCTGCAAGCTGTCGAATAAATCCAGGCCCGGCAGAAGTGGATTGCGAGGCAATCCCGCTACTTCGCTTAAGGTCGGCACCAAATCAATCAGTTCAGCCGGACGTTCATCTACCGTTCCCTGTCGGGCTTCAGGTACATATGTACCTGAAAGGATCATGGGCACACGAACGCTGCTGTCATACAGGCAGTATTTGCTGAACCGATAACGGCGCTCCCCCAGCATCTCCCCATGATCCGAGACGAATACGATGAGCGCGTTGTCCAGAATGCCTTGCTGTTCCAGACCATCAAGCACACGTCCAAAATAATGGTCAAGCCAGGAGCAGTTTGCCCAATAGCGCAGGGTCGTACGCTTGCGCTCTTCTGGCGTGAGCGTCTCCCAGACAGCTCTGCGCTTGGAATAATTGCTCTCAGAGCTGGCTTCATCTTCGGAAGCAAGATGGGTGTCGGTTTCATACATCCATGGCGGCTGGGCGATATCGGGAATGTCGTGCAACTGGTACAGGTCCTCGAACTCTTTGGGGACGTTAAACCCCGCGTGAGGCTTTAGAAAGGACAAGTACAAGAACAAAGGTTTGGTCTGATCAATCCCATCCTCAATGTAGCGCAGGCATTGCTCGGCAACCCAGCCGTCCCGATGATGCTCCATCGGTATTTGGCTTGTAGCTCCAATGTAGCCCAATGCATTCTCCTCGCCGCTGCCGTAGTGTTTCGTTTCTTCGTGATAGGCCTGTAATCCATCAGGCTCCAGATCACCCATCATGGCTGCGTCCTGTTCATAATGTCCGCTGTTCCTTGCAAGGCCCACAGCCCGTACATCAAAACCGCGGGTTGGCGGAAGCGGGTTATGCAGTCCATGATTCCAGTGTGTCTTTCCAAATCCGGCTGTATGGTAGCCTGCACGACGCATCAGCTCCGGCAAAGGTTCGGAGGGCAGCTTCTGTTCCTCATATAAGCCACCATGGTTCGTACGTACGCCGAGCTGCGATGGGTAGAAGCCAAACATCATCGAGCTTCGGCTCGGTACGCACATGGGAGCCTGGCAAACGGCCTGATTGTAGGTAATTCCACGCTCTGCCAATTTGTCCAGATTGGGTGTTTGAATATGCTCGTTAAATTGCCCCAGACAGTCCCATCGCTGCTGGTCTGTCATTAGAAAAATAATGTTTGGTTTGGTTGGTACCATGACCGAAGACCTCCGATACATTGAATTGTTATCCTTTTACTGAGCCTACCATAGCTCCTTTGGCAAAATGTTTTTGCAAAAATGGATACACGATCAGAATGGGTACTGTTGCAATAATAACAGCAGCCATTTTGAGCATTTCCGATGGAGGAGCCTGCTGAGTAACATCGTAGGCTTCCAGATCCGTGTTGGATGCACTCAGCAGCATATTTTGCAGCAGAACCTGAATGGGCCATTTGGCAGAATCGTTGATATACAATAGTGCCTGAAAAAACTGATTCCAATACCCAACCGCATAAAATAAGCCGAAAGCGGCCATAGCAGGCAGCGATAAGGGAAGAATGATCCGAACCCACGTCTGGATATCGTTGCTTCCGTCAATCGACGCGGATTCATCCAGCTCGGCAGGGATGCTTGCAAAAAAGCCTTTCATCAAAAGAACATTCCACCCGCTGGCTAGTGCAGGAATAATGAGGGACCAGAGGCTGCCGATCAATCCGATCTGTCTGACCAGTATATAATGTGGAATGATACCCGGGCTGAACAGGATCGTCAGCAGCACCATCATCAGCACTATACGCCGCCCGCTCATCCTGTGGCGGGATAAGGCATAGGCGAGAGAAGAGGTTAGCAACAAGCTGCAGGCGGTTCCTACGGTTGCCAGAAAGGTGCTGTTGCCCATTGAACGAAGGAACGCTTTTGTGGAGAGCAGATACTCATAAGAGGCAAGGCTCCAATGGTTTGGGAATAACGTCCACTTATCGAGCATGTACTCCGTTGGGTCCGTTAGCGATACAATCAGCACGTAATAGAACGGGAAGACGGTGACCAGTCCCAGCAGCCCGAGTAAGGATATATTTAACGTTTGGAAGATCAGGCTGCCAGCATTGTGGGGTTTCATTTGCATTTCCTCCTCATACAATCAATATACGCCCTCTTCGCCGAGCTTGCGGGCCAGACGGTTGGACAAGATGACCAGGATCAGTCCGATAACCGATTTGAACAAGCCAACAGCTGTGCTGTAGCTGAACTGACCCCGTTGAATGCCTGTCCGGTATACGTAGGTATCAAAAACTTCGGCCACCTGAGAGACGGCTCCGTTGTACATCAGGAAGATATGCTCGAAGCCTACATCCATAATATCGCCCAGCCGCAAGATCAGCAGTATGACAATGACGCTGCGGATTGATGGCAATGTGACATGCCACATCTGACGCAATCGTCCCGCCCCGTCAATTCGCGCTGCCTCGTAAATCTGCGGATCAATCCCGGAGATCGCCGCAAGGAATACGATGGTTCCCCACCCGGCTTCCTTCCACATGGACTGCAGCGTAACCATGATCCAGAACAGATCGGGGTTGGTCAGAACGTCAATACGCGACCAGCCGCCCGCCTCCAGCACATGATTGACCAAACCTTCGCCTCTCGCAAACAGCATAAACGTCAAGCTGGCGATAATGACCCAGGATAAAAAGTGCGGCATATAAATGACGGATTGTATGATCCTTTTGTAGATGACACCCCGAAGCTCGTTAAGCATCAGAGACACCACAATCGGCAGCGGAAAAAAGAACAGCAGACTCAGCGTATTGATAGCCAGCGTATTGCGGAACAGCAGCCAGAAATCGGAGGTGGCAAAAAAACGTTCAAAATGCTCCAGGCCGATCCAAGGGCTGTGCAGAATACCGCTGAGCGGAGAATAGTTTTGAAAGGCGATCATGACGCCCCACATCGGCACATATTTAAACACAATGAAAAACAGGACACCAGGCAAAGCCAGCAGGTACAAATAAAGGTTTTTTCTCAGATCGCGCGTCAGATTATTCACTTTATTTACCGACTCGTGTAAGATAAGCCTGCGTCATTTCTTCGGACATCTTGATCACGTTCGGATCGGATTTTGTCTTGGCGACAAAATCGTCCCAGGCTGTGATGGGCTCGCGTCCATAAATAATTTTGGCTTTCAGATCCTGAATTTTCTTTTCCAGATCGGGAAGCACCTTTTGCGCTGTTGGCGAATTCAGGCCGGTGCTGATATCTCCTATGCTCACTTTGGAACGCTCCTGCTTTACTTTATCATACAGCTCTTGGGAGGCTTTTCCCTCTGGCGTGGTAGGTATGGGATCAAGACTCGGATCAATCGGATTCACAATTTGATTGAAGTCGGAAGCATTGTCGGCGTTTAATTTGTCTGCAATTTGCACCTTTACCCCATTGACGACTTGGTGATGGACACCTTCAAAGCCGAACCGTTGGATGGCTGACACATCGGTATTCATCCAGTCATTGATCAGCTTCAAAATCCGTTTCATTTTGGCTTCCGGTACGGACTTGGGAATCGCCAGAATCCCGTTGAATCCGGCGCTTTTCGGAGTGTAGCCATTGATGGAGGTCAGCGGGTAAAACTCCGTATCCTTAAAGTCGGGGACCACCTTTTTTAAATCTGTTGTGTAGACCCGGCTCGCAGTTCCGGATTTATCGACAATGATTCCGGCTTTATTTGTTTTGAACAGGTCACGAACCTGTGTGATTTTTAAGGAAAGCAAGTCATCTGGCATCAACTTCTCCTGGAACGCCTTGGCGTTGTATTCCAATGATTTTCGCACCTCAGGCAGCAAGGCCGTATAAACGAGCTCATTGTCGACCAGCTTCCAGCTTCCGGTCACGCCGGTAAAGGAGCTTTCAATCATCCCCAGCGCGGGACCGATTCCCCCTCCAGTGGTCGTATCGTCGGACGGAATATAGGCGGCTAATGCTGTTGTATCGTTCTTGCCGTTCTTATCGGGATCCTTCTCTTTAAAAGCCTTCATGACCTCATATAATTCATCTGTGGTCGTAGGTGGCTTAAGGCCGACATTATCGAGCCAGTCCTTGCGGATGATAAAAAAGCTTTCATCGTTCTCGTCGCGTCCACGAGGAATCCCGTAGTTTTTACCGTCGGCCATTTTGGTAGATTCCCATGCTATGGGGGAGACACCTTTTTGGAAATTGGGATAGTCCTTAATGTACGGTGTGATATCCCAGAATGCGCCTTGTGCAGCCATGGTGCGGAAATTGCTGGTGAAAGGATTATTGATCATAGTCAGATCAGCGATATCTCCCGAAGCCAATGAAATGTTCAGTTTGTCCGAGTAGACATTATTGGAGGTCCAGCGTATCGTCATTTTGGAATTGGTCGCTTTTTCGATGGCTCTTTTGATCACATTGTCTTCGCTCGCTGTAGGTGTACTCGGTGTTATTGTCATGATGCTCACCTCTAAAGGAGCCTCTGTCTGACCTTTCATGGATGTGTCTGCAGCAGGAGCCGGGTTGTTGGCCGGAGCCGGGCTTGCGCCGCAGGCGGATAACGCCAAAGGCAGCATGAGCAATAAAATGCTGGTGCCTCCGAGCAGTGATGGTTGACTTGAAAATCTCTTCTTGTCTGGTGTTGGGTTCAGTAGGTTCTCTCTTTGTATACGCATATCCGGTCTTCCTCTCTATATAGAACGTGTTAGGTCATTTATGAAATACGTCGGTTCTTGGCCTGCTTGCGAAAACTGCTCGGTGTATCTCCAACAATTCGTGCAAACAAGCGGGTAAAAAAAGAAGTATCACCGAAGCCAACAGCCAGCGAAATCGATTCAATGCTTCGTTCGGTTTCATGAAGCATATGCTTGGCGCGCTCTATCCGGATATTTTGCAGCTTGGAGGTGATGCTCGTTCCTGTTTCCTGCCGAAATACCCTGTTCAGATGCCGTTGGCTAATACTGAAATGCTGGGCTAACAGGATGCCTGTAATTTTGTACTGATAATTGCTTTCGAGAAACGCGCAAACCTTACGGATCAGAATCTCGTGTCCGCTCGACAGCGGCTTGGAGCCAGTTTCCTCAAGCTCGCGCTGCGAATGGTAACGGGAAAGCAGAATGAGCAGATCTATTAATTTGTGACTGAGGATGGTTTCAAATGCAGTATCACGCAGCTTGATTTCCTGAATCATACTCGCAAGCAATCCCAATACAACCGAGGATTGCCGGGAGGTTAATCTCGATCTTTTGGGCAAATGCTCGAGAATGTCATAAAAGGGTGCCAAATAGGCGAGACTGTGAAGCTGGGTCGGTTCAAGCGGCAGCCCGTTCCGAACCGTTTCTGGGAGGAACAGGCAGTTGATGATTTCAAGCCCGCTGTCCGCTACATCGAGATAAGAATGGCTTTCGCCAGGAAGAATCGTGTACACGTCACCCGCCCGAATTTCGTAATATTCCTCATTAATCTTGTGCATGCCGCCACCGTGAACGACATAGACCACTTCAATAAAATCATGACCGTGTTCTTCAATCAAATTGTGCTGCCCATGGGAGGAACGTTGAATCCAGAGTGGATAGCCTTCTTTTTGGTAGCCCTCAAATGTTTTGATTAGCAATGGTACCATCTCCTGTTTTATCTAAATAAATCACTCCTACCTTAATAGAGGTAGTTCAAAAAGTCCCCTTTGATCACGAAGTTTCACTGGAAGCCTACTCGGCATCGAATCTTGCATTCAGGCTCGAAGTGCGGTGCTCATTTAGGTTTGCCTAAACTCTGCTCCTCCTTCTTTACAGCTTACGAAGCGAGTTTTCTACGAAAACTTTTACTTCTCGGTGCTGAAAGGAGACTTTTTGAACACGCACTAATACCAAGTATAACACTGGCTTTTATTTGTTTTATTTATTTATCATAAACGATTTTTGCTTGGCACGTTATGTTCGATTAGGCCAAATACATGTCTATTTGCGACATGAGCTATCCAAAAACGGACAATCGGGCCATTTAAGGAATACTGGCAGCTTATTGGAGAGGGTCTTCGAGTGAGAATAGGGGTGATGGATAATGCCTGTTGGTGAGCATATAGACAAAAAGAGACCCGCTAGCAACGGGCCGCGGGTCTTAAGTCAAACTATATTTTAAAAAGGGGGTCATGGATTAGTATAGCCTAACTACATGAAGAGAAGATGAATACTTTATTTCAGTTAGATGACAAAATGATAACGATTTGATACATACAAGCATGCAAATGGATAGTTCTTATATCAGGTGGGATTTATGGTAAAATAGGAATAACGATCTCAGAGTGCTGCATATGTGCAAGTCTATAAACCCATTCCAATAACGTGTAAAGGAGCCCAAACCATGACAGCTGTTCAAGTTCAACAAGCGGTACCAGATTTTACTTTACCAGCGGCGAATGGAGCCGAAGTTTCTCTCAGTGATTTTCGTGGCAAGAGGGTACTGATCTACTTTTATCCGAAAGATATGACACCTGGCTGCACCAAGGAATCCTGCGAATTCAGAGATTTTAACGGTCAATTTGGCCAATTAAATACCGAGGTGATCGGAATTAGTCCGGATGATCTGGCCTCCCATAATCAATTCATCAACGAATACCAGCTGCCCTTTTTGCTGCTTAGTGATGTTGATCATCAGGTATGCGAGCAATTCGGCGTGTGGAAGCTTCGCGAACGAGACGGAAAGCAGTTTTATGGCGTGGAGCGCTCTACATTTTTGATCGACGAGCAGGGTGTTCTGATCAAAGAATGGCGTGTGGTTCAGGTCGACGGGCACGTGGCCGAAGTGTTGGAAGCTATCAAGTCGTTATAAAATCAGATAGAGCTGATCGATGGATCCCGTTCTGGTTGTTCAAATGTCAAAAACCGCTCATATACCCGCAGGGGGATAAAGCGGTTTTTTCGCTTTGAAGAGCTCTAGACTCTGTCCATCAACTGCTCACGGTTCGGACCGTTGGATACCCAACGAATGGGCGTCTGGATCAGCTTTTCCAGTAAGGCGACATAGGCTTGTGCCTGCTCGGGTAAATCCTCAAAACGGCGAATGTGGGAAATATCGCATTTCCAACCAGGGACTGTTTCGATTACCGGGTTGGCATACTGAAGCTGCTCGGACACCGGAAATATCATGGTTTTGTGACCATCCAGCTCATACGCTGTACAGATCGGAATCTCATCCAGATAACCGAGTACATCCAGGTTCGTTAAGGCCACCTCTGTGGCTCCCTGTACCTCACAGCCATATCGGGTTGCCACAGCATCGAACCAGCCTACCCGTCTTGGGCGTCCAGTTTTGGATCCGTATTCTCCAGCATCCCCACCGCGTTTGCGCAGCTCTTCAGCAGCATCTCCCTCAAGCTCCATCACAAAAGGCCCAGCCCCGACACAGCTTGAGTATGCCTTCACTACGGCAAGAACACGTTGGATCGAATGGGGAGGAATCCCGGCTCCTACCGAGGCAAAGCCAGCCAGCGTAGAGGAAGAGGTCGTAAATGGATAAATGCCATGATCAGGATCACGCAGGGAGCCGAGTTGACCTTCAACGAGGATGTGCTTACCTTCCGCCAATGCCTGATTCAGCATCGTTGTTGTATCCGTAACAAAAGGCTTCAGCCATGCAGCCAGCTTCATTAATTCCGGGATCAGCTCGTCTACCTGAACAGGCGGTTGCCCGTATAGATGCTGCAGCAGTACGTTTTTGGCAGCTAGCGAGGCCTCCAGTCGGGTCCGTAAATGCTCTGGATCATAGAGCTCGGAGACCTGAATACCCAGCTTCGCATATTTATCCGCATAAAACGGGGAAATTCCCATCTTGGTCGACCCAAAGCTGTTCGCACCGAGGCGTGCTTCTTCCAACTCGTCGAAGAGGACATGGTAAGGCATCAGCACCTGAGCACGCTCCGATACGACCAGCTGGGGTGCCGGAATCCCACGTGCCTGCAGATTGTTCCATTCCTTCATCAGATCAGATATGTTAAGTGCAACTCCGGGTCCGATCACATTGATCACATGAGGATCAAATACACCTGAGGGCAGCAAGTTGAGCACGAATTTGCCATAGTCATTAATAATCGTATGGCCTGCATTGCTTCCCCCCTGATAACGCACTACATAATCCGATTGGGATGCCCATGCATCCGTCATTTTACCTTTACCTTCATCTCCCCAATTAGCTCCTACTACAGCCGTAACCGGCATATTCATCGCCTCTTTCCATCAGATTGCTTGCTCCTACAGGTTTCAGTATAATCTGTATTAAGATATAAGTTAAATTGATGTTATTGATATAGGATATAAAGGGGGTTGATATTGGTGCTGGAAAATTTGGAATGGTATCGGGTTTTCTACAAAATCGCTATGACTGGAAGTTTCTCCAAAGCAGCGGATGAGCTTTATATTACCCAGCCGGCAGTGAGCTATGCTGTTAAGCAGCTGGAGAACAGACTGGGCAGCAAGCTGTTCTTTCGAACCTATAAAGGGGTCAAGCTGACGCACGAGGGAGAGGTGCTATTTCGATATATCGAGAAAGCGTACCACTTCATTGAAGCTGGAGAAAAAGAAATCGCTTCGATACATGAGCTGCACAGCGGGGAAATTACTATTGGTGCAAGCGATACGCTGTGCAAGCATTTTTTACTGCCACATGTGGAGCGGTTTCACCACGATTATCCGTTCGTTAAGCTGCGAGTGACGAACCGGACGACACAGGAAACGATTGATTTGCTGAAGCAGGGGAGGGTTGACTTCGGTATTATCAATTTGCCAATCGAGGATAAACAGCTGCAGGTACAGGAAGCGTTGGAATTGCAGGACACGTTTGTAGCAGGAAAGGATTATTTGGCGCTGGCGCAAGCTCCGATTACGATGGAACGGTTGATTACCTATCCACTGCTGCTACTAGAGAAGGGGAGCAGTATTCGCCGTTACGCTGACAGCTTTGCGGAAGCTAGAGGGGTGAAGCTTCAGCCGGAAATTGAACTGGGCAGCATCGACCTGCTGGTTGATTTTGCACGGATTGGACTTGGTATTGCTTATGTGATCCGTAATTTCGTATCGCCTGAACTCGCATCGGGCGTACTGGTTGAAATTAAGCTGAAGGAGCCCATACCGTCACGGCAGGCTGGGATTGTTACGCTCAAGGGCGTTCCCGTATCTGCGGCGGCCAACCGGTTTATTAATATGCTGCTGCCAGAGAAACACAGTATCAAGTAAAACCTCCGGCATACCGGTATCTGTTTGATACGCTTTTATGACGCACGCAGCTCCAGAGCGTGCGTTCTTGTTGTTATATCGTAGTTGTCGAACCCCACATAGCGTAGTTCAGCGTACAGCAACCCGCTGAATTCAATTAAATTAATCCCCTAAATGTTAAGTTAATGCTATAGCTAAAAATGCTGGACACAATAAAATAAAAGTTAGAGATGACATCATGAGGAAATGGGGGAAGGTTACGGGTATGAAATTAAGGATGAACACCTTCGGCAAAGTAATTGCTCTTGTTTTTTTTCTGCTGATTCCGATCATTTTATTATATGGGTACTCCTATCAGGTAAGCGTAAATGTGGTGAGAGAGACCGTGGAGGACACGAATCGCAACAGGCTGTCTTTTTTTATGAGTCAGATGGAGATGATGATTGACCAATTGACGAAGTTTCCGGTTACGGTCAGCCGGGATTATAATATCAAACAATATTTTGACAGTCGCAATTCCGATGAATCCCGTACGTTATTGCAAAAACAGCTTCGGATCGCTGATACCCTTAATATTCAAACAGCAACTAGTGGTTGGAATAATCAGCTCATTTTATACTTGCTCGATTCTAAAGAAATCTTATCTCCCGATTACTCAGTGCGTTATGAGGAGAACTATCTGCTTAATCCGGGTTCGAGAAAATGGCTGCACCGCAGCTCATTAGTATACGGAATGTATCAAAGTTATTTTGCCAAAGTGCATGAAACCGACCTGACCAACCTGCTTGTTGAGGTGAGATTCACGGATGACAATATCAAAAACATGCTGAGCACGCTGAAGCAAGGAGGCCAAAGAGAGCCTTTTTTATACCGGACAGGTATGGAACCTATCGTTAATTATTCTGCTAACCGGATACTTGTAAACCGAATTATTGAACAGCTGGACCATTCGCAGCTTGCCTATAACGGAAGTCTGAACATCTCGTTGGATAAACAAAAGTATATTGTTAATTATATCCGCTCCGAGAGTCTGGACTGGTATCTGATCGATATTGTGCCGCTGGAGAGCATTTTCTTCCCAATTACAACGAGCCGGAATTTGTTCTATACCTCTGTGGGATTGTTAATGGTGTTAAGTATTTTGGCGACGCTTTTGTTATATCGCAATGTTCAAAAGCCGATTCAATTGCTGCTGCGAGGCGTGCAAAGAATTAAACAGGGGCAGTACTCTTCGCGGCTAAGGAAGCAGCCTAACAATGAATTTGATTTTCTGTTCGTCAGCTTTAACGAAATGGCTGAGCAAATTCAAGAGCTGATCGAAAAGGTATATAAGGAAACGTTACAGTCCCGGGAGGCTACCTTAAAGCATTTGCAGTCACAAATCAACCCGCATTTCTTATATAATTGTTTATTTTATATTAAAAGCATGGCCAAATTAGGCGATCAGGAGGCAGTGGTGGCGATGGCTTTAAATTTGGGCGAATATTACCGTTACACCACGCGGCTGGAGAAAACGATGACAACGGTGAGTGAAGAGCTGAAGCTGATTGAAAACTATTTGAAAATCCAGATGCTGCGTATTCAAAGGTTTCATTACGAAATTGAGATTCCTGAGGCGATGATGGGAATGGAAATTCCAAGGCTCATTATTCAGCCGCTTGTTGAAAATGCAGTTATTCATGGGATGGAAAATAGTCTGGAGTACGGCATGCTTCGAATTCACGGGGAGTCTAAGAACGGTGTCCATACCATTATTGTGGATGACACAGGACCTGGCCTTCCCCCTGAAGGATTGAAGGAGCTGCAAAGGCGAATCACGATTCCGTTGAATGAAGAAATGGGCTGTGGGTTGTGGAACATTCACCAAAGACTGCTCCATATGTACGGTGGCACATCAGGCTTGTCCTTTTCCCAGTCCCCGTTAACCGGTTTTCGTGTCGAGTTGAGATGGGAAGATATGAAATCATCCGCCGAAGGGGGAGCTTGAGTTGTTTAAATTACTGATCGTAGATGATGAGGCCTTTGTCGTCGATAGTCTTGGCGATACATTGCCATGGGAGCAAATAGGCGTCACAGCGGTATTTAAAGCTTATTCGGGCTTCGAGGCTCTTGATATATTGAAGACGAATTCGATCGATATTATGATCACGGATATTCGAATGCCCGGAATGAATGGCTTGGAGCTACTGGAGCAGGTGCGGCGCAGCTGGAAAAGAATCAAGTGTATCCTGTTGTCCGGACATGCGGAATTTACGTATGCCCAGCAAGCGATTCAGCATAACACGTATGAATATTTGCTGAAGCCGATAAGTGATGAAGATGTCATGACCAAGGTGAAGGAAGCTGTAGATTTGCTGCACAAGGAAAGGGAAGAGAATCAGTCCTATCAGCAAGTAGTAAGGGCCTTTGAGGAAAATCTTCCTAAGCTAAGAGGAGAATTATTAAATGAATTGCTTCAAGGAAGGAAGTATGCCTCCCAGCGTTTGATGGAGAAGCTTGACTCTCTAAAAATGTCTATTAAAACGGATGAGCAGTTTGCTTTTATGCTCGTTCGACTGGAGGGTCCGATGCTCGATTTTGACTTCTATAGCTTATCCTTAATGGAATACGCCATTGTTAACATGGCCGAAGAATTATCCGGGGAATTTTTTCAGCTGTGGTCAAGTAAAGACGTCCATGGATATATGGTATTTCTGGCTACCGTTTCACCAGATAAGCAGGCTGAGCTTGACGGAACTCCGGATAAGGGGATGGCTATTCTTGAAGAACAGCTTGACCTTATGGGCTCCCAGCTGCAGTTGAACGTGAATCGTTATTTGAAAGGGACTGTTTCCGTTCTGCTTAACAAATGGGGGAGCTTCCCTGGCGATGTGCAGAAGCTGTACCAGGATAGCTTGCTTTCACTTCGCAGACGTATCGGAAATCAAAGTGAGCTGTTAGTTTATGTAGCTGATGAAATCGAGCAGCTTGGCGTTCAATCCCTACAAAAGCTGTATGAGCCGCCGCATATCATTCATTTATTGGAATCCGGGAATTGGGAAGTGACTCACGAGAAGCTGGTCAGCATTCTAAATGAGTTAAGCATCAAATGGGCCGATTCGCAGGAGCATCTTATTGAGGTGTTTTTCTCGGTCTATGCGTCCTTCAGCTCGTTTGCACATAAGAATGGACGTGAGCTTGCGGATATGATTGGTCCGGGCTTGTCCGAGGTCTCGGGCTTGCCTGCTTGCCGTTCGATAGCCACCTTGGAGCAGTGGATCTTTAATTCGTTCCGGCAGCTGCAGCAAGGGATGGAGAATGAGACGAGGAATGATCGTGAAGGTGCAGTTCGTAAAATACAGCATTTTGTCCAGAAGCATCTGGTCGAAGATGTTTCCCTGCAGGCGATTGCCGATCATATGTATATGCATCCTGTGCATGTGTCCAGAGTGTATAAGCTGGAGACGGGCGAGAATTTAAGCGATTATGTGCTGCGTTTGAAAATGGAGCTGGCGGCTTCTCTGCTTGCCAACGGTGCGCTGAAAAACTATGAAATCGGATTAAAGCTGGGTTATCAGAATCCGAATTATTTTATTAAAGTTTTCAAAAAATACTATTTTGTAACCCCTCAGGAATTTCGTTTGAGACTCGAAGAGGGAGAATAGAGTCTGCTAATTTAGTACTATCGATGTTAAATAGTTAGCATTTTAACGTTATCTTAGATGCAATACAATAAATACAGAAGCAAGGATGCTGTGAGCAGGGGATGCTCAGTAAATCTTGCTATCCAAGAAAACATGCACAGATTTTACGACTATGGGAGGTCTATTCACATGAAACAATGGGTGTCCAAAACTGTGGCTGTCGCTTTAATCGCGTCTGTTGCCGCGGGCTGTAGTACAGAGAAGCCGACAGGTGAAGCCAAAACAAATACAAGCTCCAAGCCGTCGCAAACCTTAACCTTCTGGATGAAAAAGCAGCTGTTCGATGACCAGAACAAAATGATTCAGGAGCGGGCCAAGCAATTCGGTGTTGAAAATAATGTGAATGTCAACGTCGAGATCATCGCATATGAAGATTTTTATCCCAAATGGTCAGCAGCTATCGAAACCTCAACTGTGCCCGATGTATCGTTCTTCGGTTATCAGGAGGTTGGCCAGTTTTACGGTAAAAACGTTCTTGAGGATATAACGGATGTAGTCAAAAAAATAGAAGGCACCAACGGTGAAATTCAGGAGAGCTTGAAAAAGGCAATCAGCTTTCAAGGAAAGCAGTACGCCGTACCGTATTGGACCGAATCGCAAGTACTGTACTATCGTAAGGATCTGTTGAAAAAGGCAGGATTCGACGGGCCTCCGAAAACATGGGATGAATTTAGAAAAATGGCTAAGGCGCTCACGGATCCAAGCAAAGGGCTATATGGTGCAGGGATCGGCTATGGAAAAGGAAATTCGGATGCAGAGTTTTTGACTCGCGGGATCATTTGGTCATACGGCGGCTCCGTCGATACGAAGGATGGCAAAACCGTGATTGTGAATTCACCGGAAACGGTTGAAGCGACCAAATACATCCGGGATATTTTCCTGACTGACAAGAGCACGCCGCCAAGCGCAATCGGCTGGGATGACAGCGGCAACAACAAAGCCTACTTGAGTGGACAGGCTGCGATGATTTTCAACACAGGAAGTGTGCTCAGCACGTTGAAAAAAGACAATCCGGAGATGTACGAAAACACCGGGATTGCTCCTTATCCTGCAGGGCCTAAAGGGGTCTTTATTCCCGGAATCAGCAACAACCTCGGAATTTTTAAGGATTCCAAGAATAAAGAATTGGCCAAAAAATTTATGGAGTATATGCTGGCCAACGACTGGTACAAAACTTGGGTAGAAAAAGGAGCACCATTATCGGGTCCGGTTTACACGAAGCTGATGAGCGAGCCTATATGGCAGGATGAGAAAAATAAAGCTTTCGTTGAATCGGTCAAAGGCTTTAATTTCCTAGGATATCCAGGTGAATACAATCCGAAGGCGGGAGAAATCTTCAACCTGAGACTAGTTAACGATGCGTTCCAACGTCTGCTGCTGGAAGCAAGCTATACTCCTGAAACCGCGGTCAAGGATTTGCACACGAAGATTGAGGAAGTTTATAACAAAAAATAATTACCAAGCTTGGCAGCGGAGTGACGAAAGCCGTCATTCCGCAGGTCCGGCGGGTTAGGCGGGATGAAGCATGAAAACAAACGAAGATAGCAAGCTTGCATACGTACTGTTGAGTCCTGTGCTCCTTTATTTGCTCGCCGTTATGGTACTGCCGTTCGGCTGGGCTGTCTATTTAAGCTTTACCAATAAAGCGGTGGGTACTCCTGCCACCTTTATCGGTCTGAAAAACTATATCGATCTCATGAAAGATTCGCTGTTCTGGAAGGTAGCCTGGAACACAGTTCTGTTTACTATAGTGGCAGTAATTGGAAAAACCGTGTTCGGCATGGTGATGGCCTTAGTTTTGAACGAAAAAATTGTATGCCGTAATCTCTTCAGGGTACTGCTGTTTCTTCCGTGGACAATTCCAACCATCGTTTCCGTGTTTACATGGCAGTGGATTTATTCAGATGTTGGAGGCGTGTTGAATTATATATTGACGAAAACCGGAATCCTCGACCATCAGGTAGGCTGGCTGGCGACTCCAAGCTTGGCAATGTTTTCGGTCATCCTGGTTAACGTGTGGAGAGGCATTCCGTTCATGGGCATAGCCATCCTAGCCGGTTTGCAGACGATATCCAAGGAGATGTACGAAGCGGCTATGCTGGACGGTGCGGGCGCAATTAAACGATTTGTATATATGACATTGCCTTCTGTTAAAGAAGTCACGATATTGGCGGCTGTGATGACAACGATATGGACGCTGAACGATTTTGAAATTATTTGGCTGTTAACCCGTGGTGGACCATCCAACGGCACTCAAGTTTTATCCACACTTAGCTATACGACCGGATTTTTGAATTTGAGCCTTGGTAAAGCGATTGCTATTGCAATTATTACGATGCCGCCGTTAATCCTGCTGATTAACTACGTGACAAAGCGTTCGCTTTCATCAAATGAGTAGGTGATGCTGCTATGGAAAAAAATAATGTAAGTAAACAAATTATTGTATATATGACGTTGGCTATTTTATTAATCTTTGCCTTGTTTCCGCTTTACTGGATGTTGAACACTTCTTTTAAATCGCAGGGTGAGATTTATAATATGGTGCCATCATTTTGGCCCAAGCATTTCGAGTGGTCCGCTTATGTGAAGCTGATTACCGAGAAGCATTTTCTGGTCAACATTAAGAATAGCCTTGTAGTGTCTCTGATTGTTTCCTTAGTCTCTATTATGATTAGTGTGCTGGCTGCTTATGCAATATCCAAGCTTCGCTTCCCAGGTAGAGGCATCATTTCCAAAGGTATTCTATACGCATATTTAATGCCGAGAGCTGTATTGTTCATCCCTTTGTATATGCTGGTGTCTGCGATCGGATTAAACGATTCTATATTTGGCCTGATGGTCATATATCCAACCATTACGATTCCTTATGCAACATGGATGCTTATCTCTTATTTCAAGTCCATACCGGTGGAGATCGAAGAGGCGGCTATGATTGACGGCTGCACAAGGCTGCGTACGATGATGAGCATTATATTTCCGTTATCGGCACCGGGCATTGCGGCCACCTTTATTTTTGCCTTCACGTTGTGCTGGTCCGAGTATTTGTATGCATTAGTGGTGGTAACCAAGGGTGCGGATAAAACGATTACGTTAGGCTTGGCTGATATGATTGTTGGTGACGTATTTGCTTGGGGTCCTCTCATGGGAGGTTCTATCATCGCTTCTATCCCTGTCATCATTATGTATTTGTTTACTTCAAAATATATGGTCAGCGGAATGACTGTCGGAGGAGTTAAATAATGACAAAAGTGAATAAAATATTAGTAACGGCGACCAACTATTCCAAGCTGTGTGCAGAAGCGAAACAATTATTGGAGGATAACGGCTGTGAAATTATTGAGAATAGGCTGGGCCGTCCCTTCACGTTTGAGGAATTAAAGGATATCGTGCATGATATCGATGGCGTTGTCGCTGGTGTTGATACATGGGATCAGGCTGTGTTCCAGCTCGCTCCCAAGCTGAAAGTTATCGCAAGATTTGGCGTCGGCGTTGATAATATCGATCTGGAGAAGGCCAAGCAATACGGCGTCAAGGTTACGAATGTACCGGGCGGGAATGCGAACGCGGTAGCTGAATTAGCCATTGGACTTATCCTTGGCGCCGTGCGAAATATTCCGGCATTGCAGCAGTCAGCAAGAAATGGAGTGTGGGACCGGTTTGTCGGAGCGGAGCTTAAAGGCAGAAAAATTGGTTTACTTGGATTTGGAAACATTGCCCAGATGGTTGCCAAGAAGCTGCAAGGCTTTGAAGTACAGTTGTCAGCTTACGATAAATATCCAAATGCCGACAAAGCCCAAGAGCTTAACGTCACATTGACTTCTTATGAGCATATTTTACGTGAATCCGACGTAGTGAGTATGCATTTACCAAGTCTCCAGGAAACGCATCATTTCATGAACAATGAAACCTTCGGGATGATGAAGGATGGTTCTTACTTCGTTAATACTGCAAGAGGTGCTGTTGTTAGCGAGAACGCACTTTATGAGGCATTAAAATCAGGAAAGCTTGCCGGAGCCGCCATTGATGTGTATGAGCAAGAACCGGTTTCAGCGGATAATCCATTATTTCAAATCAGCAACATCGTCACCACACCGCATACGGCTGCTGAAACCTATGAAACGTACCATTTGGTTAGCTTGACGACGGCCCAAGCGATTCTCGATGTTTTCCATGACAAGCAGCCGGCCAACCTGCTCACGTAGCTTGCAGCAGTACACTTTAATACGAGATCGAGGCGGATGCAGATGTTGATGGACACAATTCTTCCCCGAATGATTCCGGTTGAACAGCATTTTGCACGTAAAAGGGTTGGACATATACCGGAAGCTATACAGCAGCAATTTGCTTTAGAGGATATTCACCGTAAAATTGGTAGCGGCATGAAGGTCGCAGTGGCAGTTGGCAGCCGGGGCATTGCTGATTTGCAGCAGGTTGTAGCTGCTGTTATCGCTATGATTAAGTATTATGGAGGGAAGCCGTTTATCGTTCCCGCTATGGGCAGCCACGGTGGAGCCTCTGCCGAAGGCCAAATCGAGATATTGGCGGAATACGGAATTACGGAAGCTGAGGTTGGAGCGCCTGTTGTCAGCTCGATGGATACGGTTGAGGTAGGGACGACGAGCGGTGGTATCCCCTTGTACTTTGATCGGCATGCCTTTGAAGCGGATGCAGTTGTCATGGTGGGACGAATTAAAGCCCATACCGATTTTAAGGGCTCTGTGGAAAGCGGGCTGCTCAAAATGGCAGCGATTGGCTTAGGCAAGCATAAAGGAGCAGCAGCTCTTCACAGCCAGGGCTTTGACTCTTTTGCAGCGTTGATTCCGGAAGCCGGCGCTATTTTGTTAGCGAAGACACCCATCGTATTAGGGGTTGCCATCCTTGAGAATGCGTATGACGAAATAGCAGATATCCAAATCCTCACCTCCGAAGAAATAGCTGCCAAGGAGCCGGAACTGCTGGCTATAGCTAAAACCTATATGCCGCGAATTCATTTGGACAAGATAGATGTGCTGATCATCGATGAGATAGGCAAGAACATCAGCGGAGCCGGAATGGACCCCAACATTACGGGCCGATTTGGCGGACCGATTCATCATCCTGTTGAAGCTCCGTCTATTCAAAAAGTGTTTGTCCGCGATTTAACCTATCAATCTCATGGAAATGCTACAGGAATTGGGTTGGCGGATATTACGACAAGACGGCTGGTGGATAAGATTGATTTTAACAAAACTTATACGAATTGTATCACTTCAACCGTTCTGACAGGTGCCAAGATACCAGTTACGATGCCTGCGGACCGTGATGCCTTGAATATCGCAATTCAAACGTGCAACAAGATCGTTCCGGGAAATGTTAAAATCGTTTGGATTAAAAATACATTATTTTTGCAGCATATCTACATCTCGGACACGTACGACGAGGCTTTGAGTGGCTGTTCCACGCTGTCCGTTATGGGAGACGCTATACCATTTGAATTTGATGAGTTGGGTAATTTGGCAGTACCGCCACTGTTTGTTGAGCACTCTTGATCGACACAACGCTAGCAATGATAAAGATCATCTGATCATTAAGGAGATAGGACAAATGAAACATTTATATGGTGTAACGACAGCTATGGTAACTCCGTTCGATGAGCAAGGCAATGTTCAGATCGATAAAGTAAAGGAGCTGACGGAATTTTTAATTTCCAAGGGCGTTCATTGCTTGTACCCGCTCGGTACAACAGGGGAGATGCTGAGACTTTCGGTAGAGGAACGGAAAAAAGTTGCACAGGCCGTTGTCAAAAAGGCAAATCAACGTGTAACTGTCTATATTCATGTCGGTGCAATGAACGAAGAAGAGACCATTGCTCTGGCTAAGCATGCTTATGAGATTGGTGCGGACGGGATCGGCGTCGTTACACCTGTGTTTTTTGGAGCAAACGATAAAGAGCTGGAAACGTATTTCGTCAATGTTGCTTCCAGCGTACCGGATCATTTTCCTGTATATTTGTACAGTATTCCGCAATGTGCGGCGAATGATATTAAACCGGATGTGGCTCAGCGTGTGGCTGACCAATGTAAGAATGTGATAGGCATCAAATACAGTTATCCCGACTTCTTAAGAGTGAATGAGTACCTTACCGTTAATCAAGGTGATTTCTCGGTAGTGCCGGGTGCTGACCGCTTGTTTTTGCCTGCATTGGCTATGGGCTGTGAGGGTGTTGTATCAGGTGTATCCTGCGTATACCCTGAACCATTCGTAGCCGTCTACAACGCCTATAAAGAGAATGATTTGGATAAAGCAAGAAAGATGCAAAGGCTGGCTACCCAATTTTGCGAAGCATTGAAGAGTGGAAGCAACATGTCCTACTTTAAAGAAGCTCTCAAGCTCAGAGGTGTCGATGCCGGATTGATGAAAGCACCTCAATTAAATATTACTTCGGATGAGATTACTGAGCTGGAAGCAGTCTTAAAGAAACTTGAACAACAAGCAGCGGTGTTATTGGGATAATTGGGTGAAAAGCAGAGCACCCGGAGAGGTGCTCTTTGTATGATGAGGTCAACCGGAAACTTCGGTTGGCCTTTTTGGTATATTGTGTTCTAAGGTACGCATCTTCTGGCATGTTGTTTGCAGATACATCATCAGCTTCTATGCACTTGCAGCCCAAGCTGCTCCATGTCCTCGAAAAAGCGTGGATACGTCTTGGATACACAGCCGGGGTCCAGCAGACGGATACCGCCGATGCGAGAGCCGATCAGGGTAAGCGACATCGCCATACGATGATCGTCATAGGTTGGCAGTACAGCAGGCTGCGGGTTGCCGGGATAGATTGTCATTCCGTCAGGGTGCTCAACAACCTGAATCCCGAGACGGCCAAGTGATTCGCACATGGCCTGTATGCGGTCGCATTCATGTGCTCGTATATGACCAACCTCCGTAATCGTAATCGGCGCATCGGCAAAGATAGCCATGGCTGCCAAAGTCATCGTCTGATCCGACATTTCCTTCATACTGATCGTAAAACCACCCTTTAATTGCTGTGCTCCCCATAGCTCAATACCGATGGCACTCTTCTGAATACGGCAGCCCATTTGTTCAAAAACCTCCAGCATACCGAGATCCGGTTGATTCGTTTGGTCTGGAAGATTGGTAATTCTCACATGACCACCGGTTAGTGCGGCGTAGGCCAGCGCGTAGCAACTGGTTGATGCATCGGCTTCGAGTGTCAGCGTCTGGGCTGCGTACACCTGGGGCAAAATTTCGTATTCATTCAATCGTTCATGGTGCGTTACGGTAACACCAAATTGCTTCATCAGGCTTATCGTTAAACTCACATATGCGTGCTGGACGATGGTGTCAGTGATTCTGATTCGTGTGGCTTGCCTCGCATATGGACTAGCAAGCAGCAATCCGCTTATGAATTGACTGGAAACAGACCCGGATACATGTACATTGCCCCCACGAAGTCCATGTGCCTGAATTTCTATAGGCAGTTGCCCATCAAGAGCCTTATATTCGATGCTTGCACCTAACTGCTGAAGGGCTTCAATCAATGGCCGAATCGGACGTTCGCTTAGACGTTGGCTGCCTTCAACCAACCAACTGCCCGCTGCACTTGCCGCCAAAGCTCCTGGCAGGAAACGGGCTGCTGTGCCAGCCGCACCCAAATACAGCCTTCCGCTCTGATTTGGCCATTGGCCTCCAGTTCCTTCAATGGTTACCGTGCTTCCATCGACCTCAAGCTTCACGCCCAGCCTTTGCAAAGCATCCAGACACCAGTAAGAATCATCACTGCGAAGAATATGTCCGATTGTGGATGTGCCTTCTGCTAATGCAGCTATAAGGAGTGCACGATTCGTGCAGCTTTTGCTGCCGGGAATGGCGATGGCGCCATCCGGTACATGAAGGGGAGGATAAATCTCGACTTCCTTCGTATCTGACAGAGCGGCCCATGGAGAGCGGGCTTGAAGATCGGGGGTGAAACTGTGTTTAGAATCGTTCTTGCCATCATTTGGCGACTGGTTAGCAGACATCTGCTTGTCACTCCTTGTTTACGAATTTGAATGTTTTCTCTATTATAAGGAATAGATAGACATACAAAAAATTGTTATCTTCTATACTTCACATAGAGAGGTGCTATGTCATGAGCTCGATGGACTACTATAAGGTGTTCTATCACACCGTGAAGGAAGGCAGCATAACCGGAGCCGCGCAGCAGCTTTACATTACGCAGCCGAGTGCCAGCTACGCAATTAAACAATTGGAGGAGCAGTTAGGCGTACGTCTGCTGCTGCGCAAGGCCAAAGGAATTGAAATGACGGAAGAGGGGAGAGTGCTGTTTCAATTCGTAGAGCAGGCTTATGGGCTGCTGGTTGCCGGAGAGCGGAAAATCAGCGAGATGAAAACCTATATAGCGGGGACGATTCGTCTCGGTGCCAGCGACTCGCTCTGCAAATATTTCCTCTTTCCTTTTCTCGATAAATTTCACAAGGCGCATCCGAGCATACGCATCTGCTTATCTCACGGAAAAACGGAGTCCATCCTACGGCGTCTGCGGGATGGGGAGATCGATTGCGGAATTGCCCATCTGCCGGTCGATGACCGGCTTCTTGTGCAAACGACGAAACCGATCCAGGACTGCTTCATAGCGGGGCCTGAATATGCAGCTCTTGCCCAAGCACCGATTACGCTTCAGGAGTTGAGCAAGCAGCCTTTTGTTATGTTGTCGGCACACAGTCGGACACGTACATTTTTTCATGCGCTGCTGCAAACCTATGGGTTGGAGGTCGTACCGGATATTGAGCTCGGGAGCGTTGATTTACTGATCGATTTTGTCCGTAAGGGGATGGGTATTTCCTTTATAACCAAGGAATTTGTAGGCGATGATTTGGCGGCAGGTACGCTGGTCGAGCTCAAGCTTGTGGAGCCGATCCCTTCCCGCTCGATCGGGGTCGTTACGATACCGGATGGGGCCTTGTCGCAAGCAGCGGCTTTTTTTGTAAAGGAGCTTGTCGCTCATATGGAGCAGAATGAAATGGAGGCGGCTCCGCTAGATCGTAAGGTATGATAAACAGGAGGCTTTGCGGATCGGATATTCGTTAGGCTGTACGTTTTGTATCTGATTGTAGACCGGGGAATGATGGTAATGGGTAATCCTAAGATGTCCAGAGACAGGGGCAGGCTTCTTGCCGGAGTAGGTTTACTGTCGATCTTTACTTCGTCTTTTGTATACATGCTGGGTGTTCACATGCTGCGGCCGATCATGGCGCTATATTTTGATGTAAAGTTTTCGTAAACTCGTGACTTCAGTCGTGAGTTAGAAAACGTCGGATAGGGCGTGGCTTATGCCACGTTAACGATCCGACACATGTGTAGAACACAGGTGCAAGCCATATCTTGAAGCGAACATATGTGCTATAATGGGTGGGTACCCCAAAACGAAAGGAGGTTATGTTCGTCATTTTGCATCACAAAGCTTACAAATTCCGTATGTACCCCACGCCAGAACAGGCAACCCTCATTAACAAGACGATTGGATGCGCTCGATTTGTGTTTAATCGTTTTCTAGCCCTCTGGAGTAACACCTACAAAAAGACAGGAAAAGGCTTATCTTATCGTGCATGTTCGGCTGAACTCACCAAACTAAAACAAAAAATAGACTGGTTGAACGAACCCGACAAATTTGCTCTACAAAATGCTCTAAGGAATTTAAATGATGCTTACCATCGCTTTTTCAAAAAACAAAATGATGCGCCTAAGTTTAAGAGTAAGAAGAATCCGGGACAGTCTTACCAAACGAACTATACGAATGGAAATATTAAAATGGTAGACAATCAGATCAAGCTGCCTAAACTTGGACTTGTAAAATTCGCTAAAAGTCGTGAAGTCGAAGGTCGTATCGTCCATGCTACGGTTAGACGCCATCCATCCGGTACCTATTTTGTATCTGTACTTGCAGAGGTTGAAATCCAGGAGTTGCCCCAAACAGGCCATGAAGTTGGCATCGATGTGGGCTTGAAAGATTTTGCCATTCTATCTAGTGGTGAAGTGTATGGCAACCCTAAATTCTTTCACAGACTGGAAGAAAAACTGGCAAGAGCACAGCGTAAACTTTCACGAAGGAAGAAGAACGGATCCAACGGGAACAAGCAGCGCATCAAAGTTGCTCAGATACATGAAACCATCCGTAATACCCGTAAAGATTACTTGGATAAAGCCTCCACGCAGATTGTCAAAAACCACGACATCATTGCGATTGAAGATTTACAAGTAGCGAATATGGTCAAGAATCCTAAGTTAGCCAAATCCATTAGCGAAGTATCTTGGTCCCTATTTCGCTCCATGCTAGAGTACAAAGCGAAATGGTATGGTCGTATGGTTGTAGCCGTTGGCCAAACATTTGCAAGTAGTCAACTATGTTCTTGCTGTGGTTACAAAAACAAAGATGTGAAAGACCTGAACTTACGCGTTTGGGACTGTCCTGATTGTAGAACCCATCACGACCGAGATGTCAACGCAAGCCTAAACATTCTTGCCGAAGGTAAAAGACTGCTTACCGTGTAAATGGGCCGTACAACCATTATGCAAACTGTTGGGACGACAGGGTTAGCTTGGTAAACTTCTCTTCGTTAGAAGGGACTACCCAAGAATCTTGTGACTCTAGTCATAAGAGGTTCAAGAATCGACTTGGCTATCATAGAATTATGATGATCAGTATTTTTAGCGGAGCTGGCTGCTTACTGGCACTACTGCTGAATACCGGGTATGGGCTGCTTGCTGCTAATGTGTTTATTTGGGGAGCTTGTACGAGCGTCAATCAACCCGTTGCGCTCATGATGGTGTCACAAACCGTGAAGCCAAGCGAACGGGGCTTGGGGATGAGTATCCGCACCATGTCCAACCGGATCGTGCAATTAACGAATCCGCTGCTGTTTGGTATGATGACGACGGTTATTGGTCTTGCTGGCGGCTTCGGTGTCATGGGAGTCCTGCTGCTGGGCTTCGGCGTGCTGTATCATAGGCAGAGCAAGGCAAAGTCTTAGACAGGGTGCCGGATTAGGCATAACCCCGGGATAAATAAATTGCGGTTCAACAGGTGGAGTCCCGGTATTGCCTTGGGGTGACACCTGTTTTGCTTTTAAACAGACGATTAAAAAACTTCATATCCTGATATCCGGCACGAGAAGCGATATCACTTACCTTGAAGGTGGTTTCCCTGAGAAGAAAACAAGCCTCGCGAATACGCAGATGCTGGAGCAGACCGACAAAGGTCATTCCTGTTCGGGCTTTGATCAGCCGTGACAAGTGGCGTTCACTGACCTTAATCGCTGAAGCAACCATGGAGGCCGTCAGAGGATGAGCAAAATCACGTTCCATCATGATCAAAGCTTGATCGAAGGGTTCATTTCCGGCACTTAGGGTCGGTAAACTTGCGGGATTGGTCATCGGTCGTGCTGTATGGAACAGTAAACCGTTCAGCTGGAGCATCCCTCCATATACAATGAGCTGCCAGCCGGGCTTTTTGGCGGAGAAAGCTTGATGGAGAAAGCTGAAAATCCGCTCGAATTCATCTCTTTCCTCACGATGCCGCAGCCAGCTGTCTCCGTTCATGCTGTCCAGCATTCCACTTCCCGGTTCCCACGGCAGGATGTTTTGCATATGACTTACGGCTTCCTGGGTAAATAGGCAGTTATAGACGATCAGCTTGGTTTTGGCGGTCGGTGATTCGGGACGGAATACATGAGAAACCCCAATTGGAATAAAGGTCACATCCCCTTTACGTACCGGAAAGCACTGCCCTCCTATAAAATGAAAACCCGATCCTTCCCCGACGTAACAAATTTCATAGAAATCATGCGAATGCACCCCAAGATGGAACGATTCCGCGACCCGATTCACATAGATAGGAAAGCTTTTGTCAAAAAATTGCTCACCTCGGGTGACAAAAACGGCTTGCTGAACCATACTCCATGACCTCCTTGTAAAAATACCCCTATTAAATGTCCGTATAGACCCTAATACTCCATAGCGATCATATTAAAATAAGAATAGACAGTAGTCAAGCATCCACTTACGGAGTAAGTGTTTCTATGAACGTTTTATATGATCAGAGGAAATCTAAGGAGGACAATACATGGAAACTGGAACGGTTCACGATTTACCTTTTGTACCAGAGGCGCGCTGGATTTGGGGAGAAGGGGAAGAAAGCCCGAGAAACGAATGGAGGTGCTTCAGGACTTCGTTCATCCCTGTAGTTGACCCTACAGGAAAAGCCGAGCTGCTGTTATCCGCAGATACCCGATATGTGTTGTATGTGAATGGGGTCCTGGTTGGACGTGGCCCCGTACGTTCGTATCATCACCAGTATGCTTATGATGTTTACGAGATCTCTCATTTGCTGCAATCGGGAGCTCCAAACAGTATCGCCGTATTGGTGCTGCATTTTGGGGTGGCTACCTTTTACAGCTTGCGGGGACGCGGCGGTTTGCTGGCACAACTGACACTGTCCGGTACAGGCAGCATCGAAGCTGCCAATAGGAGTGAAGCTTCTGAAGCCGGGGCAGAACCGAGTACGGAGCCAAGGAAATCCATTGTGACTGACTCCAGTTGGAAAACAGAGCTGCACGCAGGTCACGATCCGCATCAGGCGCGGATGTCCGTACAGCATGCTTTTGCCGAGAGTACGGATGCCAGGCTGTGGGATGACAGCTGGACGGAGGCCAAGTTCGATGATAGTGGCTGGCAGGCCGCACAAACCATTGGTCCGGTAGGTACAGCACCGTGGACGGGGATGATGGAGAGAGACATTCCGATGCTTACTGAGGAAGTGGTGTATCCTGCAAGGGTGGAATCGTTGAACCAAACGAGACCTCCGGCATGGTCGATTGCTATCGATGTCAAATACCAGTGGGAGGACTATGGCGCTGATCACGCCAATCACTACCAGGTTGCCGGGATGGTGGCGGCGTTAATACGTCTATCCGAGCCGGGACTGGTGACTCTATGTATGGTGGGAACCTCATTTCTCGCTTGTGCGATTAATGGACATCTGTATGAGAAATCGGATTTTGATGGGGAAGATCCGAAGCTGGAGCTTGGTGTGGAGCTGACTGCAGGAGACCACCTGCTGCTGCTGGACGTATCCGGCAAAGACCATGGCAAAGCCTTCCGGATTGCGTTGGATACGAACGTTCCATTTGAGGTTGTATCACCTTTGGAGTCGTCATCATTAAGCAATGGAACGCAACCATCGCCAGTCGTTACGGTAGGACCTTATAAGCATATGGTTATCAAGGATACCGATGTCGTGGATGCCAAGGAGACGGAGGATTATGTTGAAGCCTTGTCCAAGGTTACCGAGACCATCAAACAGATCAAGACGATAGATGATTTGCTTAGTGGGGCTTATCCGGTAAGAGCCATTTCTCCAAGTCTGGTTCGACTGGAGGATACGTTTGCGATGTCCATTTGGAAACAGGATTCCGTGAGTCATGCCGTTCCCGTATCCTTACAGCTTCTGGCAGCGGCCAATGGGGTACCTGTGGAGGCTCCATTATTTGAGGGAAGCGATACGGAATTTGTATTGGATTTTGGCAAGCAATGGTCAGGCTTTCTGGAATTTGAGCTGAATGCTCCAGAGGGAACGGTAATCGACATGTATGGCTATGAGTTCCAGCAGGATGGCTGGCGTCAGGAAACCTACGGTCTGGATAATACGCTGCGATATACATGCCGTGAGGGCAGGCAAAGCTATGTATCGCCCGTTCGCCGAGGCTTCCGCTATCTCATGGTCACCGTACGCGGCGCCGTGCGTCCGACTCTGTGGTATAAGGTAGTAGTCCGCCAAAGCAACTTCCCAGTTGCACAAATCGGCGAGTTTCAGTGCTCTGACCCCTTGCTAAATGATATATGGGAAATCAGTCGTCATACGACCCGTTTATGCATGGAGGATACGTTCGTAGATTGTCCTGCTTATGAGCAGACTTTCTGGGTGGGGGATAGCCGTAATGAAGCATTAGTTAATTATTATGTGTTCGGGGCGACCGATATCGTTGAGCGCTGCATGCGGTTGGTGCCGGGGTCGGCTGGACAGACTCCTTATTATGGGGATCAGGTGCCAAGCGGCTGGGTAAGCGTCATACCGAACTGGACCTTCTTCTGGGTCATTGCCTGCAAGGAATATGTTGACTACACAGGCAAAATCCAGTTTGCGGAAGACATTTGGCCGCATGTGAAATACACGCTTGATCATTACCTGCAGCACATTGGCGCGGATGGCTTGTTCAGCTTTAGAGGCTGGAATCTGTTGGATTGGGCGCCCATCGACCAGCCGCGGGATGGTGTCGTTACTCACCAAACGATGTTTTTGGTGAAGACGCTGTATGCAGCTGCAGAATTGGCCGAAACAGCAAATGACAGCGAACAGGCCGTGTTGTATCGGGAGCGTGCCGCGCAGCTGGCTGCGGCGATCAATCGCCATCTGTGGTCAGAGGAGCAGCAGGCTTACGTGGATTGTATCCATGTAGATGGAAGGGTTTCGTCTATATTCAGTATGCAAACGCAGGTTGTGGCACTGATTTGTCATATTGCCAGCGGGGAGCGCGAGTCGATTTTACGCGAGTATTTGCTTGCACCTCCGGAGCATTTTGTGAAAATCGGTAGCCCTTTTATGTCTTTCTTTTACTACGAGGCGCTTGCCAAATACGGTGAAACGGGCCGTATGCTGGAAGATATTCGTCAGCATTTTGGCGAAATGATTGAGAATGATGCGACGACCTGCTGGGAGATGTATCCCGGCTTTAAGGAAAATCGGGCGAATCCACGCATGCTGACACGCAGTCACTGCCATGCCTGGTCTGCGGCTCCGGCATATTTCCTGGGAGATCAGCTGCTCGGTGTCAAACCGTTAACTCCAGGCTGGACTCAGGTCAAGGTAGCGCCGTCTCCAGGAGATTTGCGCTATGCCAAGGGACGAATCCCGCTACCAATTCAAGGCTGCATAGAGGTATCCTGGAAGCTGGATGCACAGCGGCATCTGTTCCAGATGCGGGTAAGTGCCCCGAAAGAGATACAGCTGGAGGTCGAATGTCCCGCTGGCTACACGCCTGATATCACGATCGTTCGAATCTAGTCAACGAGCGAACACTGGACAACTGACCTTTTACGAAATATTTTGAATAGGTGTAATCAAAAATGACGACTCAAATTCATTTACTGAATTTTAGAGTCGTCTTTTTATATTATTTGGAAATCGAAACTATGAATTCATTTATGGATTTATTAAATTAGTATTTTTGGATGTTTTAATACAATCCAAAGTACTTTAAGCTAAGATTGCTCGATCAACAAACATGAGTAAAAAGCAGAAAGTGGGGAGAAGATGGGACATTTTGTCGAAGAAAATCTCGAAACCGTGCGTCACTATATGAAATTGGCTAGCCCAGCTTCAGAATGCGAGAAAGAAGATGTGAATTTATTACCGGAACGAAAAAGCGCGCGGGCGATTAGGAGAGAGGTAGGAGAGTGCATATGAACACAACATCATCTTCGTTACGCGTCCGAGATTTGATATCGCCTACTTTAGCTGCTTTAATTTCTGTCATTGTCAACTATGGGGGCACATTTATTCTCGTGTTCCAGGCAGCAAAAGTTGCGGGTCTGAGTCCCGAAATGACTGCTTCATGGATATGGTCGATTTCCATTGGTGTGGGTGTAACCGGAATATGGCTAAGCTACCGATATCGTGAACCCATTATTACGGCTTGGTCAACACCAGGAGTGGCTTTTCTTGTTTCGGCGCTAGCTGTAACCCCATATGCGGAGGCTATTGGGGCTTATATGATATCTGCATTAGGATTTATTATTTTGGGGCTATCTGGTATGTTTGAACGTTTAGTCGGTCTTATACCACCAGGCATTGCCTCCGGGTTACTGGCAGGTATTTTATTGCAATTTGGAATTTCAGCATTCGGAGGAGCGAAAGTTGATCCCTTGCTTGTCGTTGTCCTGTTTGTAGCTTATGTGGTGTTGAAGCGGTATACATCTCGATACGCAGTCGTTGGCATTTTGGTGCTCGGTCTTATTTTTTTGATTAGTACTGGGAAAGCAGATTTCAGTAATATCAAACTGGCTATAGCATCACCGGTATTTGTTGTTCCGGAGTTTTCGGTTCATGCTTTATTGGGAGTTGCATTGCCGCTGTTTGTTATTACCTTGACGGGACAATATATGCCCGGAATGCTTGTGTTGCGAAATGATGGATTTAAGACGAGTGCGAATCCGATTTTAGCGGTTACTGGTTTGGGCTCACTCCTTACAGCTCCATTCGGCTCACATGCCTTTAATGTAGCGGCGATTACTGCGGCGATTTGTACAGGGAAAGACGCACACGAGAATTCAACAAAGCGTTATATTGCAGGTATTGCATGTGGCATTTTTTATATTTTTGTTGGAATTTTTGGTGTGACGCTGGCTGCTTTGTTTCTGACTCTTCCTGCTACCTTTATCGCGACATTAGCGGGATTGGCATTGCTGGGGACAATTGGTGGCAGCCTCACCAATGCTTTAGCGAATACCAAGGGACGTGAGACAGCGTTAATTACTTTTCTGGCGACTGCTGCGAACGTTACATTACTTGGAGTTGGTGGTGCATTCTGGGGGCTTGTTGCTGGTTTGGCGGCACATATTGTGATTCATGGACAATTTCGCAGAAAGCAAAGTAGTACGAGTGGATTACAACAAGCTGAACAGAAATAGAAGGAGGCATTAAAAATGAATACTGGGAAAATAGCCATAGCCACGGGGGGTGATAGCGGTGATGGCACTAGCACGCGTTCATTCATTCAGATAAAGATAAGATTTATGCGGGGATGCTTATATTATGAAAGCATCTCCGCAAGACGATATATTCCCCGTTCAATTGCAGCCTCATCTACTTTTGCGAAGCCCAGCACCCATCCTTTTCGATCGCTTTCCAAACAATAAGTACTGAGCGGATAGACACCTATCCCTATTTTGAGCGCTTGGTAAGTAACGGTTTCCTCATCAAATGAATCCTCACCTTCTAGAAGCATGTGCAATCCCGTTTCTACGCCACTTAGTTTAAAGCGTTCGCCTAGACCGCTCGCGACTATGGCCTTCGTCATGGCTTCATGTCTCCTCCGATATACATTTCTAACTCTTCTCATATGGCGCATGAAATGCCCGTGTTCGATAAAGTGAGCAAGCGTTAATTGCTCCATAATTGGAAGATGGCGATAGGTCAACTCATGGACTCGAGCAAGTTGGTCTATAGCCTCCTTTGAACCAACGATTGCTGATATTCGGATACCAGGAGCAACCATTTTGGAGAAACTCATCATATATAATGTGTTTTGAGGTTGTTGGCTGAACAAAGTTGGAAGAGGATCACCGCGATATCGAAATTCACTGTCATAATCATCTTCGACAATCCAAAATCGATTTTGAACGGCCATGTGGAGTAATTGTTGCCTGCGAGGTTCCGACATAATGACTCCAATCGCGCACTGATGCGAAGGGGTAACAAAGGCTAGTTTGGATTGTGGATGAATATGGTCTACTTGTATTCCATACTCGTCGACAGGAACAGGAGCAACATTCATTCGCCGATATTTCATTGCCATCCAGGCAGCAGGGAAGCCGGGATCTTCAACAGAAACCGTATCTCCTTCATTTAAAAGTGCTTGGGCGATCAAATCTATACTATGCTGTGCACCTGAAGTTAATAAAATCTGATCTATATGCACGTGGATGCCACGTTCTAATGATAAGTAGCGTTGAATCTGTTCGCGTAGCGGCACGAAACCGTAGGCATTGCCGTAAGTCCAACTGGTCAGGTCAGTTTCGTTTGAGGCTTGTAAAAATGATTGTCTCCAATTTTTTTGAAATTGTTCGTCCAAATATGGTTCATGGGGACTGAAATCGATCTCCACTTTCCGATTCTCTTTGCTTCTGAACCAATTGTGCAAATGGTTAACTGCAGTGTTTAATAAAGGCAATTCGGGCGGGACAGGTCCTTGAGATGTAACGTCCTCTGAAGAATAGGTCATATAGCTCCACTCACTTACCCTTGTTCCGCCGCGCCGAGAGGTTAATGTATAACCGCGACTGAACAATTCCTCATAAACGATCTGTATCGTTGAGCGCGAGACACCCACCAATAGGGCGAGTTCACGAGATGGAAGTAGCAATTCGCCTGGTGGCCATTTTCCAGTTGTGATATTATGGATAGCTTGGTCAAGCAGTTGCAGCCATAAGGGACGATCGTCGTTTCGGTTGACTTTTAGCATTCGATTCACCTCCAGGCGTAGTTACTAGTAAATAGGAATATGGATTGTTCGAATTACTGATTAATGGATCTTTAATACAATCTATTAATTGATACATTATCATGACGACACATGCCTTGCAATAGAATGGGTTCAGACAAAAATCATTTATTAAATGACTTGAAATACCTAATAATCAGAAAATTAAAAACAATCAGAATTATTGCTTGACATGGAAATGCTTACAAAATTATGCTTTATTTATTCCAAAAATACCATTTGCAGGGGAGCGGATAGCTGATGAGAATTTCCGAGGGAAATCATGAGTCGATTGTGGATGCTTCAAACCGTTGCTATACGGAGTATCAGTATTTTACAGGACTATCTCTCTTCGAGCTTAATCGCCTACAAGGTAACTATTACTCGGAATTACATACGCTTCAAGAAGAATTTAATCGCCTGATGTATGAACTGCGCGAAGAACTGCAGCAAGCCAAGCAAGGTCAGCTATCACAAACCGCGTAGGCAGTCCTTTCCAACATCCTCAGGTATAACTTCCAAAATTCAGAATTAAACAGACCAGCGATGCTTTGTATAACAGGTAGAATAGAACAAAGACCTTGCTTGCTCGGATCCGGGCAAACAAGGTCTTGTCACGTTATATATGCAGAAGCATCAGGGTCTTTTCACTGCATTGCCAGCTCCGGCAGCACCAGCAGGCGCGCTTAGACCACCGATATATTGATCGTAGGCCTGATACATTTTGGCAGCGATAGGTGCGGCCCCGTACTTTCCGAACCGACCCTCGGGCACAACAACAGCTATCGCCAGAACAGGATCATTTATAGGGGCAAAAGAGATGAATACCGCGTTATCTACACGTCCGCCAGGAACGTCCTGTGTGGAGGTTCCGGTTTTGCGAGCTACAGGAAAGGGCAGCTCTTCAATACCTTCCGCTCCGCTTCGCATTCCATTAATGACCGTATCCCAATAGTTCTTTGGATAATTAACCTCGTTAAGGACTACAGGCTCATAACCACGAACAAGATCACCGCTCGATTTGGTCACTTTTTCCACGAATTGCGGCATCATGCGTTTACCTCGGCTGGCCAGAGTTGCGGCAAACTGTGTTAGCTGCAGTGTTGTGTACTTTTCGTTTTGTCCCCAGGAGGCGTAGACCATAGCAGACTGATAGCTGCTGGACTTGGCATTTTTATAAAACTCATTGGAGCCCTCGTACTCGTTGGGCAGCTTGCTGCCTGTTTTGACACCCAACCCAAATTCGGCAAAATACTTAGCCCATACGTCGAGTACCTCTGATTTCTCTCCGCCGTATTTGTTATAGAGCGGCATCCCGATCATGGCTGACATGAACGTATTGGACGATACTTGAATGGCCGTTGTAGGGTTCAACAATCCATAGGCGTGTCCGTCCGAGTTGCTGATGGTTCGTTTATCCTTACCGAACGTAAACGAGCCGCCATCGCTGTAAGTAGAAGAAGGTGTAATCACATTCTCCATCAAGCCGATCATTACCGACAATGGTTTAACCGTAGAGCCCATGTAGACCAAGGAAGACGGATGCTTGCTGCGCTCTTTTTCCGGATAATCGGGGTAAGAGGTCGTGATCGTACCATTATTGATAAAAGGCATAATCTGGTTGTATTCTTCCGTACTCATGCCGCCTGTCCACGTGTTTGTATCATAGTCCGGCATGCTGGCCATCGCTACGATCTTACCGGTTTTGACCTCCATAGCTACTGCATAGCCTGAGCGGGCATTGGGCGCGTAGGCGATATCGCCTGCCAAACGGCGGTTACGAAGGAAGTTCAGATGATCCGTAATTGCTTGCTGGGCGACCAGCTGTACATTTTTATCGATTGTCAGATGCAGGTTGTGGCCTTTTTCCGGTGGTGTGAGTGTGGCAGGACCAATAATTTTTTGGAGGGCATTGACCGGATACGACTTGACTCCTTTTTGCCCGCGAAGCTCATCCTGATACATCAGCTCCAGCCCATCAAATCCGACATCCTCCACCTCCAGATACTCGTCTCCCTTGTTCTTGTAGAAATCAAGCCCTGAAACAGGGTTTCTTGCGGCATTATACCTTTTCATATAGCCGACGAGCTGGGCTGAGATGCTTTGCTTGTCGTACACGCGGATACTATCCTCGAACACTTCAATGCCGCGGAGCTGATCACGATGCTCCAATAAATAGGCAATTTCCGTATTGGTCAGGTCGGTTTTGATTCTTCGGGGAACGTAATAATAGCTGGGTTCCTTCGTTTTGTTCTTGTCCAGGTCGAATCCGACATCCATCAGCTTGAGGATATCACTGGCGCTGAGACGTTTTTGCTCCGGTTTACCGAAGCGGGCAAAGATATCTTCAAGCTCCTTGGCAAGGCGGATAATGTCATCCTTATCGGTTGCTCGGCCTTCTACGCGGTAATATACGGATTGCATCGATCGCGATTGTGCGATTGGATAACCTGTACGGTCGTAGATGGTACCGCGGATGGGGGCGATGGGGCTCTTGCTTTTGGTAATCTCGGATGTTTCTTCCTTCAGGTACTTGCTCTCCACAAACTGTAAAATGGCCAACCGGACAATCAGTACAGTGAAAATCAAAAAGGTAGCAAAAAAGAATATATTCAGCCGTATCGAAAAATGTTTCTGTATTCTTCCCTTTTTCTGGTCCGGCGGTTCCTCCGTATATCGCGAAAATTGGTTAGCCATCCGTTCACTCTCCAAGCCCTGTATTCAGTTCATTACATTCGTATTCGTTGGTAAGGCAGCCCACAGCACAATCACCCAGAGAAGAATGCCACTTAGCAGTCCCAGCATGAGATAAACGATAGCCTTGCGCCATTGATTGCCCTTGTGCTGATGGCTTTCTGTGTTTCGCATCCATGACTCTCCTTTTACCTTTATTTTACCACGGGAATGATCAATAAGGCGAAAGATTAATTATAAAAAAACAGTAATTTTCAAAGAGTGGGTACTCGTCTGAAACTAATCCATGTACCGCAGCGTCTAACTGAATGGAAAATAATTATAGATTCAGGAGGAAACTGCGATGTGGAGATTTTTATTAACGGCAGTGCTATTCATCGTGTTGCTTGGCCAGCTGCCGCAGCAGCTTCAGGCACAGTCTGGGCAAGTGCAAGTTACAATCCCCGAGTTTCCCATTACGTTGGATGGGGTGCAGATCGATCAGGAGCATAGCGCCTACCCGCTGATTACCTATAAGGACATTACTTACTTTCCGCTTACCTGGAACGCTGCGCGCGCATTAGGGCTTGCTTACACTTGGAATCAGCAAAGCGGACTTACGATCGTTCCCGGCTACGAGCAGGGGCTGCCAGGCAAAGACAAATGGAGTCAGGATGATTCCGTCACGAATCGTCTGGGTTCCAGCTACAATGCTACAATTGCATCCTTTGCGGTTACGGTGTATGAACAGCCGGTTGATCAAGCATCAGAGCCGTATCCACTGCTGCAATTCCGCGACATTACGTATTTTCCGATGAGTTGGCGTTACGCTCACGATCTATTCCATATGAATCTGCAATGGGAGAACATAGCTGGATTGACGATCACAACAGATCAGAACCGCCTGTTAGACCGTATCGAATATGATGATGAAAATTATGTGTACATCCGGAATCATATGTACAAAAACAACGAAAACGGCTATTTAAAAATCGCTAAATCTCTTCAGGAGCCACCGCAATGGATCAGAGGAGCAACGGTGGGGGGGCTGTTTGAACATGCATCGCAATGGATGTGGACCTACAAGGATGAGCTGGCTTTGGAACGAAAACAGGATGAACTCTACTACAATAACCTGCAGCTGACCTCATTGACGAAGTACCTGAGTGAAAGTCAGACGCTATTCGCGCAGTATCCTGATGCTGTGAATAACGGAGTGACTTACCGTGCTTTGACACATCGTTTGAGCGAGAAGCAAACCCTGCTGATGCTTTCTGTTATCGTCGATGTACCGGTGAAAGGCCGCTTTCAAGGACCCAAAGAATACCAGCTCAGTTATCTGATTCGGGGGGAAGCCGTTACCGAGCTGCCTTTTTCAATAATCCGTGGATCCTGGAGTAACGCGGATGGAAGTCACTGGGTAGTGGGCGATAACTGGAAGCTGCTGCTCGTTAGTTCTCAAGGTGAAATTTCAACTGTGAACGATCTGTTTCAGGGAGCGGAGGTAGAGATTCCGCACTTTGGTTATCCGAGAACGAGTGAAGGGACGTTGATTATTAAAACCCATTCGCCTTCATACAGCACGTATGCTCTGGATACGAAGTTGAACGTCAAAAAGCTTTATGGCGATTATGGAGCAGATCTTCCCTACGGGGCTTATGTAGAGGGCTATCATTATGATCTATTCCAGGTGGATGGAAATACGATCACGAACAAAACACGCAACGAGAGCCGTACCTTCTGGGACTATGAACTTTTTGGCGCCTCGGAGTTTACGGGTTCAAATCAAACTAAATAATGAACGTTTCCTTGATCGCCGTACTGACGCTGTTCTTCTCGCGTTGGCACGGCGTTATTTTTTTGACCATAAAATTGGAAAAGGGAACCTTTTATCCGATGCTTCGTCCAATTGTGTGAGAGGTGAATAAGGGTGGCATTTGAATATTTGAAATCGCTCTCCAGCGGTATGGACAAAAATGTCATCTTAGAGGATTTGATGGTGGCATATGGAGAGGATGTATGGAATTATGCATTTTTTCTGACACGGCAATCCGAGCTGTCGGACGATATTACGCAGGATGTGTTCGTACGGGTATATGAACGCTTGTTTTCTTATAGGGGAGAGGCCTCCGTGAAAACCTGGCTGCTCACGATTACAAGAAATTTGGTCAGGGACCATTGGCGCTCGGCCTGGTTTCGCAAGGTTATGCCATTTGGAACGCCACTGGCCAAAGGGGAGAGTGCCCCCTCAGCGGAAACAGAGGCACTGAACCGACTCGTCAGCGAGGAAGTGTGGCTGGTTGTGCTATCTCTCCCGATCAAGCTGCGTGAGGTACTGCTGCTGCATGCCCACCATCAATTGACGCATACCGAGATAGCTCGGTTGTTGTCCATTTCCGAGGGGACGGTAAAGTCCAGGTTGTATCGGGCGCGTCTGAAGGTTGGCAAGCTCATGGAGCCTACATGGAAACAACAGTGATCGGAGAGATATTTGGCCGCGTAGCGGGATTTATTCACCGCACTTCTAAGGGGGAGACAATATGAAGCACAACGAACCGGAATATTGGGAGAAACAGCTGGCAAATTCACCAATCCCCAAAGGTGAAGCAGGTTTTTCCAAGGATTTAATGCAAAAAATTAAGGAGCGTGTTGAAATGCAGGAACGTCCGACAAACAGGCGGTGGCTGAAGCTGGCTCCGCTGCTGGCTATATCAGCGATGCTTGTGATCGGCTTTTTTCAATGGGAACGATTAGAAAGTATAGTCGGTCCCATGTCCAAGCCTGTTATTCCGCTGGCCTTGGAACCTATCGATGCAGAAAAGGAAATCACTCTAAAGGTCGCCTATTTCCATGAGAACACCTTCATGATGCATTATGGCAAAGCCTATACCATTCGTTATCCCAATATTGAGGTCAAGGTCATTACGATGGGGGATAACGATTGGAATAGCTATGACGATAAGGACAAAATCCTTGAGCTGCTGGATAGGGAAAAGCCCGACGTCGTTTACCTGTCCCCGAATATGTACGGTGAGCTGGCCAAGGAAGGCCGTCTGTATCCGCTTGATCCTGTAATGAAGCAGGACAGCTACGATCTGAACAACATGTACAGCGGCGTTACGGAAACACTGCGTACGGCAGCTGACGGCAAGCTGTATGGTCTGGCGCCTGATTATGAGATGAACGCGCTCTACTATAATAAGGATTTATTCGATAAGTATGGTGTGCCGTATCCGAAAAGCGGGATGAGCTGGGAAGAGACGATGCAGCTGGCGGCTCGTTTTCCGGCGAACGGTCAAGGCGGCGATCGAGTGTATGGCCTATTACCGACCTATTACAGTGAAGCCTCACAATTGGCCGGGCAAATTGCCAAAACGATGGGCCTGAGCATGACGAATGCGGATGGGAATCAGGTAACGCTGCGAACAGACGGATGGAAAAAGGCATGGAGTCTCGCTGCTGACGGGTATAGCCAAGGTTATGTATATCAGCCTGAGCCAAGGGCGAATCCGCAGGGCAATATCTTAATGGAGGATATGTACAAAAGGAATCCATTTATTACCGGTAAGGCAGCAATGGCGTATTCCAGCTATTCACTCAGCAGGGATTTGGAGACGGCCAAATCACAGTATAAAATGAATTCATTTAATTGGGATATGGTCAGCGAGCCTGTTGATCCATCAAGACCGAATGAATCCGCATCGTTCGCGCTTGGCCCTGTATATGCAGTGAATGCTCAATCCGAACATCAACGGGCGGCCTGGGAAATGATCAAGCTTATCAATAGCACGGAAATTATTAAGAAGTTGAACCGTTCTGCAGGGGGGGGCAGCTTGTCAGTGAGGCTGCAATCCTTAAAGCCTGAGGATGGCCGCAACTATGCGCCGTTCTATAGCATGAAGCCAAGCACGGTGGGAGCCGAATCGGGACTTCATCCTCGTGTGCTGCGCAAGTTCAAGGAAGCCTACAGCCCATTGGCAGTCAAACAGATGAAAGCGGTAGTGGAAGGGCGCTTGAAGCTGGACGACGCTTTGAAGCAGCTGCAGGAGGATTCGCAAAATGCGCTGTTCTCGGCGCTGCTTGACAGTCGGAATTAAAACGTGGGGTTACCACTGCACCAGATAGAGGAGGGATTGAGTATGAATATAGCTGTTAATGGAAGGAGCAAAACAACACGGACTTTGGGATGGCACTGGCTTGCTGTGTCCATCGTAGGCTTTGCGCTTGTATTAAGTGGCTGTGACAAGCATGAGGAAGCGGCCGCAGCAGCTCCCAAGGGGGTACTTCGTATTGCCATAGGCAACGAGAATACTTTTGAATATATGTATGCCGATTATTTTGCTGCCAAGTTCCCAGAATTGGAGGTCCAGATTATACCGACGGAAGGGATTTATGGTCCCGGCAAAAAACCGCTGCAGGAGCTGACCAAGCTGATTGATCAGGAGAAGCCTGACCTGCTGTTCACGAGTTCTTTTGATTATGAGAAGCTGGCTTCGCAGGGAAAGCTGTACGACCTGTCCGCACTAATGGAAAAGGACCGATTTGATCTGGACAATTTACTGCCGGCCGCGGTCGATTATTTACGAATCAAAGGGCAGGGGAGTATATACGGATTAGCTCCTAAGTTCTCAAGCTCTGTACTGTTTTATAATAAGGAGCTGTTTGATCGTTATCACATCCCTTATCCGACAGACCAAATGACCTGGGCGGATATGTTCCGCTTGGCTCAGCGGTTCCCGGCAGAGGGTGGCAAAGGAGAGCGGGTGTATGGCTTTCATATGGGCTATATGAGCTCTCCACAGGATTTGGCTGATTATATAGGACAAGCTCAGGGACTCGGAATGATAGATGCTGAAGGCAAAAAGCTATTGATGCAGACCGACTCTTGGAAGCGGATCTATCAGCTGGTTATGGATGGCTATCGAAGCGGTGTGCTGCAATGGAATTATATGCCGGGCAAAACCCGTTATGAAAAAGAGGATGTCGAAGCAGAGGATTTATTCAGTATCGGCCGCACAGCGATGACGATTTCCAATGAAGGACAGCTCAATGCTCTAAGGCAGCGGGGAGCCGCTTTCGAGTGGGGGATGGTGGGAACACCATCGGCAGATCCGGGGCATACGCGTAATCCCAATTTTTATTTATCGCCTATTTACAGCATTAACGCTCAGGCTGAGCATGTAAAGAGTGCGTGGGAGGTCATTAAATATTTCAATGGTGCTGAGGCTGCAAGGATTGAAGCGAAGACTTCCAACGATTTGCCGGTTCGCAAGGCGTTCGCCCATGAGATGGATGGGCACAGTCTGGAACCTTTTTATCAGGTAAAATATGAGGAGACGGTACAGGGCGGTTATAATGAAAACGTACCGGGTACATTTATTGAAAAGTATCGTTCCATTGCCAAACAGCAGGTCGATGCCATGCTAACAGGAGAAGTTACCGTCGAGCAGGGCTTGCAGCGCATTCAGGAGCAGGGTCAGCAGGCACTGGATGAAGCCTATGCGGCTGAGGTCAAGTAGGAAGACGGATGAAATCAATAAGAATTGTTTCCCTCAGCAGAGCTGGGGGTCTTTTTGATTCGATTTGAATTGTATTTACATAAACCGAATAATGGATTATTATTTTATTATAGTAGAGTGGTAAAGTGGTAAAGCGCGATATATGGATAAGGAACCAAGCTTTTATTAGAATTTTTATGGTACGATAGAGCATATGGCATCGTAAATAAGCAAAGCAAGCATATGAATGGGGGCTTTTTCATGATTAAAGCAGTCGTATTTGATTTTGATGGATTGATTATAGATACGGAAACCGTATGGTATGAAGCTTTTAAGGAAGTATTGCAAGCATACAATGTCGAATATCCTTTAGAGGAGTTTGTGAAGGTTATTGGCACTCATGATGCGCTGCTGAATCAATTCCTTGAGGCTAAGGTGGGTCTTGCCGAAACCGCAGTCGTTCGAAAGCTGGCCAAAGAAAGTTATTTGGTGAAAATACAAACGTCAGAAATCCGTGATGGGGTTAAGGACTATCTGGCTGCAGCACAGGAGCTTGGTTTGAAAATCGGACTTGCCTCCAGCTCTAATCGGGCATGGGTGGAGGGTTATTTGAAGCAACTTGGGATCTTTGACTATTTCGAAGTGATAAAAACAGGCGATCAGGTCGAAAAGGTAAAGCCAGATCCTGCTTTATACATAAAAGCGATAGAGGAGCTTGGGGTAGCTGCGGATGAGGCGATCGCTTTTGAAGACTCCTCCAATGGTGCAAAAGCGGCTAAGGCGGCAGGATTACATTGTGTTATTGTACCTAATGAGGTTACGAAATCGATAATTTTTGACCAATATGATTTAAGGATTCATTCCATGAGCGAAATGAGCTTGCAGGATGTCATCGAGTATTTAGAGAAAATTTGTGATTAAGGGGCAGTCTGCCTCAATTGGACTTGTTTTTACATACTAAAATGTCCTAAAATAAATTTATATGCTTAAAGTGAGATTAGTTTAACCAAATCCATATAAAGAAAGGCCAACATAATGAATGAGACGAACGCTTTATACCAAGAGGCGATGGATGTATTGGCTGAAACCAGTCGAACCTTTTTTATACCGATCAGCCGTCTTGTGCCCGGCTTGCAGGAGGCTGTAGCTTCTGCTTATCTGTGCATGCGGGCCATCGATGAGATCGAGGATGACCCCTCTCTGGCGGTTGAGATTAAGGTTAAGCTGTTGAATGAGATCAGCGACATTCTCCATCAGCCGATCTATGAGGAAGCCTTGGCAGCGCTGCTAACCCCGTATAAATCGGTGCTACCGGAGGTTACGTTACGGCTGGCGGATTGGGTCCGGTTCTGCCCGTTGTCGGCGAGTGACGTCGTACGGGAATCGACTTCAACCATGGCCCGAGATATGGCGGGGTGGGTTGAAAGGGACTGGCAGGTTCATACGAAAGAGGATTTGGACAGCTATACTTATTGTGTAGCAGGTGCGGTAGGTGTGCTGTTATCGGAGCTATGGTTATGGCATGACGGTACCGAATCCGATTATACGGAGGCTGTAGCTTTTGGCCGCGGTTTACAGACGGTTAATATTCTTCGTAATCGTAAAGAGGATATGGAACGGGGAGTCGACTATTTTCCCGATCAGTGGGGAACGGAAGAAATGTTCGCCTACACTCGCGGCAATCTGGCGTTAGCTGACCGTTATGTCGCTAATTTAAAGCCTGGCCCAGTGTTTGATTTCTGCAAATTGCCGTTAGCTTTGGCTCATGGCACACTCTCGGCTCTGGAGGCTGGGGAAGAAAAGCTGAATCGCGCTGCCGTTATTGAGATTGTCAAGCAGGCATCCGCAGAATGATCGTATTCCCATCGCAATAATGAAGAGGCTGTCCCGAAGTCAATCGACTTGTGGGACAGCCTCTATGTGTTGGATACGTGATGCTTGGAAGCTTTACTTATAAGCCCATTCGGGTGAGCGCTCCCTCAAACGAGGTATCGATTTTATCATCACCGCATAAGAAACGCCAGAACTTGGCGGTTTGGATCTGATTGACACGCGCCTCGTCGCCGCACCAAGGATGGTAGGCCTTCTTGAACACCTCACGAACTTCCTCGCTATTGTAACCATCAGTATTGAACAGATTGCGCTGCTCTTGTCCGGGACGCAGCCGCAGCTTGAATACATAACGGGTTTCATCCGTATGGTTGGGCTGGGCGCAGTGCCATATGCCGTGATGGAGAAAACCGATTGTACCGGCTTTGGCTACCATCCGTTTTTGCCCAACGATATTTTTGTAGCGGCTGATGCTGCCATTGCTTACCTTGCGCAAATGCGAGCCAGGGAGCACCAGGGTTGGCCCCATTTCATCCGGCGCGTCGTGGGAGAAATAGAACGCTTGAATGTCATAGCCAAACGGGCGAGTATCGATGACGGAATCGGCATGGTAGCCTTGACCTTTAAGGTGTTTGGCGCGAACAATATGCATAAATGAATGGTCATAGATAGGATATTGACCTACAAAGCTTTGAAGTGCGCCTTTTACTTGAGGCAGATTAAAGATATCCTGTATCACTTTGGATTCATTCCAGTAGGTGGAACCGTTACCCTGGAATTCCCGTTGTTCCTTATAAGCGGCTTCATTCAGTTCTTGCGGGACGATTTCGTCCAGTCGGAGAAAACCATTAACGGCAAATTCGGCCATTTGCTTGGCGGTCAGGAGATGCTGCTTTTCTATGCTACTCATCGATCGTCACCTTCTTTTCCAATACGGTTTCATAAGGCAGATGTCCCTGGTCATGCTCAAAGCCAGTGCGGAAGATCGGCATCGTCGGCAGCTGGATGACGTTCCAGCCGTCGCGCATAGCGTCAAGCACGGAACCGTAGATCGGCTCGTTGGAATCGCCCGTGTTCATCTGCAGCTGCCCCTTGGGAATTGTGCTATCGTAGAGCGCCCAGGCTACGGTGCGGCTCTCGAGATCAGGATCACTGGAATGGAGTATCAAAATCTTTTGTCTGGTCAAGCTCATGAATAGTCCTCCTTAGAGTTTGCGAAGCAAACTAGTTTCGTAAGCGTTGTTGTTAGCAAAAATGAAATCAATAAACGTTCCTGAGTGTACTCAAGTGGTATTGAAATTAGCTTTAGCACATTCACCTCGTAAGCGGTATCAGGCTTGTGTGTGTGCAGCTGATATATGTATTGTAGTATGCAAAAGGCGATCTGAGGATGTATGATAATAGCATAAGTTTACACAATACTAAGGAGTTATCAGTCTAATGGAGGGCTCATATGGATCAGGACAAGCTGCAGCTGCAATTGATACGCAGTTATTTGGAAAATGCTCAAATCATGATGCAGATGGCTCATTATACGAAGGTTGGGCCAAGCTGGCGGGATTCATACCGAATGACCGACGTCAATCGCCTCTATTATATACGTGAGGGCAGCGGGTGGATTCACATTCGCGGCAAGGATTATTATCCGAAAGCGGGTCAGCTGTATCTGCTTCCGGCCGGGATGAAGTTGGCTTATGCACGGGATGATGCCGACCCGTTGGGCAAATATTGGTGCCATTTCTCGGCTACGGTGGGAGATGTGAATCTGTTTCAAATGCTGGAGCAGCCGCACTGGATTCAGGTTCAGGATGAGGAGCGGCTGGAGCAGCAATTTCAACAATTGGTCGAGCTGCATCGCAGCAATACGTTGACCGCACCGCTGAGGATCAAATCGATCCTGCTTGAGATTATTTCCGAATATATCGAGCAGTCCACCGAGCAGCCGCATCTGACTGCAACTACCAGCACATCAAAGATTCATAGTGTGCTGTCCTACATCGAAAGCCATTTGTCCGAGCAGATGTCGGTAGATGAGCTGGCAAAGCTGGTGCACTTTCACCCGAATTATTTTATGCATTATTTCAAAACCATGATGGGCCTTTCCCCGATCGTCTATATTAATAAAAAAAGATTGGACAAGGCACGCAGGCTGCTTACAACAACCGAGCATACGATCTCTGCGATAGCCGATGAAATCGGAATGGAGCTGTATTATTTTTCGCGTATTTTCAAAAAACAGACAGGCATGTCACCATCTGAGTATCGCAAGGCTTCTGGGAAAGCGCATATTTCCGAAGAGGAGACAGAGCAGGAACCGAACGGAATTTTCCCTCATTAACAAGAGGTTAGGGAGGGTCAGTTATTCAGTGCGCCTGAAGGAAAGTTTGGCTATTAATGGAATTGGGGATTTAATAATTATTCAAAATTGATTATGATGGGGACAGAGAACAAATATATTCGGACACATAGAAAGGAAAGTGATTGGGATGCTTCGCCGTTTTTTTTCCTATTACCGGCCTTATAAAGGGCTTTTTATTCTCGATTTTGCTTGCGCGGTGTTTGCTGCTTTGCTGGAGCTCGGATTTCCGTTAGCCGTCAATCAAGTGGTAGACAAACTGCTGCCCAGCAAAAACTGGACCTTGATATTATGGGCGTGCGTAGGGCTGCTTGTGATTTATGTATTCAATATGTGCATGCAATTTGTGATCAACTACTGGGGTCACAAGCTTGGAATCAATATTGAAACCGACATGCGGCGCAAGCTGTTTGAGCATGTACAGAAGCTGTCGTTCCGTTTCTTTGATAACAATAAAACAGGCCATCTCGTTTCCCGGATGACCAACGATCTGATGGAAATTGGCGAGGTTGCGCATCATGGGCCTGAGGATTTATTCATTGCTGTGATGACGCTGCTTGGAGCGTTTGCCATCATGCTGTCCATCAACGTGAAGCTGGCTATTCTTACTTTTGCGATGGTGCCTTTCCTGATCTTCTTTTCAATCTATTTCAACAAAAAAATGACAGCTGCGTTCCGGCGCATGTTTGCTGATATTGCTGACTTTAATGCCCGTGTGGAGGATAATGTAGGCGGTATTCGCGTTGTGCAGGCTTTTTCGAATGAAGAGTTTGAAAAATCGCTTTTCGCTGTGAACAATGGTCGTTACCGGCTCACCAAGCTGCTTGCTTACAAGATTATGGCCTGGAATTCGTCGATCAGCTACCTGCTGATGCGCTCGGTTTCGCTTATCGTGCTCATTAGCGGAACGTGGTTTGTGCTAAATGAATCGATGAGCTATGGATCATTTATCGGATTCGTGCTACTGACTAATGTCTTTTTGCAGCCTATTCAGAAGATCAATACGGTTATTGAGAGCTATCCGAAGGGGATTGCCGGCTTCAAAAGATACACGGAGCTGCTGGAGACAGCCCCGGATATTGACGATGTTCCGGATGCGGTGGAAGTCAGCTCGCTGCGCGGTGATATTCGTTATCGTGGTGTTTCGTTCGGCTATGAGGAGCAGGCCCATGTGCTGCACAACATCGATCTGACGATTCATCAAGGGGAAACGATCGCCTTTGTAGGTCCGTCAGGTGCCGGTAAATCGACGATTTGCAGCCTGCTGCCCAGGTTCTATGAGGTTCAGGAGGGAAGCATCAAAATTGATGGGATCGATATTCGCCAAATGAAGCTGTCCTCGCTGCGCAAGCAGATCGGGATTGTCCAGCAGGACGTATTTTTGTTCACCGGAACCTTACGGGAAAATATCGCCTACGGCAAGCTGAACGCAAGCGAAGAGGAAGTATGGGAAGCGGCCAGACGTGCGCGTCTGGAGGAGTTTATCCGTTCGCAGGAGCTTGGCATGGATACGATTATCGGTGAGCGGGGCGTGAAGCTGTCGGGTGGACAAAAGCAGCGGCTTGCGATTGCCAGAATGTTTTTGAAAAACCCGCCGATCCTGATCCTCGACGAAGCGACCTCGGCGCTGGATACCGAAACCGAAGCTGCCATTCAGCAGTCGCTAACCGAGCTGTCCAAGGGACGTACGACGCTGATTATTGCCCACCGACTGGCTACGATCAAGAATGCTGACCGGATCATTGTGGTTACCGAGGATGGCATATCTGAGCAAGGCCGACACGGCGAGCTGATCGCTGCGGGTGGTGTCTACAGTCGTCTGCATCAGGCGCAATTTGGTTCGTAAAGTTAATTGAACAACCATCAAAGATCGTACGATTCAGTCCTTATGGACCGGATTGTACGATCTTTTTTTCTGCGACAGCATAATTAACTAACTTATAAGTGAATTCCATTTTTGCTCTAAGTCGTTGAGGTAGCCTGCGCTATTGCGATTAAATTTTTTGCGTAATATAACGCTGGTTAAACGCTGATCCCACAGTGCTTTTCGAGATTTATAGCGAGTAAAGCAAACTGAACGCAGTCGTGAAATGACATGTTCCTGGCGCAGTGCATCATTCACTAATACGATCATTTCACCATTGCGTATGATGTAGCTGTTCCAATTACGAAGTCCCGTAATACGACGGTGACTAGCCTTCGTCTGTCGAAAGAATTGCTCTAAGTCATTGTTCGTTCTTGGAATGTAGTAATGTCATAACAAGTGAACAAGCCTTTCCAAAACCCTCTGGAAAAGTTAAGTAAATTGTTAGCCATTAGCTCGTCACTCTGATGCGTGTAGGTTTGTTTCACCCATTCCAGTAGCAGGGACAGTTCCCACCCAGCCGTCTCACTACTTTTGTCTTCCTCAGGAGTGAGAATGCTAGCGATATGTTCCAAGGGTTTCACTAGCCGCGAACGGCTGTATAACTAGGTTTTAATTCTTCAATTTTCCTCAATATTCTGACAACACCTTGAAGTAAATTAGGCTCTTTTTTTACTCAAGCATCTTTGTAAGGAAGCTTGTATGGATTGTGCACGTTCATAAATTTTGGTACTCCTAACGCTGATAATCTGCCGTTCTACCTTACGGATTCCAAAGCTAATAAACTGGATACAGGGATCGCCGATCAAGGCGAGCTGAAGTCATCAACCCCAACTACCAAGTAATCCGTGCTTTAAAATTTCCAATGAGAAACGTGGACACCTTATGAGTGTCCACGTTTTTTTGTCACGAATATATCAATTTTGAACCGGGGTCCCTTTTCATTGGTTTTGAGATTCATAAAGTATGGATTCAGCAATCGGTATGCCGGGACAGCAACCGTCAGTGCTTAGGTAAGAACTTTTATCACTTCAACAACAATCTTAGATTAATAAACTATGCTGCCCGTTAGCTGAGCGGAGGGCTGCCACGCGGCAGCCCTTTCGATGTTGAACTATAGTTCCCCGAGGGAGTTTAATAATCATAATACGGTGTTAACTAAATTTAGTGTATATGCTCAGGATGATACTCACCTTTATGACAGTACCTGTAATAAAAGTGCGTACTTACATATTTATAGTACGATCTTTATACTCAAAGAATGAAATAAATAATTTCTATACACTTAGAAATATTGAAACTTAAGAAAGAGGGGTAATTTTATGTCAAATGTCTGGAAAATTTACTTATTAGCCGCTGTTAGCTTTTTGGTTGGAACATCCGAGTATATCATAGCAGGGATTCTCGACTCAGTTGCAAGAGACGTTAATGTCTCCGTCGCTGCTGCTGGTCAGCTCATTACTGTTTTTTCACTCGCCTATGCTTTTGGAACACCTTTCCTTATCGCATTTACAGCACGAATGGAGCAGCGCAAGCTTTTAGTTTATTCACTTGGCGTATTTGTGATTGGAAATATTATCGCCGTGGTTTTACCTGGCTTTGGATTTCTCATAGTCTCACGCGTTATTCTTGCACTAAGCATGGGAGTATTCGTTGTAACCTCCTTTACTGTCGCTACCAAGATGACTCCACCTGATAAACAAGGAAGTGCAATTGCAACGCTCCTTATGGGTTTTAGCACCTCGTTGATTATCGGTGTTCCGCTAGGCAGAGTTATTGCTTCCGTCTATGATTGGAGATTAATCTTTGGAGGAATCGGTGCACTTAGTATTCTTGCGATGATCGTTATACTCTTAGTCATCCCACGCTCAAATGGCGATGAATCGGTTCCCTTGCGCAAACAGCTTGCTTTAATTAAGCAACCGAAAATAATGGCAGCCCTAATGATCACTTTCTTATGGATTTCTGGTTATTCTATTGTCTACACCTACATTTCTCCCTTCCTACTGTCGGTTACAGGGATGAACAGTGAAACAGTCATTATTGCTTTATTCGCTTTCGGGATTGCCAGCTTATTCGGCTCAAAGTTTGGCGGCTATAGTACAGATAAATGGGGATTCCCTCGTACTTTATTTGTCAGTATGGTACTGCATGCAGTAGCCTTAGTTCTACTGTCATTATCAGCCCAATGGCCTGCTATCGCTTTCCTTGTGCTCATATTTTGGGCTCTCTCCGCTTGGTCAACAAGTCCAACTCAGCAATATCACTTAATGACGCTTGCTCCGGCGGCTTCAGGCATTATGGTGAGTATGAATACTTCAGTTTTACAGCTTGCTATGGGTGCTGGTGCAGGAATTGGAGGCGTAGTCGTGGAACAAGCTTCCTTAGCTTTGATTAGTTGGATTGGAGCTGCGGTTGTTGCCATCGCTGCAACAACCGTTATGGTATATTTACGAGTAACCCGCTCTAGCTGAAAAATAAAAAACTCCTACTGAAAAGTAGGAGGGAAGCAAGTTTAACGGTTCAAGGAAACCCTTGCACCGTCTGCCTCGACGAATGCCGAGAGGCTATATAAGAAATAAGGAGGAGAAATCTTTGAAAACTCTTGTTGTCGTGACACACCCAAGCATAGAAACATCCGTAATTAATAAGCGATGGGTAGAAGAACTCAAAAAATATCCTGAAAAGTATACGGTTCACGAATTGCATAAGGCTTACCCTGATGGAAGCATAGACGTGAAAAAAGAACAAAAATTGGTTGAATCACATGGTAATCTTGTTTTGCAGTTCCCTATATATTGGTTTAATTGTCCGCCTCTCCTTAAAAAATGGCTTGACGATGTTTTAACTTATGGGTGGGCTCATGGTTCAAATGGAGGAGATAAATTAAAGAATCGCAAAGCTGCTTTAGCTGTATCTGCCGGAAGTAAAAAAGAAGGTTATAGTGAAGATGGAAGATATCACTATGTGCTTGATTATTTATTATCTCCTTTTGAAACTACCTTCCTATACTGCAATGCAAATTATCGTTCGTTCTTTGCGTATTATGGTACGGAAAACGAGCCGTCTGTAAGTGAATTGGAAAAAAGCACACTAAATTATTTGAGTTTTCTTGACAATCTGTAATAATTAGCTTTATTAAGACTGCTATAAAAAAGAAGTATTTCCCTGTTCAGGAGATACTTCTTTGTAATATAAACAAAACAACTATGCCTACCGCTGTACAGCTTCCAGAGCTGGCGAACTGTTTTTCTCTCCCCACTCGCACATCATATTTAACAATGGAATGAGAGAAAGACCACGTTCAGATAATGAATATTCAACTTTTGGAGGTATTTGGGGAAATTCCTTGCGTATGATAAGCCCATCTGCCTCCAGCTCTTTTAACATGATGCTTTGCGTTTTAAAGGAAATGGTACCGATACATCGCTTCAGCTCATTAAACCGCATTACCTTATTTTCAGACAGCCAATACATAATGATCATTTTATATTTACCGCCTATTAAGGACAACGTGTATCCAAAGCCAGTTTCTTTTAGTTTCACGCCAGTTGGAATATAGGTTTCGCGCACAAATTACACTCTCCTTTTGATAAGTATATGATATAAATATGCATACTTTATAATACATCATTATGCAATCTTATTGAAAGGATGTAAATCGCTATAAAATTTGATATATCCTAAATTTGAATAAATTTTAGAAACGGAATGGGACCGGAACGATGGCAGCGCGAACGCGGAGGGCGAGTGTTGGTCAAAATAGGAAACGGTTAGTTGAGTAAAGATAACCTTTTTGTTACTTCTTCAGATATTCGATTCACAATGGAGAATGTATCTAAATAACCCTCTATGACAATGTCTGAACTGGGTTCCTTTCCATTTCCAAATAAGCCGACCTTCCCTTAACCAAATAGTTTTTTAACTACGACAGCATAATTAACTAGATCATAAGTGAATTCCATTTTTGCCCTAAGTCGTTGAGGTAGCCTGCGCTATTGCGATTAAATTTTTTGCGTAATATAACGTTGGTTAAACGCTGATCCCACAATGTTTTTCGAGATTTATAGCGAGTAAAGCAAACTGAGCGCAGTCGTGAAATGACATGTTCTTGGCGCAGTGCATCATTCACTAATACGATCATCTAAACTCGCTGAAAGCAAGATTTGATAACGTTCGTACAAATTTTGAGCATGTCTTTCACTCGTTGGAATGCCTTGTTCGTTCAATGCTTCGGCAACTTCCGCAACCGTTCGATGTTGCTTAAAGCGTAGTTCCCCAACGAGAGCAAGCACGTCATATCCATACGAGGAATGCTTCATGCTAAGCATCTCAGCTTCAGCAGATTTATACGCAACGCCTGCGTGTGCGCAGTCTGGATTTTTACAAGCATAAGCCATGCTCCATGCATGGATGATTCCGTCTCTTGTGACAATCTTTTTCTCCCATGCGGTATATACCAGAAGACTAGAAATACCTGATAGTTAATCTTGCTGTAGTAGTTTTTTTTGGTTTTCTGTGTTTTTTCGTCAGATCAATTTTTGTCTTACCTATGTAAAAGAGCAAGCATGGGGGTGAATATTTGTCTCCCTTTTATGGATACATGTAAGTCTGGAGCGGCACTACGGCTGTAATTGGATAACAGGCAATGTCTTACCTTCAACAGTACAAAAAGTGTCTGTTCAGCGCCGTGCTGATCCATGGTAACATGGGGCCAGTCTTCAAAAAGTGTTGAACATGCAAGGTTAAGTGAACGAGAATAGGGTTGAGGGAGGACAAGTCCGTGAAGCTGATTTACAATCATCGTGATGCTGTAATTAAATTTGGTGTGGAGCAGTTGAAAAAAGCTTTTGAGCTTAAAGGTATTTATTATATCGAGCAGTTTGAGGGACATGGAACGGTTGTACTGCCTGATCAAGGAATCGTAATTCGTAACATGCCAACAGCACGAAATCAGGCTCCGTTGTATGCGAATGAAGCCTTTCGTATTTATAAAAGTGGAAACCGGGTACACATTGAGGGCTCGGATTCCCGAGGTGTCATGTATGGGTGTCTGGAGTGGGCTGAACGCATTGGGCGTGGAGCGGATTTGAAGGAGAACGAGGAGATCAGCCGTGAGCCTGCACTAGGTGTTCGTGGTATCAAGTACAATCTTCCTTATGTTCCATTCGATGATGGAGATCCTTTTGTACTGAATGCGGCCACTTGTATGGATATCGAGTTCTGGCGCGCGTATATCGATATGCTGGCGCTGAATCGCTACAATTGCCTCAGCCTGTGGTCAGAGCACCCTTATCATCTGATGGTCGTATCGTCGAAGTACAGGGAAGCCAATCCTTACAGCGATGTACAGATCGACCGTAATATCCGTTTTTTCCGTGAGCTGTTTCGTCATGCAGCCAATCGTGGTATTGATATTTATTTGTTTACATGGAATATCAGGCTGACACCTGAGGTAGCACGCGGATTGGGGCTCCCGGAAAATGTTGGGGATTACGGCGATATGTACGATGAGCTGATTCACCGTGTAGGGCTGCCGCTTAATCGCTTTCGTGGCCAATCCGAGGTAATCCGCGATTATATTCGTGAGATGGTGCTGCAGGTGCTGTTAACCTATCCTGAGCTTAAGGGTTTGGGGACATCGGCAAGCGAATGGATGGATGGCAGCGGGCATGAACGGGAGCAATGGATCGTCGAAACGTATGTGGAAGCCATCAAGCAGTCGGGGCGGACCATCCCGTTCATTCATCGTACCAATATGCAGAGTGCCGGCAAGGAAATCAAGGAGCTGGTACAGCCGTTATTCGATCCGAAGCAGTTCTATATTAGCTGGAAATATTCGAATGCCCATGCTTACTCCCATCCGGAGCCACAGTTCGAGAAGCTGTGGGACGCTTGGGACGGGATTGATCTGTCATCGACCCAAATTTTATATACGGTGCGCAATGATGATGTATTCACCCACCGCTGGGGTGACCCCGATTATGTGAGAGCCTATGTAAAAGGAATGATCAAACCCTACATTAAAGGATTTTATTGGGGCTCAGATGGTTATGTGTGGGGACGCGATTTTCAGCATATCGACCATGGACATAAAACGTGGAAGTATGATTTTGAGCGGCACCTTCTGCAGTTCCAGCTATGGGGACGACTTGCCTATGACCCGGAAACCGACGATTCGACGTGGACGTATTTATTGCAAAAGCAATATGGACCGCAGCATGCTCCCGACTTTTTACAGGGCCTGCGAGTAGCCTCGCGAATTATACCTGCTGTAAATCGCTTGTTCTGGATCGACTACGATTTCCAATGGCATGCAGAGAGTTGCTTGTCCCAGGTGAGCGGCTTCAAAACCATTCTCGATTTTGTCGACGGTGTTCCGATGCCTGGAGTAGGCGTGATGGGTATTGTTGAGTATGCTCAGGCTGAGCAAGATGGACGGTTGGAGGCCTTACAGGCACAATACGGGGAAACACCTGCCGATATTATACGCATTCTTGATGAATCAGCCAAAGCTACGGAGCTTGCGGCAGCCCATCTGGAGACAATTCTTGGCGAATACCGGGGCAGTCATGCGGAATGCACACTGCTAGATTTACAAGCCTACGCGGCGATGGGACACTATTACCGCTGCAAGTTTGCTGCAGCATTGGAGCTGAATCGGTACAGGCTCAACGGGAAGTCATCCCATCAAGAGCAGGCTGTTGTCCTGCTAGAGGAAGCCTGCGGCCATTGGGAGCGTCTTGGATTTTTCTGGAGCCAGCATAACAAGCCATATTTTATGGCCCGGGTGAAGCGAACCTTCGGTTACCCATATTATGCTGAGGATGTAAGAAGCGATGTGGAGCTGGCGCGGCGGTTTGAGCCGTAATAAGTAATGATACAAGGAGGCCATACCGTGAAACGGTGTGGCCTCAGCTCGTTGTATGCTTCGGCAGGCCCATCAATCAAATGAGCTTTTATTCGTGTTATAATGGGGAAAAACAAGCATAGGAAACAGCGGCTGGTATCGTTATTCAACTGGCTTCAGTTACACTTATAACTCAATGTGGATGGAGGGTTAGCTGTGGAATGGCATTATTATAATACGTTTATTACGGTTTCGCCGGACTGTCCCGCAGTGATGGGTACGGTGCCACCAGATAAGAAGTCTGGAAAGACGAAGCCTGGAATTGAATTTGAGCTAGTGTCGCAGGCTCCTTATGTATATACGCAAGAGGAGTTGTTGTACGAAGTACACATTCGGCACAAGGAAATTCCGCAAGAGGTATTATTGGAGCGTGGAACTCAATACAGAGATGAGTTTTTTCAAAAACCGACGGCCTGTCTAAGGGCATCCATGCTGCCCAAGAAATACGGATGGGGCATTCATTTTAATTCGGAAGGAAAAATGGCTCTCGTCCCTATGGAATCTGCTGAGTATCAGCATTTTATCGATGGCGATCATACAGATATCAAGCTGGTCGCCGCTATGCGCAATAGCAAGGGAAAGTAGAATATCCTCAGTTGAGGCCCTCCCTCCAAACCAAGAAGGGGAGGTGAGATAATTTATTTGCTTTCACAAAGCAAATAAATTATGATGAATGAACAGATGTATGCAATGGCTGTAGATGACGGGAAGGTGTGAACACGAATGAATTCCGACAACGAGCATTTAAGCGCTCTTGCACAGGGTACGTTAAGGCTGATCCAGGAATTTAAGAATGCGCAAAATTTACGGACGGACCTGGACCGTATTACCTTTGAAATTTTGATGCTGGTTAAAATGCGCGGCAGGGTACGACCCTCAGATATTGCCAGCGAGCTTGACTTCAATCCCTCGTCTGTCACAAGACGAATTCAAGCCTTGAAGCAGCTGGGCCAAATTGAGATCAATACGGACCCGGATGATCTCCGTTCAAGTCTAATCGGCATTTCGCCTGCAGGAGAGGCGGAGCTGACACGGTTTCTCGAACACAGTGTTGAGGGCTTGAAACATATTTTGGGGGATTGGAAGGAGAATGAGATCCGGGTGTTTGCCGAGATGCTGGGACGGTATTCAGATTCCATGAGGAAATGGCGGGTATCGAAGCTAGATTCAGAGTATAACCCAATTGAATGAAAGGGAGATAGCTAATGGAAACCAATGATCAACAAATCAGGAATGAGGCGTCCAGCCCGACTGCCAATGTCAAGCTGAAGGAGCAGCAGTATGCTAACGCAGATAAGTTTAAAGCACGGATTCATTTACATGCCGCATTCAGTACCAATCCATATCCTTGGCCCTGTTGGGTGCTGGATCAGATAGAGCCCGCAGCGCAGTCACCCCAGATTCTGGAGCTTGGCTGCGGCAACGGGCTGCTGTGGATGGTCAATGCTGATCGGATTCCTGCCGACTGGAAATTGACCTTATCCGATTTTTCGCAAGGCATGCTCGATAGTGCGCGTCATAATCTGCAGAACATCGATAAGCCGATCCAGTTTGAAGTTATAGACGCGGGACATATCGATTACTCCGATCATTCCTTTGACATCATTATTGCTAATCATATGCTGTATCATCTTCCGAACAGAGTGCAGGCGTTATTGGAAATACATCGTATTTTGAAGCCAGGCGGGATCTTCTATGCATCTACCATTGGGCTGAATAATATGGCCGAAATGAAGCTGCTGCTGCGGGAGTTCGATGCAGACTCAGACTACGAGCGTATGCTGGGTAATATCGAATCCCATTTTTCACTGGACAATGGAGCAGAACAGCTGCAGCAGGTTTTTGAAGCTGTTCAGTTACGAAGATACGACAATTCGCTGCGGATTACCGATCCTGAGGCCATATTGAATTATGTGCTATCCTATAACGGGATGGAAGCAGATACAAGGGTGCTGGCCCCAGAAAAGACAGAGCTGTTCAAGGCATTTATCGAAGAAAAAATAAGCAGGCAGGGCTCCATTTCGATTACGATAGATTCGGGTTTGTTCATCAGTACATCGGCGCTATCATGAACCCTGCATCGGACTCGTCCGATAACAAGCCATGCATAATAGCTATACAGGTGGTTATGAACAAAGGTAGTTATGTAGCAGGCAATTGTTTGTCAAAGAAGGAGCGCCAGTTTCTGTGCAGTAAGCCTTCCACAAAATCATTCGAATAGTGGTTGGCAAGAAGCTCTGCGAGCGCGTTGTATCTACCCATATGCTCAAGTCCGTTCGTAAACTGGGCTGTGCCATCAAAATCGGAGCCGAAGCCGATATGCTTACTGCCTCCCAGCGAGGCTATATAATCAATATGCCGCAGCAGGTCGGTCATAACAGCTGGCTTCTCCGAATTGACCAAAGGGGGAATAAAGGTGAGGCCAATACGCCCGTCTTTTTGCAGGATCGCCTGGATTTGATCCTTGGTCAAATTGCGTTCGTTCGGAGAGATGACGTAGGCGTTGGAATGTGAGGCGATAAAGGGCCGCTCGGACATTTCTGTGAGCTCCCAGAACCCCTTCTCCGTCAGGTGGGACACATCCAGAATCATGCCGAGCTCATCGCATTGCTTCACGAATTGCTTGCCCTTTAACGTAAAGCCTCCCTGTCTCGGTTCCTTCACCCCATCGGCTGCCCAATTCGCATAGTTCCATGTGATCCCGATAGAGCGGACGCCCAAATGAAAGAGCGTCCTGAGATAAAGCTCTCGTCCCATTAACGCTTCAACGCCTTCGAGTGTCAGCATGGCTCCGATTCTACCCTCTGCCTCAGCCTGCCGTAAATCGGCTGCGGATCGGATCTGCATCATCTTCGGGTGAGATACAATTTTGGAAGCAAACAAATCAATAGCTTTCAGGATGTGATCGAATTGCGGATTGACGATCTGTACGGACATATAGACGGCAAACAGCTGCAAGACAGAGCCCGCTTCAATCAAACGCTCAAGCGTAACATTCAGGCGATCCGCATCATGAAAGTCGATCTCCGGGTGAAGCATCATCTTGTTCAGCACATCGCAGTGCGCATCGATAACTTTCATTATCTCGCCTCCCGTAAGAATAAAGTGTTCACACTGTCATCATACCGTCGCTCTATTGAGGCTCCCGTGCGAATTGATTGTTCGGACGAGACAGCCCGAGATGATCACGAAGCATGGTCCCTTCATATTCCGTCCTGAACAGTCCACGTCTTTGCAATTCCGGTACGACGAGATCGACAAACTCATCCAGACCATCCGGCAAGTACGGAGACATAATATTAAAGCCGTCTGCGCCTTGCTTAACGAACCATTCCTCCAGATGATCGGCGACCTGTGCCGGCGTTCCGACGACTGTATGATGACCACGTGATCCAGCTACCCTCATGTACAGCTCACGAATGGTCAGCCCTTCCTTGCGGGCGATATCGATGAGCAAATGATTCCGGCTCTTGTCTCCATTGCTTTCAGGCAGGTCGGGTAACGGTTCGTCCAGAGGATATCCGGAAATATCGTGTCCGAGCTTACGTGAGAGAACATCAATTCCGACTGCGGGGTGTATCAGCTCTTGCAATTGCTCCAGCTTATCCTTGGCTTCCTGCTCGGTGGCTCCAATCACAGGGAACACCCCTGGCATAATCAGCAGCTCGTTCGTAGATCGTCCGAATGCGGCGACCTTAGCTTTGAGTCCGGCGTAAAAAGCTTGTGCTCTTTCAAGTGTAGGCTGTGCGGTGAAAACGAGTTCGGCCGTTTGAGCTGCGAGATTCTGGCCTTCCTCGGAGGAGCCGGCTTGAATAATGACCGGATAGCCCTGAGGGGAGCGTGAGATGTTAAGGGGGCCGCGCACATTGAAGTGCTCCCCGCGGTGATGGAGGACATGCATTTTGCTGCTGTCCGCGAAATGTCCTGACTCCTTATCGAATAGGAAAGCATCGTCTTCCCAGGAGTCCCATAATCCAGTCACGACCTTCAAAAATTCCTTGGCGCGCTCATAACGGAGGGAATGCTCCAAATGGTATTCTTTACTGAAATTCAACGCTTCGTCAGCTAGTGCCGATGTCACCACGTTCCAGCCGGTGCGTCCTCCGCTAATATGGTCTAGTGATGAGAACATGCGCGCGACATGGAAAGGCTCGTTATAAGTGGTTGTGGCTGTGGCTGCCAGACCGATGTGGCTCGTAACCGCTGCCAGGGAAGCAAGCAAGGTAAGCGGCTCCAGACGAATGGTCACATTGTGATCGAAGAAGGAGTTGTAGTTAGGAACACCAAGCGTATCGGCAAAAAAAACGAGGTCCAGCTTGCCCCGTTCTGCTGTACGAGCCATCTCCTGATAGTACTTAACGTCTACAACCCTGCTAGCCCCGGCATTGGGATGTCTCCAGGCCGCGACGTGATGTCCGGTTTCCATTAGTATTGCACCAAGCTTCATTTGCTTATTTTCATTGCTCATAGCTGATTTCCCCTTTCTATTGGCCCCTGATTTAATCCTCGAATGATTTGTTGACTTGCTTGCGATACGTATGTGGAGTCATCCCCATCTTGCTTTTGAACGATTTGACGAAATAAGCACTGCTGTTGAAGCCTGTCTGCTGTCCAACCTGAGCGATCGTTAAATCGGTAGTAGATAGGAGCAACCGGGACTCGCGTAAGCGGTGAGCCAGTACATATTGGCTCAACGTACAGCCCGTTTCCTTACTAAACAAATGGGATGCATAGTAGGGGGATAAGTGCAGGCTTTCCGCCAAACGATCCAGCGAAAACTCTTCCTGAAAATGCTCTTCGATCCATGCCATCATTTGCTCGACATGTCGGCTGTTGGTTCGGAGCGAACCGTCAGATGCATGCTTCTGTCCAGCTTCGGCGAGCTTGCGGAATTCCCGCAGCAGGGTGAAGAGAAAGAGCACAACCTCTTCGGTTTGCTGCAAGCCGGGACAGGAATTAAGACTTTTATGGAAATCCTGAAGCAGCTGACTGAGCAGCATTTGATCCTCGGGATTAAGCTGAAAAACCTGCTGGTCCAATCTTGCCTTCCAAATTTTATGAAAAAAAGCGTGCAGAGCGGGAAAAGCTGCTGCATAGCGCTCAAACAAAAAAGGATCAAACACAAACACGGTCCGAATATAAGGCGATTCCCGGGAAATATTCATTTTGAATTTGTGCAGCTGGTAAGGCTGGCACATCAGTAAGGTACCGGCCGATACCGAATGCAGCTTCTGATCAAATATAAGATGACCATTGCCTTCATGCACGTATAGAAATTCGATGCCTTGGTGGGAATGAATCTGCTCCCAATCTCCTTCTTGAGTGATCCGACGATAATGGAAAATGTAGTTGTTTTCCTGAAACTTAGGCTTAGGTTCCACCATTTGACTCATGTATCCACCTCTTTCTTTCCACAAGGCTGGTAGGCAGCTTCCATCAGATTAGCCCTTAATAGCACCGATCAAAGCGCCTTTGATGAAATACTTTTGCAGAAATGGGTAAATTAACAGGATCGGTAAGGTTGCGACCATGATGGAAGCATATTTGATCGTTTCTCCGATCTGTAATAATTCGTTAACAGCGCCGCTGGATATCGTATCCGTCGAATCGGCAATCAGCAGCTCACGCAGCACAAGCTGGAGAGGATACAGCCCGCGATCCTTCAAAAAAATCGAAGCATAAAACCAGGCATTCCAGCGGTCTACGGCAGAGTATAAAGTAACTACCGCAATGACAGGCATGGAGAGAGGAATAATGATTCGCAGCAGGATCGTCAAGTGGTGGGCACCGTCCATTTTGGCGGATTCCTCCAACGTTTCGGGCAGAGCTTGAAAGGCCGTTCGCATAATGATCAAATGAAAGGTATTCATGGCAAAAGGCAGGACGACAGCCCACAACGAATTGATGAGGCCTGTTTGCTTCACGATCAGGTACAGTGGAATCAAGCCGCCGTTAAAGAACATGGTGAAGATAATAAAAAATATAAAAAACTTGTTCCACAGCACGTTTCTTCTCGACATCACAAATGCTGCTGAGGTGGTCAATGCCACATTCAATACAACACCGGCGCCGACGACAAACAACGTGTTGATGTAACCTTTAAACAAGGCTTGGTTGGCAAGAACCTTCTCATAGCCGCCGAGGTTAAAGCCAAGAGGTTTCCAGAGCAAGCCCTGATGAGCGATCAACTGGCTGCCATCGCTTACGGATGCGAAAGCGACATACAGCAGGGGGTATAAAGTCAGAACAGCCAGAATAGAAAGTAATATTGTAACGATGCAGCTAAAGAATTTATCTGAGAGACGGGAAGTGTTCATAGGTACCACCTTTACCATAAGCTGTTCTTGCTCCATTTGCGGCTGAGATAATTCGCGCCCACCAGAAGAAGCAGATTGAACGCCGAATTGAATAGTCCCACCGCGGAGCTGAATCCCCAGTTCGCTTCAAGCAGCCCTTTGCGGTATACCGAGGTCGATATCACATCGGCTGTTTCGTAGATCACAGGATTATATAACAAAATAATTTTTTCATAACCGACATTCAGCATATTGCCGATACGAAGAATCAGCATAATCATAATCGTGGGCATCAGTCCGGGAAGCGTAATATGCCACATTTGTCTTAGCCGGCTTGCACCGTCGATTCTGGCTGCCTCGTACTGCTCCTGATCGATCCCGGTCAAAGCGGCCATATAAATAATCGATTCCCAGCCGATCTTCTGCCAAATTTCCGATAACACGTAGATCGACCGAAATAACTCCGGCTTTTGCAGCAACGCTTGTCCATCCGTACCCGTGACAAAGGTGTAGGCGAGATTGACGAAACCACCGCTGCCGGTAAAATCCTTAACGATCCCGCAAATGACGACAAGCGAGATGAAATAAGGCATGTAAGCAATCGTCTGCACCATGTTTTTAAAGCGACGGTTTCGCACCTCGTTAAGCAGCAAGGCGAGTAGAATCGGAGCCGGAAATTCGAACAGCAGTGTATTCAAGCTGAGGAGCAGCGTGTTGGTAAGCAGCCTCCAGAAATAATAGCTGGAAAAGAACGCTTGAAAATGCTCCATGCCCGCCCATTCGCTTCCCCAGATGCCTTTCACCGGAGAAAAGTTTTTGAAGGCAATGATCGCACCGTACATAGGCATATAATGAAAGACAACGTAATAAGCGATGATAGGGAGCATGAGCAGATATAAATATTTATTGTGTAAGAAGTCCTTGGCATACTTCGAAGCGCCAGGTTTTCGTTTATGTTGAGTCGTCATGGCTTGGGGGGCGGCGTTCCGGCGCATAGGTACACCCTTTCTCATATAAAAAATGATAGACGGGGCTCATAAATCGGTCGCCCCGTCACTGGTATTACTTATCTTTTGTTGTATTGGTCATAAGCTTTTTGCGTGATTTGAATCGCTTTGTCCAAATTTACTGATTTCAGCTTGGCCAGATGGCTGTCGAAGGAATCAACAGGTAACGTGCCAAGAATGATTTTGAGCGAAGTCTCATCCACCAGCGTATTCACATCCGACATGATTTTGGAATACTCACCGGAATCAGCAAGAGAGATTGTCACAGGAGGCAGTGCATATTTATCGTTGTCACTCTTCCATACCGTCAGTGCATCCTTCTGCTGAGGCATAGCGTAGAACTGCTCGATAAACCGTTTATCCTGAATGAAAGGTCCGGTACCCGCAGCGCGGATGTATAAGCCCATTGCCTGGGATGGTGCAAGCTTATCCGGATTTTTCAATAATAGATCGGTGTATTTAGGATATCCGTTCTCCAGATTGTAGCTCAGACCCGCAGTTCCGAAGTTAAAGAAGTTGTATCCTTCCTCACCGTAGGCGTAATCAAGGAATTTGATGGCAAGCTCCGGATTTTTGGCTTTGGCTGAAATAGCGGCCGAGGAAGCACCCGAGTAGGAAAATTCTTTTTGTCCGAACTTCGGTGTGTCACCTTTTTTCAGCACTGGATATGGAGCGGGTACCAGATTAGCATTCGGATCCTTGGCAGTCAATATCGGTCCCCATTTGCCGATCCCGCCGCCGGCTCCACCAATAGTAGCGCCCGTGGCTCCAGAGGTAACAGCTGCGTCCAGCGATTTGGTATCGGCTGTCGTAAAGTTCTTGTCTAGCAGCCCTTCCTCGTACCATTGATGCATCGTGGTCAGAAATTCCTTATATCCTGGCTCCGCCGGTCCATATTTGACCTGACCGTTATCCACATAGAAGTTTTTCACAACCCCGTATGCTCCTACAAAAGAGCCGTTAATCAGACTTTCAAGCGCTCTAGGCTTTCCTTTGATAGAAAGAGGAGCTGCAACACCTTTCTTTTCCTTGAACGCCTTCAGCACATCATGCCATTCATCGATAGTCGTTGGAGTTTGCAGTCCCAGTTCATCGAGCCAATCTTTACGGATAACGGGTCCTTCCGTTGTTTTGACCAAATCGTCCTTGCGAATAAAAGGGAACACATAATAGCTGCCGCTGTCCGTTTTGACCATTTTGTCGACATCCGGATTATCTTTGAGGTACTTTTTCAAATTCGGGGCATGCTTATCGATCAAATCATTCAGCTTTAATATATATCCATCATTAATCATCTTCTCCGGACCGCCAGGTGCACCCGTCAGCCAGTTGTATTCAACCACATCGGGAAGATCGCCTGAGGCCAGCATCAAATTAAAGGCTTCTTTGGACTGTCCATTAGGGATTTCTGTAATATTCAACGTCACCCCGGTATTTTTCTGCCAATCCTGAAAGAAAGGAACATCTTTTAAGGTTGATTTAAGCCCCAAAAACGATGCGTTCATCTCGATCCAATAGCTTAGCGTTTCTTTCGTCTGGATCGGATACTTAGTCGGTTCGGCATTGGTCTGAGCGGCTTGACCAGCAGGCTGTGCTGGCGATTGTGCGCATGCGGACAACAGTCCGAGAATAAGGGTACCGGCTAAGGGGGCTTTTAATAATTGCAATTGTTTGTTCATTTCAGGTCTTGGCTCCTCTTTAATAGTTGGAATTTGTTATATGTTGTTAAAAATTGATATAACTATTTTTAGATATTGTCGCCTCTTCAACGGTTGATGTAATGAGAAAAGGATGAAGCATAACATACGAAGGAAGAGCTTTTTTGTTGGTATTTAGCTAAATAAAGGAAGATATGGCTAGGAAGTTAGGAGTATTTATGAAAATTCGTCATTTTTCCTTATAATATTATATCAAATCCGAGTTGTAAAGTCGGAAAAGTTGGTAGCGCAATATTATTATACTATATAGCAATATTGTTATGTCTTTGATTGATATAATACAAGAAACAGGTTACTGCCCAGCTGTACGGAGTGTATGGACATGATGAACATGAATATTACGAGCACTCATAAAAGGAGGAACACCCTTTGAAATATGCATTTAACTCAGCTTCTTGTCCCAACCTGACGTTGGCCGAGATGACGGAGGCAGCTCAGGCTTATGGGTACCAGGGATTAGAGCTGCGCAGCGGAACGGGGCATCGGCATGGGGCAGAGCTGAGTGCAAGTCAGTCGGTAAGAACAGAGCTCAGGAAGCACGCGGCGGATTCGGGAATAGAGCTTTGCTGCCTCGGCATTTCCAATATCTATTCACAACCGGAGAACGTTGAAGCCCAGATCGATGAAACGAAGAGCTACATCAAGCTGGCGCATGATTTGGAAATTCCTTATGTCAGAGTGTTCTGCGGAAGAATTCCGCCTGAAGGTACACGGGAGGTGTCCCGGCACAGCATTATTGAAGCATTCCGCTCTCTTGGGCCGTATGCCCGGACCCATGGGGTAACGATTGTTGCTGAAACTCATGACCATTGGTCGGACCCACGTGTGATGGCAGATATTATGCGTGAAGTGAACGATTTGAATGTGGCGGCAGCTTGGGACGTTATTCATACGGAGCGTGAGGGATTGACTGGACCGGAGGCTGTTATCGACAGCTTGGGACCATGGATACGGCATGTGCATTTCCATGACGGGTTGAAACGGCTGGATCGTCTGCATTACGCGCCGATCGGAACGGGTGAATTTGATCAGCTGCGGATCGCGAAAGCTTTATTGCAGGCAGGTTATGAAGGCTATGTGAGCGGGGAATGGTACAATTGGGAGCCTTACGACATTCATCTCCCCCGTGAGCTTGCAGCCTGGAAACGATATGTAGCCTTAGCTATGAAAGGTGGAGACGAGGATGGCTTTTAAAATAGTAACGATAGGATGTGGCAGTATTGCACTGCGAGGTCATGGACCCGCCTACCGGAAATACGCCGAATCGAATCCTGATGTGGAACTGGCGGCTTGCGTAGATATAGATGGAGATAAAGCGGAGGCATTCCGCGATCAATTCGGCTTTCAAAGAGCTTATACGGATATGGATACAGCGCTGGAAAATGAGAAGCCCGATGCGGTCTGCCTTGTCGTCCCTTATCAGCTGACTGCTCAACTGGCTGTAGCAATACTGGAGAAAGGCTATCCGCTGTTGATGGAGAAGCCACCAGGAATGACCAGACAGGAGACCTTACGGATGATCCAGGCGGCTGAGCTTAGCGGAGCACCTCATCAGGTGGCCTGGAACCGCAGATACATGCCCGTCGTGGCCTATACGAAGCAATGGTTATCAAGAGAGCTGTCGCCGGGCAGTCTCCATAATATTCGGTACGATCTCAATCGTGTTAACCGTATTGGCTCTAATGCTTCCATGACGATGGTACACGGCATTGATATGGTCAAATATTTGGCAGACTCCGATTATAAGCAAGTTCGTATTCGTTATCAGCCCTTCAGTCATCAAGGTGCAACCGAATCTAATATTCATTTGGATTGCGAATTTGAATCGGGCGTATGGGCACACATTCAATATCGCCCTTTATCCGGCAGTGTGCTTGAGCGTGTCGTCATTGATGCCGTGAATCATACGATGCACCTTCATCTTCCTTTTTGGTCTTCGCCCGATGCTCCCGGCAAGCTGATTCATATGGTCAACAACGAAATCAAAGCCGAGCTCGGCAATGTCGAGCTCGGCAGAAGCGAAGAGATGTTCATTGTAAACGGCTTTTATTCAGAGAATGCGTTGTTCTTTAATGATATTCGTGCAGGGCGCAAGCCTGGTGATACTTTGAAATCAGCCATGCAAGCCGTTGAAATCTCCGAGGCGATCCGAATGGGGCGGGAGCTGTACGTTTCCGGTGAAGCCTAAAAGTACGGTGAACAAATCCCGCTGCGCGGGAACACTCCTATTTAGAGCTGGAGCGACCAGATCCCTGCACATTCAGGCAGGCGGGTTAGCTTGTGCTTGATCACCTGTTCAGCCAAGGCATCACCAAAGAAAAATCGCGTTAGCCGTTCTGCCTGCTGCCAATGATCAAATGTGTAATCGGTTCTCATCCATTGGTGAGCAAACCCGTAATCCTTTTCCAGCATGGCATAATAAGGCTGCAGGAAATCAGGGGCGATTGGCGTCTCTGAGCCTGTGCCTAAGGTTTCGAAAATAACGGCGGTTCCATCAGGTCGGAGCACACGTCGTATTTCGCTCATCACCTGATGAATATTTTGCTGCCAGTTGGCAACGTTCGTACTTCCCAAGTAACAAATACTCCAGCCGGATACGATTAAATCGGCACTTTGATCAGCCAGTGGAAGTCTGCGATGGTCAGCAGCCTGTGTGCGCCAGTTGGTTAATCCGGCTTGCTCCAGTCTGTCCGCGGCAACGCGCAGCATAGCCTCCGAGGCGTCAAGAGCAATAATCGATTTGGCTTTCTCCCCCAGCGCTACCGTTAACCGTCCAGTTCCAGCACCAAGGTCTACGATATCGAGTCCGCAGCAGGGACGCAGCGCTTCAATCCTTTCCATTAAATCAGCTTGCTTTGAGATGAGCTCGTGGTAAGTATCGGCTTCCTGTTGATAAATAGTTGTGTGATCAGGCATTGCTGTATCCTCCTTGTATCGATCCAATGAATGTGAACAATTCGATCGTACAAGTTAACGTAACGTCAAGGTCAACACCTTTCTATATATTGACGAAATAACAATCAAGAGCCCGCAGAACGTTTGAACCGATAGGGGCTCATGCCCACGTGCTTTTTAAACAGCTGACAAAAATAAGGGAAATTCCCGAGGCCAATCATCTGTCCGATTTCCTGTACACTCAAGTCGCTCGTTTGCAGCAGCCAGCAGGCTTGACGAATCCGGCGTGCGGTTAAATATTCGGTGATGGTCGTGCCGATCGTCTGTCTGAACACGGTAGATGCGTGATTAGGCGATAAGTGAACCGCTTTGGCTAATACCTTTAGTTGAAATTCCTCCATATAATGCTCCTCAACCCATTCCATAATCTGCTCGGATGCCGTTGACTTAGGTCTGGCTACAGGCTCGGTATGTCGATCAGTCACTGCCTGTCCCTTCAAATAATGCAGCAGGGCCACCAAAAAAAACATTTGTTCCTCCAACCGCAGCTCACCTTGTACGGTATGTGCAATACGATCTCGATACTGATTCAGCAGCGGCAGAATCGTTTGCTGAGGAAGCTTGCTAAAAATTTGCGGCTCCAGCGGGTCCTTCCATAAACGTTGAAAATACAATTGAAGGCTCGCAAACGGGCTTAAGTAGGAATCCAGTACAGAGGGCTCGAATACAAATAGTGAGCGTATATAAGGCGTTTCCGGTTGAATATCCATTTGGATACGATGCAGCTGAAAAGGTCTGAAGCACATGAGACTGCCCGGAGCCAGCTCAATAATTTGTTGATTGACAATGACGCGCCCGTGTCCCTCGTGAACATACAAAAGCTCCATGCCCTGATGGGCGTGATAAATATCTACAAATTCGTAAGTTCGGTCTTTGGCAAAAGATAACTGGACCGGATACTGGTTCAGATTCATATAGTTCATTATTTTCAAGGGGCAGCCTCCTGTAAGCTTTCTAGTAGAAGTCCCGTGAATAAGTCTCGCTGCGCCGCCAAATATCCTTCCGGGGTAGTGCTTACGAAGTCAGTTTGCTTTAGCAAACTCTCAGCTGTTGAAATCGTGAAATTGGATGAGCTGAAGCAGTTTTTTCACGATTTCAAAGGCGAACGCTTACGCTTCTCCAGGATCATTTGGCTGCTGTGCTCGTTCTTCACCGGACTTTGGTTGCTATTTAATCGTAATATAACAACATTTTATCATAAGGATGCCAAACAATCCGGTGCTATTTTTTGTTAAGGTTATAAGTAGAAGCAGAACGTACCTGAGCATAAATAAACAAATGGGAGTGAATGGCTTGATTAAGCATCGATTGATCGACAATTGGCAGCATCACCGTGGAAGTCTGGGTGGTCCCTGGGAAGTATGGAGACAGGACAAGCTGCAAAATCACTATAATGTGCCTTGGCATGAAGTTGAGCTGCCGCATACCTATAACGGTTTGGACGTATTGGATCCAGACGGCAAATACTATCAGGGACAAGGCTGGTACAGGACACTTCTGAAGCTGAACAATCCCTATCCGCAGGGACGGACGTTGCTGCATTTTGAAGGAGCAGGCCAGCGCTCTGATGTGTATGTCTATACGAAAAAGGTTGGCTCTCATCTGGGTGGCTATGATGAATTCACTGTCGACATTACAGAGGCTGCCGAGGAAGCACTTAAGCTGGAGCGTTATCATGGGGTAACGCCGATAGCAGTTGCTTGTGATAACAGCCGCGACCTGGAAACGATACCTTCAGATGCGAGCGATTTTAACCTGTATGGAGGTATTTACCGCTATCTGAATGTAGTCTATGTTCCGGCGATTTCTTTGGAGCGCCTGCATATCGAGACATCGCTGTCAGCAGATTTGGAAAGCTGTCAAATTGCTGTTCGAGCTTCCTTATATAACCCGCTTCAACGGGATGAAGAGCTGGAGCTGGTCATTCGTTTGCATGGACCCGATGGGCGGGAAATTGATGAGTTTACGGTTCAAACCCAGACATGGGAGGGGATGAAGCAGCTTGCTTCGTATGAGATTGCCGCACCTTCTCTCTGGACGCCTGCTGAGCCTCATTTGTACAGCTGTACCGTTGAGCTAAAGAATGGTCAAACCCAGCAGACAAATTCAATCAGTCAAACCAGCATTACGGAACGCTTTGGCGTTCGCAAGTTCGAATTTGTAAAGCAGGGCCCGTTCAAGCTGAATGGCGAGCGTTTGCTGCTGCGCGGTACACATCGTCACGAGGATCATGCAGGGATTGGACCTGCAATGACAGAGGACATGATCCGTACGGAAATGCAACTGATCAAGGATATGGGAGCTAACTTTATCCGGCTTGGGCATTACCAGCAATCCCGTATTGTGCTTGATTTGTGTGATGAGCTGGGGATTCTGGTATGGGAGGAAATTCCTTGGTGCCGGGGTGGTCTGGGTGGTGAGCAATACCGTCAACAGTGTAGAGACATGCTGAGCGCAATGATTGAGCAGCATTACAATCATCCTTCCGTTATTCTATGGGGGCTTGGCAATGAGAACGACTGGGAGTGCGATTTTGATTATTTTGATCAGGAGGAAATTCGCAGGTTTATGCAGGAGCTCCACGATCTGTCGCATAAGCTTGATCCAAGCCGCCTGACAGCAATTCGCCGCTGTGAGTTTTGCAAAGATATTATTGATGTGTATTCCCCTTCAATCTGGGCTGGATGGTACCGTGGCATTTATACAGATTATGAAGAAAGCAGCAGACAAGCCTTTGAAAATGTCGATGCGTTTTTCCATATGGAATGGGGCGCGGACAATCTGGCGACACGCCATGTGGAGAAAACCTTCACAGGCTTTGAGTTTATCGGACAGGGTGGCGGCAATACCGATGAGCGCGACGGTGACTATTTGCTGACAGGTGGAGAGCCCCGTGTATCTCGTGACGGTGATTGGTCGGAAACATATTTCTGCGAGATGATCGATTGGTATCTAAAATCGCAGGAGCATATGGACTGGCTGACGGGTACTGCACAGTGGTCCTTCAAGGATTTTGCGACTCCGGTACGTCCGGATTCACCGATTCCGTATTTGAATATGAAGGGTATCGTCGAGCGGGATTTCACGAAAAAAGATGCCTATTACGTCTACCAATCGTATTGGACGGATCAGCCGATGGTGCGGATCGAAGGTCATACGATGCCTGTTCGCTGGGGCAGTCAGGATGAAATCAAGCGAATCAAGGTCTACTCCAACTGCTCGGAAGCCGAGCTGTTCCTGAACGGAATCAGCCTTGGAGTTAAACAGCGCGATTCACGTAATTTTCCTGCTGCCGGACTTCGCTGGGATACGGTGCTGCAGCCGGGGATCAACCAGGTGAAGGTAGTAGGGACGAAGAACGACGTGACCGTGACGGATGAGCTGTCATTCGAATACCAGACGCAGAGCTGGGGAGCTCCGACTGAACTGAAATTAAGCGCACAGGTTCAAAAGGATGGACTCGTGCTTGCTGAGGTACTGGCGTATGATGCTCAAGGCGTTCTATGTCTGGATGCGACCAACTTTATCCGCTTCGGGCTGACCGGTGATGGAAAGCTGGTCGACCATCAGGGCACGGTTCGAGGCTCCAGCCTGATCCAGCTTGCCAACGGTCGCGCTCGAATCTTGATCGATCCGGTTGGCGGGGCTGCTGCTAATGTGCAAATTAGCGGATTCGTATCGGCAAGCGGTCCTGCATCCGGGGGAGCCGGAACAGCAGCGCCTGTGACAGCAGGTCTGACTACTGGCGCAGTCAACGATGGTATAATCCATGATAGTCAGACGCCAATAACGGGTGCTTCGGTTCGCAAGTCTGCATCAGTCGTGAGTGTGGCAAGTGACGGACTATCTACCGTATTTATCACTATTTAATAAATCTGCCGTGCCTTAACGGCTGCTTCATCGAACAGACAATTCCATTCCAATTTCAGGAGGATGAACAGGATGAATTCACCGGAATCAAGAACTTTTTTGCAAGCTGATACTTTGCAGGAAGCATTGCCGCAATTATGGGAAGCACTGCAGCATAAGGTAGACCGTATGATTGAACAGATTGGCAGCAAGTCGCCGCATGTGGCGACCCGGGATTCAGGTATTTATGACGATATGCGTCACGATTGGTGGACTTCCGGCTTCTGGCCGGGAATTCTGTGGATTATGTATGAAATGACAGGCAAGGAGCATTACAAGCAAGCGGCTTGGGGCTGGGATGAGAAGTTTGAGCAGAAGTCGATTCAAGTGAGTAACTTTCATCATGATGTGGGCTTTCAATATTTGCCGACTGCCGTCATCAAGTACAAGCTGACCGGAGATGAAGAGGGTAAACGCAGGGGATTGGCGGCTGCGAATTTCCTGGCAGGCCGTTTTAATATTGCAGGCAATTTCCTGCGGGCATGGAATCAGGATAAAACCGGCTGGTCGATTGTCGACTCCTCGATGAATCTGTCGATTTTGTTTTGGGCAGCCGAAGAGATTGCAGACCCACGGTTTACGCATATTGCCAAGGCACATGCCGACACCGTCGCGAATCATTTCATTCGTCCCGACGGTTCAGTGAACCACATTGTCAGCTTCGATCCGCTGACAGGGGAAGTCATCGAGTCGCTCGGCGGCCAAGGCGCCGGTCCCGACTCGGCCTGGAGCCGTGGCGCCGCATGGGCGCTGCACGGCATGGCTAACACGTATCGCTATACGGGCGATACGAAGTATTTGCACGCGGCACAGCGCGTCGCGCATTACTTCCTTTCCATGCTGCCGGACGACCACGTCGCGCATTGGGACTTCCGCGCGGCAGAGTCGCTTGACGCTGAGCCGCGTGACACCTCGGCGGCCTCCTGCGCCGCCTCGGGCCTGCTTGAGCTGGCCGCTGCGCTGCCTCCGGTACAGGGGAACCCGTACCGCAAGGCCGCTGAGCGCATCCTGCTCTCGCTGACGCAAAACTACGCCACGTGGGATCGTCCCGAGCACGAGGCGATTCTGCTGGCCGGCACCGGCCACAAGCCGGCCAACTCCAACGTTGACGTCTCCCTCATCTATGGAGACTACTATTACGTCGAAGCGTTGGCCAAGCTGCTTGGCTGGAAAACGCGGATTTTCTAAAATCATAGGAACTTTGCAATTCCTGTAACGATGCAAAACATCGTTAAAAACCTCAGAACAGCCCAATAGGCTTGCAATACGATGAATAACATCGTAACAGGACGATATGGAGCCCAAATTTGCGGTAAGCGCGCTGTAATGATGAATAACATCGTAAGAAGCATCCCAACGGGGTTGTATTCCTTGTAACGATGTTTTTCATCGTTATGGAATCAGCCTGTGGTAGCAAGGGAGGTCGAGCGTGCAATGGGGCGAAAGAGAACAAAGAAGGTGGCAATCAGCATCAGTGTTTGTGCACATGCAGCTTCACTACCCGAAAAGCTGTCGAGCGTTGATTATAAGGCAGCTCCGATAAAGTAGAATAAAGCAAACTCCGTCTGCGCGATGGGGTTCACCCCGCTCCTTCCATCATGGAAGAAGCGGGGTTTTCGTGTGATCTGCCTTTCATCCGTTAAGTATAAGCTAATGATTTCCAGCGGCTTGTAACCTGCAAGGAAAATCGTTAAACTAGGAAATGATTATCATTATCATTGTTAAGCTTTCAGTACAGGTATAAGGGTTCCATAATCATACAAGTTTCTTTTCCATACTTGCACAGCTCAATTTTCGCTCTATCCCATCACACGATCTGGTCAGTGTAAAAAAGGAGATGTCTACTACAATGCGACAGCCTGATCTGAACGGTCCTATGAACTTAACATATAGAAGCACTGAAGAACTCAAAATCGTTAAAGGCCAACCACTTCACATACATACAGCAGCTGAGTATGCTTTTGCTTTTGTGATGCAGCACAAAGTGAAGGTGACGCTGAGAACCTCCCGTAAGCCCGCGATCGGTAATGCGCTCAGTGGCGAAATTTTTCTGATTCCTGCCCATTGTCAGTGCAAGCTGGAACAGACCGCAAGTCAGATGGTGACGATCATCGTCATCCGGTTTAGCCAAGATACACCTCAGCTGCAAGCCAAAGGAAAAGCGGATTACCACACCATGGACGCGCTGCTCTCAGAAGACTTCCATCCATTCCGCACACCGCAGGTTCGCAGCTGGATTCATGATTTTATGAGTGAAAATGAGTACGTGGAAACCGCGCTGTATTACCAGCTCCAATCCCATTTATACGCGATAGCTGCCTGTTATCTGGAATCGGTGCAAAAGCCGAAGGAAACGCAAACCGACCTGATCATTTTTGTCGAACAGGCACGTCAACTTATGCTGGAACAATACAATCATCCGTTGGATATTGAAGAGCTTGCCAAATCCTCGGGTTCGAGTCCCAGTCGTTTCTATATGGCTTTCAAAGAGCAGACTGGGCTCAGTCCGCACAAATATATGACCAAAATCCGTATGGACGCTTCGCTTCACCTGCTGGCTGGAGGAACAACATCCATTGTAGAGGCTGCCCACGCTGTCGGTTACCTCGATGAATACTATTTTAGCCGCTTGTTTAAGAAGCACATGGGGATGACGCCTACCGAATATACCGCGCGTGCGAAGAAAAAAGTTGCTAATCTCAACGGTGTTTTTGCAGGTGATCTTGCTGTTCTGGGTATGACCTCGTATATATCGTTCGAGCGGAGCTGGCGGGAAAATAATCCGGAGCTTGTCCTGGAGCAGCTTGCCATTGCCCAGCCGGAATTGATTATAAGCGGGCCGACCACGAACGAGTATTACGAGAAGCTTTCAGAAATCGCCCCGGTTGTTGTGCTTCATTGGAAAGAATATTCATGGAAAGAGAGGCTGCTGGACATTAGTGAGCTGTTAGGACTGACATCGATCGCAGAATGGTGGCTATCCTATTACGATATGAAGGTGGAAAATGCCCGACGTCATGTGAAAAATGTGCTTGGTAATGAACCGTTTCTTGTTGTCCATGCGGTTGAGGGCGGATTTTATTTGTTTGGAATGAAGTCCAGAAAGCTGAGAGAAATTTTTTATGAGGATTTACAGGTCACTCCGCCGTCTCCAGCTAAGCAGATCAGCCTGATGAAGGTCGATAAGCTTGAAGAAATTGCTGAGCTTGATTGCGAAAATGTATTGTTTCTGATGCATTCTTCGACAACAGAAGCCTTTTGCGTGGAGCTTGAAAATCAGTGGTGCGTCTTGAAGCCGAGTCGCCTCAAAAAACGGTGCCTGTTTCTTCGCGAATATGATTCACCGCTCTACAATCCGATAGTCAATGAGAGTCTGGTGGAGCAGATGGTAAAACAATTGCTTGTCAGAATGGACTAAATACACAGTAAATGGCGATGTCTGCATGTGTACAAATAGGAATATCCAAGCCCCCTGCAGAAAAGTCCATTCTCAGCAGAGGGTGGCTGTTTTATGATATCGAAGTGAGAATGATTATTACTATCATGATTTCACCTTATTAGCAGTTCAACTGATTTTGACCATATTCTGGGGGAAGAAATATGAACTTAGCAGAGCTTTTAAAAGAAAGACGGTCCGTCCACCGGTTTCAAAGCCGTGAGGTTCCCGTTGAGCTTGTAACCGAGCTGCTTGATACCGCAGTATGGGTGCCTAATCACAAGATGACACAGCCTTGGCGGTTTGTGATTGTCCGTGGGGAAGGGCGCAAGCGGATCGCGGAAATCAGCCGTAACAACGTGGGAAAAAGAGAGAGAGACCCTGAGAAAGCCAAGGAGCTCGGACAAAAATTTTACGATAAATTTATGGCGGTACCGACGTTCGTTGTCGTTGTTATGAAAGAAAATCCGTCTATTAGCGTTCGTGAGGAGGATTATGCCTCTACGAGCTGCCTCATTCATAACTTTAGCTTGTTAGCTTGGGAGCAGGGTATTGGCCTGGTATGGGAGAGCTACCCGCTGCTGTCGGACCATGCATTCCGTGAAGCCTTGGGCATCGAGCCGGGTGAAAGAGCGATAGGCAGTTTACATGTAGGTTATCCGGAGCAAATTCCGAACGCACAACCGAGAATTCCGGCTGCTGAACGCATTACGGTCATCGATCAAGCCTTATGAAACAGAGATATTTGGTCATAGCGATCGTGATTTTATCATTTTGTTCGGTGTTCATAGGTGTGAAGGACATCAGTCCCCTGCATCTGCTGAGTCTGACGGAGGATCAGTGGGAAATCCTGCTGATAAGCCGCTTTCCACGTTTGATCAGTCTCATTATTGCTGGGGTCAGCATGAGTGTGATTGGTCTTATTATGCAGCAGCTGACCCGTAACAAATTTGTCTCGCCAACAACGGCAGGGACTGAGGATTCGGCGCGCTTTGGGATTTTGGTTTCCTTAATGATGTTTACATCCGCCAGTCCGATGCAAAAAATGCTCGTTTCCTTTGCATTTGCCCTGCTCGGTACATTCATTTTTATGAAAATCCTTGATAAGGTCAAGTACAAGGACGTTATTTTCATCCCTCTGGTGGGGCTGATGTTCGGGCAGATTGTTGGTTCAACGACAACGTTTTTTGCTTACAAGCATGATCTTATTCAAAGCATTTCGGCTTGGCTGCACGGGGATTTCTCAATGATCATGAAAGGCCGCTACGAAATGCTGTACATCAGTATTCCGGTCGTGATCATTGCCTATTTGTATGCCAACAAGTTTACCGTCGCTGGTATGGGTGAAGAGTTCTCGATTAATCTGGGACTCAACTACAAGCAGGTCGTCAACATTGGGCTGGTCATCGTAGCCTTGGTCACCTCAGTCGTGATTCTGACCGTCGGTATGATTCCGTTTCTTGGGCTGATTATTCCGAATATCGTCACGCTGTATCAAGGTGATCATCTCAAAAAAAGCTTGAGCCATACCGCCTTATTGGGCGCTGCCTTCGTGTTGTTTTGTGACATTCTCGGTCGGGTCATTATTTATCCGTATGAGATTTCGATAGGCCTTACGGTCGGTGTCATAGGGAGTGGGATTTTTCTGTTCCTACTGTTGAGGAGAAAGGCTTATGCATAATAAAGTCAAAATTACGGTTTTGGCCGCAGTCGCACTGTCACTCATTATTACGTTTATATTTATTCAATCCGGTACCAACTGGGGTTATGTGCTGCCCAGACGAGGAATCAAAATTCTTGCCATCGTACTGACTGCTGCTGCCATTGCGTTTTCTACCATGGTGTTCCAGACGATTACGAATAACCGGATTTTGACGCCAAGTATACTCGGACTTGATTCGCTCTATATGCTTTTTCAAACGTTTATCGTCTATTTCTTTGGTTCGGCGGCGTTGTCGCTGATGAGCAAGCATATGCATTTTGCAGCTTCTGTGGGCTTGATGGTCGTGTTCTCAGGGGTGCTGTATAAGATCATTTTCAAGAGAGATGGGCAAAACATCTATTTTCTGCTGCTGATCGGCATTATAATGGGCACTTTGTTCCAAAGTGTTTCCTCTTTTATGCAGGTGATGATTGACCCGAATGAATTTTTGCATGTGCAGGATAAAATGTTTGCCAGCTTTAACCGGATCGGCTCCGATCTGCTTACGGTTTCCTTTATTGTTGTGCTTGGAGTCGCGGTGTATTTCTGGAAATTTGCCAAATATCTGGATGTGCTCTCACTGGGAAAGGAGCATGCGATTAATCTCGGCATCAATTACGATCATGTGGTCAAAAGATTGCTGATTCTCGTCGCTATTCTCATTTCCATATCAACTGCCCTTGTCGGCCCGATCACCTTCCTTGGATTGCTTGTGGCGAATGTGGCCCATCAGATGTTCAGGACGTACCGGCACAGCATATTAATTCCCGGATCGATTCTGATCAGTATCGTGGCTTTGGTTGGCGGGCAATTAATCGTCGAGCGGGTATTTACGTTCACAACGACCGTCAGCGTAGTGATTAATCTGATCGGTGGTATTTACTTTATTTATTTGCTGTTAAAGGAGAATAAATCGTGGTAGAAGTAAGACGGGTATCCAAACGATACGGTAACAAAAATGTCGTCGATGATGTATCAGTTAGAATCACCAAAGGTAAAATCACCTCATTCATCGGTCCGAACGGAGCAGGCAAAAGCACACTTCTTTCCATCGTAAGCCGACTGATCACGAAGGATAGCGGAGAGGTGCTCATCGAGGATACCGAGATTGGCAAGTGGAAGAGCAATGATTTGGCCCGCAAAATATCGATTCTTAAGCAGTCCAACCATATCAATATTCGTCTGACGATCAAGGAATTGGTAAGCTTTGGACGCTTTCCCTACTCTCAAGGCAGACTAAGTCCCGAGGATTGGAAGTACGTAGATGAAGCGATTGTCTATATGGATCTGGTGGATATCCAGGACAAATATTTGGATCAATTAAGCGGCGGCCAGCGGCAAAGGGCTTACATTGCTATGGTAGTCGCGCAAAATACGGAATACATATTGCTGGATGAACCGCTGAATAACCTAGATATGAAGCATTCCGTGCAAATTATGAAGGTGCTGCAAAGGATGGTCAGCGAGTTGGGCAAAACGATTGTGCTTGTGCTCCATGACATCAATTTTGCTTCCTGTTATTCCGACTATATCGTAGCGCTCAAGGATGGAAGGGTCGTCAGAGAGGGCACGACTGACGAGATCATCGACTCCGAGGTATTAAAGGAAGTTTACGATATGGACATTCAGATTGAAACGATTAACGGCAATAAAATATGTGTTTATTTCTCATAAACGTGCGTTGGCTCCATGAACTAACGCCTGTACATGAGTACAAATAAAAAAATTATAGAGGTGAACAGAGTGAAAAGAAAATTATCCATGTTTGTTTGTATGTTAATAATTGTCCTTGTTGCTGCTGCGTGCGGTTCGACCGCTTCCAATGAAACTGCCAAAGCTCCGGCTGCAACGACGCCTGCACCTGCTGCGTCCACACCAGCTCCAGCAGCTGCACCTGCTGCTCCAACTGAGCTTACGATCAAGCATCAACTAGGAGAAACCAAGGTCAAAACAAATCCGAAAAAAGTCGTCGTGTTTGACTACGGGATGCTCGACACTTTAGATAAATTGGGTATTGAAGTCACAGGGGTGGCGCAATCCAGTTTGCCGCCTTACTTGGCTAAATACAAGGATGCCAAATACAAAAACATCGGAACCCTGCAAGAGCCGGATTTTGAAAAAATCAATGCAATGAGTCCTGACCTGATTCTGATTTCGGGCAGACAGAATGCTTCTTATGCAGAACTGAGCAAAATCGCACCGACTGTATTCGTAGGCGTGGATGCGAAACGTTATATGGATTCTTTCACGGAAAATTCTAAAATTATCGGTAAGTTGTTTGGTAAAGAAGCAGCGGTTGATGCAGAATTAGCCAAAATCAATGAATCCATCAAAAAAGTTAATGCCAAAGCCGCAGGCGACAACAAAAAAGCTCTGATCACATTAGTTAGCGGAGGCAAAGTAACCGCATATGGACCGGGCTCCCGCTTCGGTATTATCCATGATGTACTGAATGTGGTTCCTGCTGAGAAAAACATTGAAGTATCGACACATGGTCAATCCATCTCTTTTGAATATATTGTTGAGAAAAACCCTGATTACCTGTTCGTTGTTGACCGCGAAACCGCTGTAGGTGAAAGCAAAACAACAGCTAAACAAGTGATCGAAAATGAATTGGTTAAGAAAACAAATGCATTCAAGAATGGTAACATTATTTATCTGGATCCTAACTACTGGTACTTGTCCGGTGGCGGCCTGATCTCCACTGCTGCGATGATCGATGAAGTCGATAAGGGATTGAAATAGTAAGCAGGCATAGAACAATAAAAAGGAGCAAGCGGCGAGTAGCTGCATGCTCCTTTTTATTGTTCTAAATACGATTTACATATTTATTTGGTAGTTTTCTTGGATTCGGTCGTATTGTTGCTGCTCTTGACGGTAGGAGCTTTATCCTTATCTTTAGTATCCTTAGCTTTATTCTTGTCACTTGAATCTTTGGACGCCGCCGCAGTCTTCTGATCCTTAGCGGGAACCGCTTTATCGTTCTTGGTATTATTCTTATTATCGGTATCTTTCTTGGTTGTACTTGCTGTTGTTGGCGTCTTATTCTTGTCAGCATTGGAGGGAGCAGTTGTCGGCTTGCCGTTGTTGTCCTTTTTCGTGTCCGCGGGTTTGTCTTTGTTTGATGGCGACTTCACGGCGAGCGCAGCCGCTTTGTCAGCCTCTGCTTTGGCGATTAGGGCTTGCTTCAAGGCCTGTTCCTTATCTCGGGCTGCTTTCTCAGCTGCTGCAGCGGCAAGCAGGATGACTTCCTGTTCGCCATTAATTCTTTTACTGCCTCCACGCACGTAGGCATAACTCTCGGGTTGTTCAAAGTCGGATACAGGAATATCCTGCAGAGCGCGGCTGACAACTTCTTTAAATAATGCGGCAGGGTACCGACCACCTGTTGTTGATAGATAATGATCTTTGTTCGTTTTCTCATAACCCAGCCATACGGCGGCAACAAGCTCAGGGGTATAACCGACAAACCAAGCATCCTTGGAGCCGTCGATTTGATTGCCGTTCTCATCCTTGAATTCTGGAATGTCCGGAAGCTGAGTCGTACCGGTTTTGCCGGCTACGGGTCGATCCATTTGAGCACTTTGTCCAGTACCGTCATTAACGACCTCTTCAAGCATCCTGGTCATCGTGAAGGCTGTACTGGGGTCCAGCAGCGGCTCTAATACCGGAACCGTCTCTGAGCCGACCAGTTGCCCCTTGCGATCAACGATCTTCGTAATGGCATAAGCCTTGGCCATATTCCCTTGATTGGCGAACATGGTGTAGGCTTGTGCCATTGCAAGCGGAGAGGTCCCTTTGCTCATGCCGCCCAGGGCTATCCCTAAGGTTCGATCCTCTGGCTGAAGTCGGAGTCCGGCTTTGCTGGCGAAAGCCAAGCCATTATCGATACCGATTTCCTTCAGCAAGGCTACAGCCGGAATATTGTAGGATTGAATCAGGGCATCCTCCAGCGTGACCCAGCCATGCAGCTGTCGCATGTAATTCATCGGTGTATAGGAGCCGCCAAAATCGGTTTCCGCGTCAAAGATCTTATCCTTCGGACCGTAGCCCTCGCTTAGTGCAGGCGCATATACTAGAATTGGCTTGATGGCTGAACCCGGCTGCCGTTCATTTTGTGTGGCATAATTGAATTCACGGAACTCCTGCTTCGGATTGCGGGAGCCTACAATGCCAAGCACAGCACCGGTTTGCGGCTGCATCAGTACGATTCCACTCTGCAATCCACCAGCATCCTCGGGGAAGAAGGAGGCATCTTTGTATACCTCTTCCGCCGCATTCTGAACTGCGGGAGCCATGGTCGTGTAAATATGGTAGCCGGAGGATAAAATCTGCTGTTCTGTCAAGCCGTACTTGTCGATGGCTTCGTTAATCACATGATCGACATAGGACGGATGTTTGGCAACCTTGGGCTCCGTCCGAATGGCAAGCTTGATTTCTTCATTACGGGCGTTATCCCGTTCAGCCTCAGTAATACGCCCCTGCTCTGCCATCAAACTTAATACAAGATTCCGCCGTTCCTTGGCCTGCTCAGGCTTTTTCACAGGCGAATAGTTGGTGGGCGACTTTGGAATGGCAGCAAGTAAAGCACTTTCCGATAAAGTTAATTCCATAGCTTGTTTGCCAAAATACGATTCTGCAGCCCGCTGTAACCCCCAAGAACCTTCACCAAAATAAATATAATTCAAATACAGCTCCAGTATTTGATCTTTGGAATACTCTTTTTCGATTTTGATGGAGGCGACAGCTTCATTGATTTTACGGGAATACGTTTGCTCGGGCGAGAATAGCAAAGTCTTGGCAAGCTGTTGAGTGATGGTGCTGCCACCTTGAACCGTCTCCCCGGACTTCCAGTTATGGTATAAGGCTCGTGCGATTCCATTAAAATCGATGCCTTGATGCTCGCGGAACCGGGCATCTTCAACGGCAATAACCGCTTCCTGTACCGTCTTGGGAAATTGGTCGAGAGGCATATATTCCATCCGCGAATTCGTTAGTTCGGTGATAACGTCCCCGTTGCCGTCATAAAAAACCGTAGAACGCGGAGGCTCCTTACTGAGTGCTGAGATATCGATAGCTCGATATACATTCATATAAGAATTCCAGCACCAAGCAACAGTAGCCGTTCCGAGACCGGTGAACACGATGAGAAAAAGAAGGGACAGCACTGCGATTTTTAGTTTGATTTGAGTAGTCATCTGTTGTTCCCCCATATTAAGTTGTACTAGGGTTCTTACCACTAGAGGGGGTGGGCCAAACATGAAAGCTGGTTTAAAGATGATTTGTAGTCATGAAAGGCTCCGCACGTTGTTCCTCATATTCTATACTGTTCGAAAAATGATGTCTCTTTAGAGGTGTAGCTGGGTACATATCGATGAAATTCAGGATTCAAGTTTCATGCGCAGCTTGAATTCCTTCGGGGAGCAGTGATTATGGCGTTTAAACAGCTTATAAAATTGCGCCATATTCGGAATCCCGACAGCCTCGCCTACTTCTACTATACTGACATCCTGGGTGAGCAGCAGACGCTCGGCTTTTTTGATGCGCTTGAAATTCACATAATCGACGAAGGACAGCCCCATCACCTTTTTAAAATATTTAATAAAATAATGATAGCTCAGGTTGAGTACTGCGCATGCCTGCTCGATCGAGATTTTCTCGGCCATATGCTGCTCCACATAATCCAGCGCTGGCTGCAGGCGTGTCAGCTCATCCCGTTCCGAGCCATGCAGCATACCACGTGTATCATTTCGGAGAAGAAGCAGGAGTAAGCGCCGAATGGAAGCCGTAATGGCAAGCTCACAGCCTTTTTGTTTGGTTTGTGATTCTGTAAAAATGTCCATAATAATATCATGTGCCTGTTTTTGTATATCAGCATGCTCACAGAACACATAGTTAAGAAGCCCAAGCGGGCGGCGGATTTCACTGAAATAATGCAAATACGGCATTATACTTTCGTCAAAATGCTGAGCCAGATCAAACTGGCACACCAAATAATTAAACGGCTCCGCACTTTCCTTCTTGGTGCGATGAAGCTGTGAGCTGCCCAGCACATGGACATCCCCACTCTGCAGCACTCGAATATCGTGCTTCGTCTGCACGCTGAGCGAGCCATCAATGATGGCGAGGAATTCAACTTCCTTATGATAATGCCAACGATATTTGGATGGAGGAACGATCGCGGGGGATTTGCTCGTATCTTCACTTATCATGACCGCATCGTCATCTGTAATTCGCCATATTTTCAAACGAAGTAACGGATTTTGATAATCGACCAGCTCATTGTGAACTTCTGTTTCTTGCTCCGGAGCCATGAACATATGGATGCTACCTCCAAAATTTAACCGATCAACGATACCAGTATTGGATAGTCGATTTGTTTGTATGTATAGATTAGTATAGCATGATTTGATGGGGCGATGGCGTTTTTGAATAAAGAACACACAGTTTTGAGCATATCATTTTATGGGTATATTCCTATATAATACAGGTTATATTACAAACCAATCGATATGGAGGCTACAATCCCAATGAGTCAAAAGCTGCGTGTTACCGTATGGAATGAATTTCGTCATGAACAGGAAAATGAAGCAATACGTGCTGTCTACCCGAATGGCATACATCAAGTAATCGGTGAGGGTTTGGGAACGGAGCTGGATGTGTCTTATGCGACACTCGATGAGCCAGAGCATGGCTTGACCGAGGAGCGTTTGAACAATACGGATGTGCTGATCTGGTGGGGACACAAGGCGCATGGCGATGTACAGGATGAGATTGTACAGCGTGTACATAATCGCGTGCTGCATGGAATGGGCCTGATCGTTCTGCATTCAGGTCACTTCTCCAAAATTTTCAAAAAATTGATGGGTACCTCCTGCGATCTGAAATGGAGAGAAGCGGGCGAGAAGGAACGTCTGTGGGTCGTATCCCCGGGTCATCCGATCGTCGAAGGTATCGGTGAATATATTGAGCTTGAGCAGGAGGAAATGTACGGCGAGCACTTTGATATTCCAGCTCCGGACGAGCTGATCCTGGTCAGTTGGTTTGAGGGTGGAGAAGTGTTCCGCAGCGGATGCACCTTCCACCGCGGACAAGGCAAGATTTTCTACTTCCGCCCAGGCCATGAATCTTACCCTACTTACTATAATGAGCAGGTGCGCCGTGTTATCCGTAACGGTGTCTACTGGGCTGCTCCGACAACTCGTGAGTATCCGAAGTATGGCAACAGCCAGCCTTTGGAGCCGATCAAGGCAAAAGAGTAAGATTAGTTTTATATTACGAGGCTTTAGTGGCTCCACAACAAATCAGCTGCACCCGGTTATCTGGGAGCAGCTGATTTTGTGTCATGCAGCTTTACGGATGTTCCTTCAGCAGAGAGGGTGGGGAGAACGACGGTATGAAAGTGCGATCTTGGTTAGCGTGCTTTGCGACGCTTGCCGCGGCTTTTACTTGTGTTCTTGCCGTTGGTGCGTTTACGACGTCGGCGGCGAAGCGGGGCATCGCTATCGCCATCCTTTTTCTTTTTACCGAAAGAGCCCATCAGTACCTTAACGAGCGGTGCCATCTGCTGTACGCTCTGGACCATCTTTTGCACCTTGCCCATGGTGTCCATAATGCCATCGATTCCACCAAGACGATCAAATATTTGCTTCATTTGAGCAATATTGATTGCGCTGCCGGCCCCTGCAGCTGCTCCTGAACCGGTTGAACCGCCTCCGCCGAAGAAAGAAGTCAGCTTACTAAGTGCTCCGCCCCCACCACTTGCTGGCGGAGTTGGTGCTGCTTGCACTACCTGAGGCGTATACTGGGGCTGTGGTGTGTAGGAGTTGGTGCCGATCCCCGGATACGGATTGGGAAGCTGTGTCCCCAAAGAATAGGATGGAGGTTGCTGTGTGAAGCTGCGGGTATTCACGCCTCGATTTCCTATAGGTGGTCTTTGTATGCTCACCGGATTCACATTCCTTTTTTGGTTTGGTTATAGACGATTGCCCTTATGTAGTTTATGTGGTAGGCGAATGGATGGATTGGACTCCTGTCACGGTTTTTTGGTTTTTTTCCTGATTTTAGCCCATTAACGCATAAAAAGAGTAACGTATTGCTAACCTAAAGGAAGGAATTTTACAGCGCATGTCGAATACATCCATTATAGGATTTTAGAAGACCATCAAGGGGTTGAATGAACATGCAATTGAAAAAGCTAAACGACAAAGCGATCGATCAACTGTTTGAATCGATTTTGACATTAAAAGATGTGGAAGAGTGTTACGTTTTTTTTGATGACTTGTGTACAGTCAATGAAATTCAATCCTTGTCCCAGCGGCTTGAGGTCGCCAGAATGCTGCGTAAGGGCAACACATATAACCAGATCGAAGCCGAGACGGGTGCCAGTACGGCGACAATTTCCCGGGTTAAGCGTTGCCTGAATTATGGCAATGACGGTTATAAGCTCGCTTTGGAGCGTATAGGACGCTGAATCAGACAGACTTGCTAGACTTGCTCACTTGGCTGCAAACCAAGCTTAGGATCAGAACAGTTGCTGTGAACAGGCTGGATTACTCAATCAGAGTTCAGGGAACGCATAGTCTGACTTTTGAGCGATTGGATGTTGAAGGCTGGCTTAAGTCGCTTTGCCACAGGATAGGGGGCTGCTGAGGCAGACTCCTTTTTTTGTTGCACACGAAGCTTCTCATGATTCAGCAACTTACCACCGGATGCGACTATTGGCATGTTTACCTATTTGGGATGGGTAGATTTGTGCTATAATAGAAGAAACAGCGGCAAAATTAACGGAGGGGCACCGAAGCGCTTCTTTTTTGTTACGAGAGAGGGGTAGGCCTTTGGTCACGTATGGTGTATTGGTTATTAGCCATGGCTCGCGCAGTGAGCATTGGGTTCGACTGGTTGACGAGGCCGTCAATGCGGTGCAGGTACCGACGGGGATACCGGTGTTTTCCAGCTTTCTAGAAATTGTCGAGGGTAGGCTCATTCAGGATGGAATTACGCATCTGGAGTCGTTGGGTGTAACAGATATTATCGTGGTGCCGTTATTTATTTCCTCAGGAAGCACACATATCGACGAAATCAGCTATGCGCTTGGCGTTAAGCCTGAACCGATTCTTCCGACGGATATGACACCCTTTGCTATTCGGGCCGTCATTCATTTTACAGGACCGATTGATGATGATCCTGTTATTGCTCAAATATTGTATGAAAAAATGAAGCCGCTGTCAGCAGCTCCTTCGCAGGAGATTGTGCTGCTGGTCGGTCATGGCAGTATAGAACGGAATTTTCATCTTCTGTGGCGCAGAGGTTTAGAGAAGCTGGCTTCAAGGTTAAAAGAATGTGGAGGCTTTGATGAGGTGGATGTAGCGATGCTGCTGCCCAACCAGATTCCAGCCAAAATGGATCGTTGGCGCAAGCTGAAACCAGACCATACGGTGCTGGTGGTACCACTTTTTCTCAGTGAGGGATATTTTACAAACGAGGTCATTCCTGAGCGGCTGCAAGGATATACTTATCAATATAATGGGAGGTCGTTGCTTCCTCATCCGCTGTTGCCAAGGTGGATTGAGCAGCAAACGGCTCCTTTTTGGAAACGTAAGGATTGCAATATATGTGAACGGGTGATTAAGGAATGGCCAAACGTGCAAGATTAATATATAATCCAACCTCTGGCAGAGAGGAAATGAGAAAACGTCTGCCGGAAATTTTGCAGCAGCTCGAACGCGGCGGGATCGAAACCTCCACTCATGCGACGATCGGCGAGGGCGACGCTACACTGGCTGCGGCTGATGCAGTCGAACGCGGCTTCGATATTATTATCGCGGCGGGTGGGGATGGTACCTTGTACGAGGTCATCAACGGCGTAGCCGAGAAGGCATACCGGCCTCCCATCGGTATTCTCCCGCTGGGAACGACCAATGATTTCGCCCGGGCGCTCAATATTCCGCGCAGCTGGGAAGGTGCGGTTGACGTGATCCTGCAGCAGCATGCACAATACATCGATGTTGGCAAAATGGATCAACGGTATTTTATTAATATCGCGGGTGGCGGCTCCTTGACAGAGCTGACTTATGAAGTGCCCAGCAAGCTGAAAACGATGATCGGCCAAATGGCTTATTATATGAAGGGTCTGGAAAAGCTGCCTCGCTTAAGCCCGATTGAGCTCTACATCCGTACAGATGATAATGATTTTCATGAAGAGGTCATGCTGTTCCTTATCTCCAATAGCAACTCTGTCGGTGGCTTCGAGCGACTGGCGCCGGACGCTTCCCTGAATGACGGATTGTTCGATGTGCTGATTCTCAAAAAGTGTAATCTCGCCGAGTTTATCCGCGTCGTGTCATTAGCGCTGCGTGGTGAACATCTGGGAGATCCTAATATTATTTACCTGCAAACACGTTCGATCCAGGTCAGCTCACCGGATTACGTACAAATTAATTTGGATGGTGAATTCGGCGGAACGCTGCCATGCACGTTTACAAACCTGCCCTCCCATGTACAAATCTTCGTGGATCAGAGTGGATTATCGGTATACAAGTAATTCGAGCGGGAATTACGTATATGGGCAATGATTTAAGTCGCACAAAGAGTCTGTTCAATAGATAAGTAAGGGTGAGCATGCTTCACTGGTTTACTTACAATGGACAGGCTCTTGCCGTGCAAATCAGGAAATACAAACATGGAGTGAACGGATATGAACAGAAAGAATGGCAAAAGTGGCTATAAAAAAGATCGATCCGGCAAGGATGCGAGTAAAGTGGGTAGCCCAGGTGCTCGCCCGAATTCGAATCGGGGATTAAACAACAGAACTGCGCCAAGTGTGGATACAGCGGATTTGCCGGTTGCCAGGAACGAAGAGTATGAGGCAGAGATCGTCGGCATCGGACATGAAGGGGAAGGGGTAGGCCGCGTGAATGGCTTCACCCTGTTTATTAAAGGTGCGCTTCCGGGCGAGCGAGCGCTTGTTAAGGTGATGAAACTGAAAAAGCAGTACGGCTACGCGAAGCTGCTGCGAATTGTGAAGTCCAGCCCAGATCGCATCAAGGCTCCCTGTCCCATCTATGTGCAGTGCGGCGGCTGTCAGCTGCAGCACTTAAGCTACGAGGCACAGCTGCGCTTCAAGCGTCAGCTTGTCGTCGACAATCTGGAGCGGATCGGGAAGCTCAAGGTGGCTGGGATCGGAGAGAACGAGGCTGACGATGACGGAGGCATCGTCGTTCATGCAGCGATGGGTATGAACGATCCGTGGAGGTATCGCAATAAAGCACAGGTACCTATCGGACTAGCTGGCGCTCAGCCCGCTTTGGACTTGAGCGGCAGTGGCGAAGCTGTGCCTGCGGTTATGGAAGGCGGATTAGTTGGCGGCTTTTATGCACAAGGTACTCATCGTATCATCGATATGGAGGCATGCCTGATCCAACAGGAGAATAACGACCGCGTCGTGTCCGAGGTTAAGCGGATCGCCCGCGAGCTGGGTATCCGTCCGTATAACGAAGAAACCCATAAGGGTCTGCTGCGTCATGTCGTAGCCCGCTATGGCTTTAATACCGGAGATATTATGGTTGTCCTGATTACCAATGGTCATGACATCCCGCACAAGGATGAACTCGTGGGCCTGCTTCGTGCGGCGATTCCCAGCATCAAGAGTATTTGCCAGAACGTGAACAGAGAACAAACGAACGTTATCTTCGGTGAGCAGACAAAAGTACTGTGGGGCGACGATGTAATCTACGATACAATCGGAGATATCCGATTCGCGATATCCGCGCGATCGTTTTTTCAAGTGAATCCCGTACAGACGGAGGTTCTGTACGGCAAGGCACTCGAATTCGCCGGCTTGAGCGGCGAAGAGACGGTGATCGATGCCTACTGCGGCATCGGCACGATCTCGCTCTTCCTGGCGCAGCGTGCGCGCCAGGTATACGGCGTCGAAATCGTCGAGGAAGCTATCGACGATGCGCGGCGCAATGCGCTGCTGAACGGCATTAGCAACGTTCAGTTCGAAGCCGGCCCAGCCGAGGTCGTCATTCCCGAGTGGCGTCGTCAGGGCATCAGCCCCGACGTCATCGTGGTCGACCCGCCGCGCAAGGGCTGCGATGCGGCTCTGCTATCGACGATTCTGGAGATGCAGCCGAAGCGCGTGGTGTACGTATCCTGTAATCCATCGACGCTGGCGAGGGATTTAAGGGTGCTTGAGGATGGCGGGTATCGGACGGTGGAGGTGCAGCCGGTGGATATGTTTCCGCATACGGTGCATGTGGAAGTCGTAACAGTGCTTGTGAGAAATGATACAGTTTTAATAAACCCTTGATATATAAGGATTTATGGTTAGTATAACAGCTTTATAAAATGGTAATACAGATGCTGAATTTAGAAGTTGGTGTTAAATTGGTGTTAAAACTCATCAGAAACGTACGGAAAAGACCGCAAAACATCATAAATTAGCCTAAAATAGGCCTGTTTTCATCAAACTGTTATAGTGCCTAATGTTAAGATTATAAAACAAAACCCGAGCGACTTTAAAGTCGTTCGGGTTCTTATGCTTCTTTTCGGTTTTTAAAGTTAATAATCTGGTCAAACTTATTGGCAGCTTCTTTATCAGCTTTCGCTAAGACATGGCCGTATATGTTCATGGTCGTGGTGATGTTGGCATGTCCGAGTCGCTCTGAAATAATTTTGGCATGAACGCCTTTGTTAATTAACAAAGTAGCCGACGTATGACGTAGATCATGAAACTTGATGTATCTTAATTGGTGCTTCTTTAAGAAACTCCGAAACCACAGATATGGACTTTCCGGGTAAAATGCTTTTCCGTACTGGTTGAAGAACACAAATAAATGATTGTTGTCTCGGGTCTCCTCTAATTTGTCCCACTCTTGTTTGCAGAACTCGTAATAATCCTTTAGCTCTTCCCATACAGCATCGGATAAATTAATTTTACGTGTGGACTTTTTGGTCTTAGGTTCTTTAATGTTAGGTTTACCATCAATGAAATCTGAAATACTTTGCTTCACATGAATGGTTCCTTGTACTAAATCAACATGCTTCCACTCGAGGCCAACCAATTCGCCGCGGCGAAGACCTGTGGTCAGCGCAAGTGTGATCATCATACGCCAATGGTATGGCTCGTGTTGCATAGCCTGAAATAGTAGTTGAATTTCATCCTCATCGTAAACTTCACTTTCTTTATGTACAACTTTAGGTGCTTTTACATCAGCCACAGGATTAGATTTAATTACCCTCCATTCGACCGCCCTTTTAAAGATATTTTTCATTACCCGATAGACAACTTGAACGGTTCCCGAAGCAAGAATTCCTTTTTTTCCGTCCTGTCTGCTTCCTTCTTTGCCAAGGTCACTAAGTAGTGAAGCTATGTGTAACGGTTTGATTTGATCTAATCGCAAATGCCCGATCACAGGAAGAATGCGCTTATCCAATATTCTGAGGTATATGGATAGTGTTTTCGTTTCGAGTTCTTTAACTGCATACTTCTCCCGCCATTCATTAATAAAAGCATGGAGTTCTAATTTTTCAGGTGCAATGTAAGCACCGGCCTCAACCTCGATTTGGAATTTGGCGAGTTCGATTGCAGCTTCTTTTTTTGTCCGGCAGCGAACAGTCTTGCCATGGCGAATATATTTGCCTAAGGCATTTTTTCCTGCGGTTACCGTTAATCTCCATGAGTTTGCCCCGCGTTTTTCTAAACTTGCCATTAAGACATCTCCCTCTAGGACGAAAAAACATATTACAATTATGCCCATAAACATTTTGGAGGATACTTATTACGATAAACATAGATTATTGTGAATTGAAAATTTGATTACTCTTATTGGGCTTGTGGTATGATTTAATAAGAGCTGCGATTTAGGGGAATTCAATGCAAACTTTTGAATTGATATCTGATATCCATCTTGATTTTAATTAGAATATGAATTGAATGAGAAATTTTGAACTTCATGAGGGGTCTTTAGCATTGCGGTGCAACTGGAATTGCTCTTAAGGATTTGGCCGATTTTGATGCCGCCATCCTTGTAACTCATCCCAATTTGCGATTCTCTTTGTTGCAGTATCATAGGAAAGAGGGGTTAGGTATGAACTTTAATGAATTAAAGCAAATGGTGGACGAGAGCAGCAACATCGGTTTCTTCGGAGGGGCTGGTACTTCAACAGAGAGCGGGATTCCTGACTTTCAATCCGCTGATGGATTATATAACGCTGGAACGGACGAGAGCTATACTCCTGAAGAGATGCTAAGCCGTGATTTTTTCATGAAACGGACGGGGGCGTTGTATAACTTTTATGAATCCAAAATGATTTATCCAGATACGAAGCCTAATCTGGCTCACGAAGCTTTAGTGAAGCTTGAGCAGAGAGGGCAGCTTAAAGCAAAAACTTTATGAAACAAGCAGATGTTTTGATCGTAGCAGGTACTTGTCTTACTGTTCAGCCAGCAGCAGGATTAATTCGGTTATATAAAGGAAACAAATTCCTATTGATTTATAAGAGCCCACGCCAATGGATGGACTAGCAAACTATCATTCTAAAGAGCATTGCCAAAGTGGTAGGTGCGTTAACTGCGGAATGAAGTTGTGTTATAGGATTAACGACCCGATGTTGGTATCAATCGAATGCAAATATCCATTTTTCATGGTATTCTGAAAAGAAATGGAGGTGTCAGGTATGGAAAGAAATGGCGATTTAAAGAAGCTAATTAAATTAACTGGAGAACGGGCAAAGCTTGACGCCAAAGCGAATGGAACTTATGTTGTTTACAAAGATATAGAGGGCAAATTAGTGAAGGAGTATGCGGATGGGGTAAAGGAAGTTCTACCAGCAGAGAATCAAGAATATGTCTGAGCCAACGATGTTTGTTTTTGCTGGAAACAATGGCAGCGGAAAAAGCACGATTCGTAATTTAATCATTGATCGAATAGGGATTAGTGTGAATATTGATCCGGATGCTTTGGCGCGGCGTATCAATCCATTACAGCCTGAAACATCTCGGGTTTCTGCTGGGAAGGAAGCGATCCGCTTAGCTCGAGAATGTATAAGAAATCATCGGGATTTTTCGATTGAAACGACTTTGTCTGGTGGATATGTGATACGGCTCATGCAGGAAGCAAGAGCGAATAACTTTGAAATTACCATGTTTTATGTCGGTCTCGGAGATCCGAATTTAAATATTGAGCGTGTTGCCATTCGTGTTCGAAACGGAGGTCATCACATCCCTTCCAAGGACATATTGCATCGTCATCATTCTTCAATTCAAAATCTGCTTAATCATTTGGATTTGGTGAATTACTTACTCGTCGTCGACAATAGCGCTCTGAATGGGGAGATCGTTCTTGAAGCAGATAACGGTAAGTTGAAATACCAAGATCCTAAACTGCCAAAGTGGGTCTTGCCTATTCGAAGCCAATTAGATTTGCCATAACTCGAGTCATCCTACACTAAAGTAGGTATGTTTCGGGTTATTTCTTTAATCAATTGTACCCTTTTTAAAACGGACGATGTACTTCTTGACCCTTATTCTGCAGAGTATCGGATTGAGAGCTAATTACGACAGCAAGTCGAATTTTTTTGAAAGCGTTAAATCTAGTTCTCCAGTTTTGGGTACAGGCAAATTGTACAATTGGTTTTCCTAATACGCTTCTGCACATATACAATTACTAAGGATTACAAAATTAAGAGGTGGTATATGAGGGCTAATAGAAGATATCCAGAACAAGTATATGCAACCATGCGCAGGATCAAACACCAGACTGGGATAATCAAGTTAAGAACGGACACACGAATTATATTTACCGATGACGATCTTTTACTCGGAACCGTTTTTATGACTAATCCGGGTTCTTATGGATTAAAAAGTCATGATCAATGGGATTGTTTTATACGAGGAGAAGGTTCGGAGGATATTATTGATGGTACAGATGCACCGGATACCACCATGCAAAATATTATTGAAGTCGTAAAAAAATCCTGTGATCAAGTCCAAGGCTACGAGCTAAAGGGATATCTGTCAATTTACAACATCACATCAGTTGTGGAGCCAGACGGAGAGAAAATCCAGAATTATCACCAAGCTATCATTAATCTATTTGAGGCTGACGGAATGGATACATCCGTATTATATGAAAGTCCAGTATACCGAGAGGCACATTTTCATGAACAATGCGAAAACTCTTCCTTTGTCATAATGGGTTTTCTAAATAATATATTATCGGAACACGTACAAAGGTTAAACAATTGGGGGAATAAGCACCATAACAAACTTGTATTTGCTTCAGACAAGCAAGGATATTTTGCCCATCCTTTCAGATGGCGATTGGATCAAAGCTTAAAACAGCAGGCGGTTGATCGACTTGTTGCCATTCTGAAAAGTACCCGTAAATAAAATTTTGTGATCGCCACGTACTTTCTTAAAAGGAAGCAAAGTGGCGATTTATTTGTTTGCCCCTTTTTGAACAGATACGAACTTGTATTCCCTGACATTCAGTTGCCCAAACCATATGCTACATTCTTATCAGATACTTTAAAAGAGAGGATGCTGAGCATATGACTTCACACATTCAAACAACTTATGCCTGGAACAAAGAGTACTGGCCAACCGGAGGCGTAGAGCGGGCGTACCTGCTTCTAGAAATGAAAGGAAACGCAGGATTGAATATGGAAAGAGCACCTATGAATGTATCATTGGTATTGGACCGCAGCGGTTCCATGAGCGGAGCCCCGCTCGCTTACAGTAAGAAGGCCTGTCAATTCGTTACCGAACAAATGAGTAAGCAAGACCAGCTGAGCCTGGTTGCTTTTGATGATGAGGTTAGCACTGTATTTACTCCACAGAGTATTTCTCACAAAGACGTGATGAAACAGCAAATTGAAACCATTCGATCCGGCGGTTCTACGAATTTGAGCGGAGGGCTGCTTCAGGGGATTCAATACGTGGTACAAGGGAAAAAGGACGGCAGCATTAACCGTGTGATCCTTTTATCCGATGGCCATGCCAATGAAGGAATTACAGATCGTACCAAGCTGCAGTCTATAGCCAGAGAGTTTCAAAGCGCGGGGATAGGCATTACGACCATGGGTGTCGGCAACGGATTCGACGAGGAATTAATGGAGGGTATTGCGGATAATGGGGGAGGCAATTTCTACTTCATTGAGAAATCAGAGAGCATTCCTGATATCTTCGCCAAGGAACTAGACGGTTTATTATCGGTAGTTGCCCAGAATGTGAAGCTGACCATAAATCCCTCAGAAATCACTCAAATCCTGCATATTTACGTGTACAAAACAGAAAGCACACAAACAGGTTTGAAGCTCTCATTGGGAGATGTTTTTGATCAAGAGACCAAGTCAATCCTCATTGAACTCTCCTGTCACCCGCACACTTCTGGAAAACATGAAATACTCCAAGTCCAGTGGGACTACGTTGATGTCACGGAAGGGGCAAAAGTTTGCAAGGTACAGGTTAGCGTCGAAATTGTATGTACCAACGACATAGAGTTGATTAACCTTCCTGCCAATCCTCATGTGGACAAACAAATCAAAATCACTGAATCGGCAGTAGCCATCGAAAATGCCATTTCCGCTTTCGATAATGGGGATGAGGAAGCCGGTAAAAAGCTGCTGCAGAAGCAAGCTGATTCTATGCTGGCATACGCTGTTATATCAGATTCGGTTGAACTTCGCGAAGAGGCACAAATGCTTTACAGCCATCTGGAACAATTCCCCTACTCCAGTAATACGAGGAAATCCTTATATGAGCAAAAGTATCGCCAAATGAAAAGAAAGAAGTAGCAGGAGTATCCCAAACCTGGGTCGAAATTACTATATTATACATAATTCGAGCATTTTCCCCAATGGATGAAGGAGCGAACTAACTATGCCTGAACGTTTGATTCGTCTAATGCGAATCATTAACCTGATCCAATCCAAACCTGGCATTATGGCCAGGGAATTAGCCGAGCGCTGTGAAACTGTTGAACGTACCATTTACCGCGATCTGGATGCGCTAAGCGCAATGCATATTCCCGTCACTAATCTTGGCCACGGAAAAGGCTATGCCTTCATCAGCAACTTTTCCTTGTATCCCCTTGATTGGACGGAGCAGGAGGCACTGGCTTTTTCCTTGCTGACTTCTGTGCTAGAGCCGATCAAACCGCTTATTCCCGAAGGTTTCGACTCTGCCTATGAGAAGGTTATGGGTGCCCATCACAAGGAGAAATCCAAGAGGAGAAATATCGTGCAAGATGTCGCAGATGTTATTCAGCTTGGGACTCCAGCTAATCGGAAGGATGGCCAAACGTCTTTGTACGACATCATCCAAGCGATCATATCGCAGCATACGATCCGCACGGTCTATTATTCGCAGGGACGTGATGAGCAGTCGCAAAGAGACATCGATCCGTATTATTTGATTCCCAGGGATAATCGCTTCTATATCATTGGATTTTGTCACAACGCCAAGGATATCAGGACATTCCGTATCAGCCGTTTTCGTGATGTTCGGCTGCTGGACCAAGCCTTTGATAAGAGTGAATTCAATTTAAAATCCTACATGAAAAACACATGGTCCATCGAGCGCGGCAAACAAAATATTCGCTTTAAAGTCCGGTTTCACCCGGATGCAGCTCGGTATGTCAAGGAAGAGGAGCTTTTTACAAAGCCGAAAATGACTCCTCAGAAGGATGGCAGCCTGCTCTTTGAAGTTACGCTAAACCATGACCGGGAGTTTCTTAATTGGTTGAGCCAGTACGGACCGGATGCTGAGATTTTGGAGCCCGAATCTTACAGGGAAATCATGCGTGACAAGCTGGAACGATGGAAGCAGCTGTATGAGGCTTAAGCTGTTGGGATGGAGGGATGAACTCTGAGGGCATTATCGAGAATTAGTCATTTACATGAAATCATCAAACGAAATCCGATGCAGCGTAAGATATTGCTTACAACAAGCCATGCTCAAGGCCATCAGTGGTTGGAACAGGTAAGCAGACAATATGGTCCAGTGTTAAACACCGAGGTAAGAGTTCTGGATAGGTGGGCACTTGATAGGTGTAAGCTGCTCCTCGCCAAGATTAAATTTCGATATGTATCAGATTCGGAATCCAGGTGGATCGTTGTCAAGCTGCTTCAGGAATTGACCGAGGATACGGGCTTTACCTATTTAACGGGAAATGCTTTAACACCTGGGCTTACCAAGGCATTTCACCAGGCAGTCTTGGATCTCAGAGGAGCCTTGATAAAAGCGGCTGAGCTAACTTCTGACGTTTTTGAAAATAGGGAAAAAGGCATATTTGTGAAAGAACTACTTTCACGATATGAAGCGGAACTGGTCCGTAATCGGCTTGTTGATCTGGCTGGTCTGTTGCCGTATGTCAAGCAGCTTTCTCCGACGAACGATTGTATTATCGTAGATGAATATGCAATTAGGACATCGTTGGTCGGAAAAAGCTTTCTGGAATCGCTCACCGGAGGCGTTTATATCGCTTTGAACAGCGGACATGAGTTCATGAGCGCAGATTCTTCTTTTCCTGTTGAACGGACCGAATTTTTCCATTCCCTAGGTTCATTGGCTGAAGTACGCGAGGTCGTCCGACGTATCATGGAAAAGGGCATCTCATGGGACCAGGTAGAGATCATAGCTTCAGATTATGAGAAACGCGCTGCAGCTGTTTATACAGTTACAACAACTACACAAATAGCATGTACCTTCTCGGATGGTCTGCCGATCGGCATCACGAATGCAGGGAAAGCAGCGAAGCTATATTTGGAATGGCTGGAGTCCGGCTATCATCTGGATTCTCTACTATCCGCACTCAAGCAAGGAGTCATCCGACTAAGGGATGAGCAACAAATGGAAATAACCTCCTCTAATGTGATTGGCGAGCTGGAGCGCTCAGGAATAGGCTGGGGTCAAGAACGTTATCGATTATGGGGACAAGCGATGGAAACTGATACCTCAAAGGAACAAATGCTGATAGTAGGTAATCAGAATGAAGCCAGAAGCGCTCTTTTGAAAATACTCCATCGTTTTTTTGAGCATTTGTTCCAACCACTCACCGAGCAAACCCTATCATCGCCAGCGATGTTGATCCATACGCTGATTAGCTTCTTGGAAACGTATGTAGTTCTAAATGAGGATAGTGACGATCAAGTCCTAAGTGGCCTTCAGAGTTTGGAACAATCTTTTCATATGGCCGATGAGCTTACTATGAACAGCAAGCTGGCATTGCGATATGTTCAGGAAGGACTGGAAGGGCTGCGAATTCAATCGAAAGAGACCCCATCACCGGGACGAATACATGTGACTTCGCTCTCATCGGGCGGGCAAACGGGAAGGCCTTATACGTTTATCATAGGTATGGCCGAAAAGAATTGGTCGTTATCCGTACGTCAGGATCCCCTCCTGCTTGATGAAGAACGGGCTAGAATAAGCCCTGATATGGATCAAAGCATAGAGCTTGCACAACGTCAGGTCGAAGAACGGGATGTTCGAATGGGTATGATTCGCGGCGACTGCACATTGAGTTTCTGTTCTTATGATATCGTGGACCATCGGGAGCATATGCCCGCCTATGAAATGCTTCAAATGTTTCGTGGTAAGACGCTGCAGACAGATGCAGACTATGAAGCTATGGTTCAGAGCATGGAAGAGCCTGTCCGATTCTTCCGAAGTAAAGCTGGCTTGTCCGTTGACGCGAGCGAGCAATGGCTGCGGTCGCTTGTAACGAATAACTCCCGAATTAAGGCTGGACAAGCTTTCGTTTATGCTTACTATGGCTCGTTAATGGATGGGAACAATGCTGAGCTATCTAGAGAAAATCTGGAATTCTCCGCTTACGATGGCTTGATCGAAACCAATTTACATCCTGTGCGGCTTCCAGGAGACGAGCATACCTTTGGTGGATCTGCCTTTAGCGCTAGTAGGCTGGAGCTATACGGCAGATGCCCCAAGAAGTTCTTTTATCAGGAAATTATTGGAGTTCGGGCTAAGGAGGTTGCTCTTTATGACCGTACGAGGTGGTTGGATGCCATGCAGCGAGGAAGTCTGCTTCACGAAATATTCGATCAGTATTTGATAGATTCGAAGGGTCGTCGTACCGATCTTAATGGTTCCTTGGGTCATGACCTTACATTTTTAAACGAAATAACAGAAGAAGTGTTAAGGCAATATGCGAAGGAAGTGCCAGCTCCAAGTATGCATATCTTACATAAGGAAGCGGAGAGTATACGCAAGGACGTCAACATTTTCTACCTTAGTGAACAGCGGCGGACTTCTATTCCTGTTTTTACAGAGCTGCAGCTGCATAGAGAAGGGAAGCCATTAGTACTCGAATTCAGCAATGAATTATCCATCCCGATAAAAGGATTCGTGGACCGCGTGGATCGAGTAGCACCTCACCACTACAAAATATATGACTACAAGACAGGCAACCCAAGGAAATACAAACAGAATGAATGCTTTTCCAGAGGGACACAGCTGCAGCTACCTTTGTATGGTCTGGCTGTCGAACAGTGGATGAAAGAGACAGGCTTTGATCCGGAGGCTCAGATCGTGGCATCTGCTTATTATTTTCCCACTGAACGTGGGATGGGAGAGGAAGTGAGCCGGCCGCAAAACCGCCGCGAAGACTTGGAGTCACTTCTTTATAACATGATGGAATCCATGAGAACAGGGCTTTATCCGCCTGCAATCGATCCCATAGGATGTACATGGTGCGATTATAACTCCGTTTGTGGCTCTCATTCAGAGCAGTTTTTGGACAAGAGAAGTGCACCCGGGAATGCGGATCGGCTTGAGCGTATCTTGGAGGTGAACCGGTTTGTTTAAACAATTTGTGACACAGGATGATGATGATGCTCGCTTGCGAATCGGGTCGGATCTGGATACCACATTTATGGTAGAAGCAGGAGCGGGGTCTGGCAAAACAACTTCCATCATCGGTAGGATGATTGCCTTGGTTCGTACACGCAAAGCCCAGGCTCGTGACATTGCTGCCATAACGTTTACGAACAAGGCGGCTTCTGAGTTAATGGGACGCTTTCGTATCAAGCTCGAGCAGGAGTGTGCCAGAGCTCCGCAGGGTGTGGAGCGGGATGCGTTGGAGGAAGCCCTTCGACAAATACCGGAATGTTTTATTGGTACCATTCATGCTTTCTGCGGAAGGCTTCTAAGAGAACGTCCTATCGAGGCCAAGCTCGATCCTTCTTTTCAGGAAATGGATGATCGGCAGGACCAAGAATTCCGGGATCAGTGCTGGGATGACTATCTGGATGAAATGCGTAGTGAGGGTGGAAAGAAGACCCAAGCAGAAGAGGGGGCCCAAGGTGAAGCAGCGTCGTGGTGTGCAGAAGCTTCCATCGAAGCTTTGGCAGCTCTACAGGTCAACGTGGAGGACTTGCGGGCGGTATATAACCGCGTTGCGGAGTATGAGGATGTGGAAATCTATACGGAACAGGTGGCGAGGCCTGGTTTTGACCGATTAAGAGATTCACTGTTTCCACTGTTAGAGGAAGCGTCCCCTTACATTCCAACCATGGAGCCGGCGAAGGATTGGGATGTTTTGCAGAAAACAATCCGCGATGCTGTGGGCCATATACGAAATAAAAATATGGCAGACGATATCAACATGCTAATTTTGGCGAAGCTGTTTGACCGTAACTTGAGCGTGACCTTGAACCGCTGGACCGACCCGAAGATGGCAAAGCAATTCAAGGAACAGTTTCACGACTGGCAGACATATATCTTGCGTCCATTCTTACAGGAATGGAGAGAGTTTCTCCATCCCAAGCTTATTGCTTTTGTGCTTCCTGCAATCCGGTATTGCACACAAAAGCGCATGGAGGCAGGCAAGCTGAACTTTCAGGATCTGCTCATGAAAGCTGCGGAATTGCTCAGAACCTACCCCGAAGTAAGAACATATTTTGGGAAACGATACAGCAGGCTGTTTGTAGACGAATTTCAAGATACGGATCCTATTCAAGCGGAAATGATGATGCTTCTAACGGGATCTAATGAAGCGGAGTGGAATTGGCGGAAGCAGCTGCCACGTCATGGTTCCCTGTTTGTGGTTGGTGACCCCAAGCAATCTATTTACCGATTTCGCCGGGCCGACATCTCGACCTATAATTTCGTGAAACAACGGATTGAACAATGCGGAGAGGTGCTTCAATTAACTCGCAACTTTCGTTCAGTTAAGGCGATTGGGGACTTCGTGAACTATGCTTTTGAAAGCAAATTTACATTAAAGGGGGAAGAGTCCGAATGCCAGGCACCATTTATCGAGATGATAACCCAACATCCAAACCCTGGGGGTAGGACTGCGCTGCATGGTGTCTATACCCTGACTGTGCCTAAGCAAGAAAGAGACCGACAAGTTGATATTGCCCTCTATGATGCGGAACGAATCGCGCAATTTGTTGCTTGGGCCTGTGGTGGCGGACTTCTCATCCATGACAAGACCGACGATGAGGGAAAGCCGATTTCCCGTCCAGCGCGACCAGGCGATTTCCTGATTTTGCTCAAATTCCGCAAGTTCATCAGCTTGTATGCGGGACAGCTTGAGAAGTATGGTATCGTGTCGGATACTTCTGGCAGCCTGGTCGTTTTTGAAGAGCTGCGGGTTCTTTACCAGTTGGCTTTAACGTTAAATGACCCTACCGACCGTGTACCTCTGTTGGCGGTTCTTCGAGGTATGTTGTTCGGTTTGAGTGATGATGCCTTATATCATTACTGTCAAGAAGGTGGCAGTATTAGCCTACATACTATTGCGGACCCGGCTAGACTCTCCGTGAAAAGCGTAAAAGTGGATCAGGTACTTCATAAGCTTCGTCAATATATGGAATGGGTCAAAGCCCTGCCGGCGTTGTCCGCTTTTACGAGAATCATCGATGACATTGGCCTTGTCGCTGCAGCAGCAGTAGGTGATTCCGGCGCAATCCGCAGCGGAACTTTGATCAAGCTGCTGGAGGTGCTCCAAGGAGATGCGGAAGCATCCATTGAATGGCCGGCGCTTACCGAATGGCTGCATAGGCTAACAGATTCAGAAAGTCTGGAAGCCGCGAGCCTGTTCTCAGGAAGCGCGGACGCTGTGCGAATCATGAACCTTCACAAGGCCAAAGGATTGGAAGCGTCGATCGTGATGATGGCCTGCCCTTGCGGCGACAATGATCACGATGCGCAGGAGCATATCGACCGGCTAGCCGAACCGTCGCTTGGATACTTCACCATATCCAAACAGAAGGATATGTTCACTTCGGAGGTAGTCGCCCAGCCTGTGGGTTGGACCCGGCATGCCGAGAGGGAGCGCGAGTTCATGAATGCGGAAACTGACCGTCTGCTCTATGTAGCTGCGACCCGGGCGAAGCAGCTATTAATTGTCAGCCAGTACCCCTCAAGGCCGGCTATAGATCCATGGAGTCTATTGTCTGTTTCCTTGCAGCAGCAACTGGAGCTGGAGCTGATTCACGTAGATCCTGTACAGCCAGAGGAGCTTGCCATGGTACCAGATATAGCGTCGAGTGTAGACGAATGGCAGAAGCGGCTGGATTCGGGGTCTGTACCCAGCTATCAACTGGGCAGTGTTACAGGCTTGGCGAAGTCATCGAGCGATATTGTGATTGAGCGTTCCTCAGGGGGTAAAGGAATGGCATACGGAAGCTTGATTCATCGCTGCCTGCAGGCTCTCGGTGAGGGGATGGATGACAGTGATTTGACTGACTTTTGCCGAATGGCTGTTGAAGAGGAAGGTGTCGAAGAAAAGTGGCTGGAGCTTGCAGTTGAAACGGTGCTGAAGGTGGCCGCTAGTACGTTGTGGAAACGAAGTATGTCGGCGCGCCGACGATACCACGAGTTCTCCTTTATGATTAGCCGAAGAATCGCAGCGACTGATGAAAATAAGCGGGTACAAGATAGTAGTTTCCAGGGTGGTAGCCTAGCTGACTCCGTTACCACGATCCTACGCGGCGTCATTGATCTCGTGTTTGAAGAGGAAGAAGGCTGGGTCATCGTTGATTTCAAGACGGATCGTTATGAGCTCCCGAATGAGCAGCAGTTGGTGGACTTTTACAAATCGCAGGTGCTGGCTTATGTGGAGGAGTGGGAACGGACGATAGGCGGGAAAGTAAAAGAAGCTGGGCTTTATTTTATTGATAGGGATCGGTACCTTCTAAACTATGGTGATACTCATGGATAGTAGAGAGAATAAGGAAAAATTCGTTCAAGGTCTTAATACTGTCAGAAGCAGCTTTGACCAGTTAGAAGTATTGTGCAGGGAAGTAAAGTCGGAGAATGATATTTTGTGGGACGTTATTCTTGCGTACGGCAATGAAGCCCTGTGGCAGAAGCTTTTTATCGCGTTAGCTAATTACAATGGAGAAGATGGCCCCGCTCTTATTGTTAAGAAAATTAGGGAATTGCTCGAACACAACCAATATTCGTTGGCCTTTTTGGGTCTTAATCATCTTGTGGCGATTACATATACTGAGGGTGAAGAGCCATCGGAATTCGTTCAGATTTCGGTCTCATCTATTCTTGATTTAATGTTTGCAATGAACATACCTGACCTAGATGAAATGGATAGGCTATTAATGGATACCATGAACTGGATGAAGAAAACAGCCCATTCGCCTTTACGGGATAGTGTTCATGAATTTATCCATGGAAATCACGCTAGATTGAATCAATTGATAGCGGATACGAATTCGCCTGAACTCATCCTAGAGTATCTGCATACCTTATTGGCATTTGATTTCTATTATCCGCTGAAAGGTATGATGGCATATATATTGGGTAAAGAATGGCCGTTTCTGGATGCGAAAATTCAGGAGAAGCAGTATGTTCATTTTTTATGGATAGCTTTTTATATTTCTATGGATGATGTTTTAGTGGAAGCTTCCGGGGAAAGCAGACGCTTTATTGAACAAGCTCACACCCCAGAGATGCTTATATATAAAAAATATTGCGCTATGAAGAGCGGCGGAGAGTGTAATCGTCAGACAACAGAAGATATTATAGCTCTTATGGCTCAAAGCCGAATGTTTGAAGAGCACGAAAAAACGAAGCTATGGGAAGAGATTTCAAAATTCCTAGAACCGCTAGCGGAAGCCTCGGTTACTATGGAATTACCAACCCAATTACCAACCGATATGAAGAAAGCCAGCAGTATCTGGCAATTAAAGAATAAAACGGACCATTGTCCGCACTGCAGTCAAAGCCAATTGGTAAAAGAGCTTGTCATCGTTGACGGATTTAAGAAACATTCAGTTCCGGCATATAAACCAATTGTTTTTGAATTGCTAACCTGCATCCTTTGCTCCAGAATATATGCTTATGACAGCACAAAAAGGAAGCTAAACAATGCTCTTGAGCCCTACCGGTGCATAGTCCAATTGGATCCAATCGATTACCCGCCCAAGCAACTAGCGGTGAAACCAGTGGCTTCACCAAAAAGAGTGGTGATAACGCCGACAACAACGAAAACATCGACAACATCGAAAGCTGCTGTAACGAATGAGTATTTTGCATGGCCAAGTACAGAAGCTAGGGAATCACAAGGGAAATCTGATAGAGAAAGTAACTTTAGAGATGAAACGCAGCTGCATCGTCTGGGCTATAAAATTACTGGCCTTAATCGAATGAAACGATGGGACATATTAGTCCGCAAAGTGATTCCCAAAATGACCCTTAAAGAAATTGTCAATACGATTGCAAACAATGTTCGTTTACGTAAGTCCCAGGAAGGCGGTCATACCAAATTTGCTTATGCTATTGCAGAGTGGGAGCATGACCTGGAACGTCTCAAACAAGAATATTACAGCTCGAATTTTACATGGCCGCAATATTGAGGGCGAGCTTTAAAACGAGAATTTAGTTTCTTTTCGATTGGTTAATGATAACATTGAAGCTACTTATTTTGAGGGGGTTGATTTCAAACGAGTATTAAAGTAGAACAAATGTTTCCTGACAGGGTAATGCCTTTAATGTATGATAAGCTTCTCTTAGTAGGAAAAGAACGTGTCTCTGGTATCACGGATATGTAAATATAACCAGATGATGGGATCTGTATAATTGAGAAAAAATCGCAATTTCTTATACATAAGTACTAAGAATCTATAATATGTGATATCCTATTACTTGTATTTTAAATACGAGTATTAGAGGTGTTCAATTATGGATGTATGTTACAATAAACTATTCAAGCTTTTAATAGATAAAGGGATGAAGCGAACAGAGTTACGTAAATTGACTGGTATCAGTCCTAACACCTTGACGAAGCTCTCAAATAATGAATTCGTTTCGATGGAAGTGCTGGTGAAAATCTGCCGTGTTTTGGGCTGCGATTTTGGTGACATCGTTGAGATTGCTAAGAGTCTAGAAAATGAAACGTCCAATCTTGTAGCATCGAGCGAAGAACTGTTATGAAAAAAAGAGAATACAGCGCCGGATCCGTTAAACAATCCTTTTGGTTCTCCGAGTTTCGAAAGGTTGTAAGCCTAATCAACAAAGGGAAAACACTGAATGAAATTAAGGAATTAAATATAGAGGAAAATCTTTTCGCGGCTCCAACGCAGGAAAGAGCTATTCAGATCTTTAACACGGTGTCCAGACGTGTAAAGAGTTTAGATCAGTCAATTTATCAGCTGTTTGAACAAAGTGACGTATCTACGCAAAAAATAATTGCTATTATTGCAATCATGAAGACAGACAGCTTGTTCTTTGATTTTATATATGAGGTTTATCGGGAAAAGCTGATTATTGGCAGCGATGAACTGGTTGGCAGTGATATCCGTATTTTCTTCAAGGACAAGCAACTGCAAAGTGAGAAAGTTGCAAGTTGGACGGATTATACGCTCAGGAGACTGGGCACTTGTTATAAAACGATGCTTATGGAAGCCGGATTAACAGATCGTGCATCCGGTAACAGAAAGATTCTGAAACCAATTTTAGATAAATCGTTAGAACAATATCTGAATGAAAATGGCATGGAAATGATGATTCATGCCCTGACGGGGGTGAGATAATCATGGCCAGCTTGGAGGAAAGATTAGACTTAGCAGAACTTATTATCAAAACGCCAAGTTTTCGTCAAAATAAAGGACTTGGCAATGAAGTAGGCTATTATGTATTTGATTATCCGGCAGAGAAAGAATTGCTTGTCAGGGAACGAATTGCTTATATGAAGGCAAAGAATTCAAAGGCGAACGATGGTTTTGAACTGATGGTTTTTGATCTGTATGATATTATAATTGACGTCTTGGAGCAGGAAGACTTTATGGAGCAGTGCTTCAGATTCGAAAAGAAAAAAGGCATGGAACGAATTATAAAGTCAGTCGGAAATCTTTTGCAGTTTAATGATGATGCAAGTCTGATAGTTAAATATGTTCAGGAGCGGACACCAAAAGATGCCGTAGTATTGTTAATTGGAATAGGGAAATGCTACCCGCTGCTTCGGTCACATAAGGTATTGAACAACCTGCACCAAGCGATTGACCGTGTGCCGGTTGTCATGTTTTTTCCAGGTAAGTATGACGGACAGGAACTGATTCTGTTTTCTGAAATCAAAGACGATAACTATTACAGAGCATTCAAGCTCGTTGATTAGGGAGTGCACACGATGAAGATTAAAGAAATGTTCGCAAGGTCGATAGACCGGGATATAAAAGGTGTAATTAAGGTTGGCCAAAGCGATGAAGTCAATATCAAACAGGAACTTGAAGAGTATGTTGTGACAAGAGAACTGCAAAAGCACTTTGCGGACTTCTTCTCAAGCTACAAGAAAGGAATCAACGGCCACACCGATAAAATGGGCGTTTGGATTTCCGGTTTCTTTGGAAGTGGTAAATCGCACTTTTTGAAAATTCTTTCCTACCTGCTGGACAACAAAGAAGTACACGGCAAGAAAGCGCTTGACTTTTTTATTGAGGATAACAAAATCGTCGACCCCATGGTGCTGGCAGACATGAAACTGGTCACAAGCGTACCGACTGATGTTGTTCTATTCAATATCGATTCCAAGAGTGAAATGACAGGCAAACAGTCTAAGGATGCCATTGTTTCTGTCTTTCTGAAAGTGTTCAATGAAATGCAGGGTTTTTGCGGTTCCATTCCTTTCCTTGCCGATCTGGAAAGACAGCTTGTTGAAGAGAATCGCTATGAGGAGTTTAAGAAATTATTTGAAGAGAACTTCGGTAAACCATGGGACGCTTCCCGACACAAGTTTGATTTTATTCAAGACAGCATTGTGGAAGTGCTGGATGAAATGGGCTTTATGAGCGAAGCTGCTGCACGTAACTGGTGTGAGCGAGCAACTGAACCGTACAATATGAGCATTGAAAATTTTGCCCGACTGGTGAAAGAATACCTTGACCGAAAGGGAAATAACCATCATGTCGTATTCTTGGTGGATGAAATCGGTCAGTACATAGGTGACGATTCTAAGCTGATGCTTAATCTGCAAACTGTAACCGAGGATGTAGGTACGGCTTGTCAAGGCAAGGTCTGGATTGTCGTGACCAGCCAGCAGGACATTGATTCCATTACAAAGACGAAGGGGAATGACTTTTCCAAGATTCAGGGACGGTTCGATACCCGTCTGTCCCTTTCCTCAGCCAATGTGGATGAGGTCATTAAGAAGAGAATTCTGGATAAAAATACAACCGCTGAGCAGACGCTGAGAATACTCTATGAGCAGAAAGCCACCATAATCAAAAACTTGATTGTGTTCAATGATGGCGTGGAAAAGAAACTATACGCTGATGAGCGTGACTTTGCTGCCGTTTATCCCTTTGTCCCCTATCAATTCAACTTGCTGGGAAGTGTCTTGACCTCCATTAGAACCCACGGCGCTTCAGGGAAGCATTTGGCTGAGGGCGAGCGATCCATGATTGCGCTGTTCAAGGAATCTGCAGTAAAGCTGATGGAACACTATGCAGGAACGTTAATCCCCTTTAATGTATTCTACGACGCGTTGCACCAATTCCTGGATCACAGTCATAAGGGTGTAATCAGCCGCGCAAACGATAACAGTTATATTAACCCGGATAAGCTTGAGGACTGTTTTGCGGTCAACGTCTTGAAAACACTGTTCATGATTAAATACGTTAAAGAGATTACAGCCAACATTGATAATATTACCAGCTTGATGATTTCTGATATCGACACCGACAGAATTGAATTGAAAAAACAGGTAGAAGAAGTCCTGAAAGTTCTTGCTCGTCAGATGCTGATTCAGAAGAACGGCGAAATCTATGTGTTCCTGACGGATGAGGAACAGGAAATCAACCGTGAAATTGATAGCCAGAATGTGGAGATGGCTGAGGTCATCGGCAAGGTTTCTGAGCTGATCTTTGAAGATATTTTCAGCGATAAAAAATATCGTTACCCGGCGTTTAACGGCAGGTACAGTTTTGCTTTCAATCAATTTGTGGATGAACGACCTTACAAATCGAACCAGAGCCATGATATCGGCATAAGAGTACTTACTCCGAATTCCGATTACGGTGCCGATGAAACAACGCTTCGTATGATATCTGGTCAGGGGCGAGAAATCCTTGTCGTACTGCCGAACGATTCTGCCTTCCTGGATGAAATCAGAAGCTCACTGAAAATCGAGAAGTATCTGCGCCTAACGACGTCGAGTACATTGACTAAGTTTGAACAGATTAAAGATGCCAAGCGTGTGGAGATGCGTGAAAGAAACGGTAATGCCAAGATTTTCCTGATTGAATCATTAAAAAGTGCTGACATCTATGTGAATGGCGATAAAGCACAGATTGGATCAAAAGAGGTGTCAGCTAGAATCAATGACGCGTTGGGACGCCTTGTATCCACTGTATATCATAAACTGCCCTATATTGAAGCAGCCATGGGCGATGCTAATATTCGGGCCATGTTCAAGACTTCTAACCAGCTTACCCTTACTTTGGAGGGCGGCTCAGAACCGAATATTCATGCGTTGAATGATATGCTCAGTTACATTGCCGGGAATTCCTCTATGCACATGAAGACTTCCATGAAGAGTCTGATGGACCGCTTTATGAAGGCTCCCTATGGCTTCGTGGAAGACGATGTGGAATGGCTGGTTGCCAAACTGTTCAAGAACGGCGATATTTCTTTCACCGTAAATAGTACAAACGTTACCTTGCTGAATAAATCAGATGAAGAAATCATCAATTATATTACCAAGAGAGAATTTGTAGAGAAGCTGCTGACTGAACGGCGTGAGAAGGCCAATGACAACCAGAAAAAGGCTGTCCGTGAAGTCATGAAGGAATTGTTCGGCGTTTCCAGTGTCAATGAAGATGACGATGCTATGATGCACAGCTTCCAGAACTACAGCAGGAACATCTTGAATGAGTTAGAGAAGTTTGAAATCATGTACCAGAGCAAGTCACTTCCAGGCAAAAAGGTTGTGGCTTCCGGTAAAAATTTGCTTCGTGCAATCATCCAGATTCAGTCCCCGATGGAATTCTTCAAGAAGATCCATACGGATCGGGGCGATTATTTTGATTTTGCTGAAGATTATGAGCCTGTCAAGTTGTTTTTTACCGGAGAGCAGCGGATCGTCTTTGAAAAGGCTCTGAAACAGATGGGTATTTATGATGATAGTAAAACCTTTATCGTCGATGAAAAAGTAGAAAGTATCGTTAATGAAATTAAGGCGATTCTAAGAAAAGATGCTCCATACGGAGATATTCCAAAATTACCTGAACGACTGAATCAATTCACAGAGCTTTATGCAAAGCTCTTGGAAGAGATGGAAGCTCCTGTGATCGCAGCCATAGAAGATGCCCGGAAAAGAGTATTTGATGTTCTAGATACAAAGGGGTACAAGGATCAGCTCATCAGCCGGTACCATCAGCTATTTGCAGAAATCTTGGAAAAGGCGAGGACCTGCAATAATGTGGCGATTTTACAGAATATCAAGGTAGAAGCCGATGCACTGAAAGTTCGATTGCTCAACGAGTTCTCTAAGAAGGATGAGCAAATTGCTCGCGATAAAGTCAAGGAAGAAAGTGAGAAATACAGTCAGGATGAAGTTGAGAAACCGGATACTAAACCTCAACCAAAGATCAAGAAAAGGAAGAACATCAGCATCAGGAGCGTCAATCTTTCTACCTCCTGGCAGATTGAGACGCCACAGGATGTAGACAAGTATATGGCCGCTCTTAGGGAACGGATCCTGAAAGAGTTGGATGACGAAACCATCATTAATATTGAGTTCTAGAGGAGACGCTGAAGATGAATAAGACAGCTATTAAAAACTTTGCAGTGTGGGCGAGAAACAAGCTCATCGCAGAGATCATATATAAAGCCGGGTTACTGGGTATTACAGACAAGGGAATTAAAAATCCCTTGCCGCAGTCTACAAAGGATGTTCAATTCTATGATATAGGTACCAAGGAACCTTATTCCATTACTGGCGTGGAAATTGAGCAACGCAGAAATCTGACAGAAGTTATGCAGAAAAAAGAAAAGCAGTCTGATTATAAGACTGCTTTTAAAAACGTAATTGAAGAGGTTGCCTATACGTGGTTTAACCGCCTTATTGCTGTGCGCTTTATGGAAGTGAATGACTATCTTCCTTTCAGAATCAGGGTGCTGTCTTCAGAGAGCAGCACCAAGACCGAGCCTGACTTGGTGACTTCCCCCTTTGACGCTGAGCTGGATTATGCGCCTTATGAAAGAGATCGGATCATACAGTTGAAGAATGATAATAAGCTGGATGAGCTTTTCCGAATGCTCTTTATCAAACAGTGCAATGCCTTGAACGTCATTCTACCGGGGTTGTTTGAGAAAACGAATGACTATACCGAACTGCTGATGAACGTTTCATTTACGGATAAGGATGGTGTGGTTTATCGTCTGGTGCACGGTATCCCAGAAGACGATTTCAATGTGGAAAAAGAAGGACAGGTTGAGATCATCGGCTGGCTATATCAGTATTATAATGATGAAAGAAAAGATCAAGTTATTAATATTTACAAAGGAATCGTGAAAAAAGAGGATATTCCTGCAGCTACCCAACTTTTTACTACTGACTGGGTTGTTCGGTACATGATAGATAACTCATTAGGTAAGTACTGGTTGGAGCGGAATCCGGGTAGTACGTTAAAAAATAATCTAGAATACTTGGTGGACGATGCAATCGTTCATGTTGAAGAAAAATTATCTCCCGAAGACTTGAAAGTGCTTGATCCCTGTATGGGTAGCGGCCATATTTTGGTGTATGCCTTTGAAGTGCTAATGGCAATTTATCAGGAATGCGGTTACTCTCAAAGGGAAGCTGCAGTGAAAATTGTTGAGAAAAATTTGTATGGTCTTGATATTGATAATCGTGCATATCAACTGGCCTATTTTGCAGTTATGATGAAATCAAGACAGTATAATCGTCGAATTCTGAACGGTGGTATCCATTGCAATGTCTATGCGATTCAAGAGAGTAACGGGATCAACCATACCCAGCTTAAATATTTTGGCTTTGGCATGGGCGAAATGGAGCGAAATAAAGCCCAGAACCAGATAGAATATCTGTTGGACACCGTTCGGGATGCCAGAGAGTACGGATCTATTTTGCAGGTTGATAACTTGAACTGGGAGATGTTACACCAATTTATTGACCATGTGGATTTTAAAGGTCAGATGACGCTGGATACTATAGGAATGGAAGATACCCAGAAGCAATTGAGCCAATTAGTGAAAATTGCGGTTTTAATGTCTCAAAAGTATGACGTAGTTGCAACTAATCCACCATATTTGAATAAGATGGATGCCAAACTTAAAGACTTTGTAAACAAAAATTTTAAGGACTATTCTGGCGATCTGTTCTCCGTTTTTATATACAGAAGCTTTGCCTTCTGTAAACAAGACGGCTATTCAGCATTTATGTCTCCGTTTGTTTGGATGTTTATTAAAACTTATGAAAAATTGAGAGAGTATATCCTCACTCAAAAGTCGATTTCAAGCTTGATTCAGATGGAATATTCAGCTTTTGAAGAAGCTACTGTACCTATTTGTACTTTCATTTTGAAGAATGGCAGAGATAATCAGACTGGAACCTATATTAAGCTATCAGATTTTAAGGGTGGAATGTACATCCAGCGCCAGAAGGTATTACAAGCAATTGCAGATAATAACTGCGGTTATTATTATCAATCCCACTCAAAAAATATCTCGAAAATTCCTGGTATGCCTATTGCTTACTGGTTAAGTGAACACGGAGTATTAAATTATCTTAGATCAAAATTGTTGTCAGAAGTCGCTGAAACTAAGCAAGGTTTTAAAACAGGTAGCAATGATAAGTTTTTGCGTTTATGGTTTGAAGTGTCGTATCAGTTGCTCTATTTATCTGATTCGAATCGTGAAACTAAAAAGTGGTTTCCATGTAATAAAGGCGGGGCCTATAGGAAGTGGTATGGAAATCTTGATTATGTGGTAAATTGGGAAAATGAGGGCTTTGAAATTCGCAATTATAAAGACGGAGAGGGGAACTTGTTATCACGCCCACAAAATCTACAATATAATTTTAGAGAAGCCCTAACTTGGTCTTCAATTTCTTCTGGACCGATTTCTTTGCGGTATAGCAGTCCTTACATGATGTTTGAATCAAAAGGCTCGGGATGCTTTGTTAGAAACTCCTCTGATTTATATACGCTGCACGGTTTTCTTAACTCTAAAGTAGGAATGTATTACATCAGTGCTTTAGCTCCTACTCTAGATTATTCAGAAGGATCTTTATTAAAACTTCCCTATATTACTTGTGAAAATGAGAAAATTAATTTAATAGTGAAAAAATGTATTGAACTTTCAAATATGGATTGGGATTCATTTGAAACAAGTTGGGATTTTATATGTCATCCTTTTCTCGCTTTCTGCTCTGTTAATGATGAAAATATTTTGTGTAATCACTATCGAGATACAGAAGGTCATAAAATCAATCTCGGTATAACGAAGAGTAAAGACAGCATTGAAAATGCCTTTATGAAATGGTCTTCTTTTTCCGAATCACAGTTTAATCAACTTAAATCCAACGAAGAAGAACTCAACCGTATCTTCATCGATATTTACGGCTTGCAGGACGAACTTATTTCAGAAGTCGAAGATAAGGATGTCACTATCCGCAAAGCAAACCTTGGTCGTGATGTCCGTTCGTTTCTCTCCTATGCAGTCGGTTGTATGTTTGGCCGGTACAGTCTTGATGTGGATGGACTGGTATACGCCGGAGGCGAATGGGATGACAGCAAATACGCCAACTTCATCCCGGATAAGGATAATGTTATTTCAATCACAGACGAACAATATTTTGAGGATGACATTGTCGGCTTGTTCAGTGCGTTCTTGAAAAATTCATTTGGGTCGGAAACACTTGAAGAAAATCTTGACTTTATCGCTAAAGCTCTTGGAGACAAGGGAAATACATCCAGAGAAGTCATCCGTAATTACTTCTTGAAAGACTTCTTCAAGGATCACTGTAAGATTTATCAAAAACGTCCGATCTACTGGCTCTTTGACAGTGGTAAAGCAGATGGTTTTAAAGCTTTGATCTATATGCACCGCTATAATGAGGATACAATTGGCAATCTGCGGATTGACTATCTTCACCGGATGCAGCGCGTCTACGACAGTGAAATTGCCCGGATGCATGAAACCATTAACAACAGCAACAATGCACGTGAAGTGGCCGCGGCAACCAAACGGAAAGAAAAGCTGACCAAGCAGTTGAAAGAAACCAAAGAATACGACGAGAAGATCGCTCACCTAGCCCTCGCGCGAATTTCCATCGATCTGGACGACGGCGTGAAAGTGAATTATGATAAAGTTCAGACTGGTACAGACGGCAAGAAGCTGGATGTGCTGGTGAAGATTTGATGATCCATGAAACGGAGTTGGGCGGATGCCTGAGTTGAATTTGAAACAGATTACCGATAAGTTAAATGCTGAGTTTACCGGCGGTACTCGCAAGCTGGTATTCTGGTACGATGAAAAAGCTGAATTTGTCGATGATGTTAATACGCTAAAACTGACCAATGCCAAGGTGTACCATTTGGAACCGGATAATCAGTTTTATACTAAATACTTCATGGAGCGGACGGATCGAACGACCAATTATTTGATCTATGCACCGTTTCCAAAGCCGCCTGTTCGGGACAATCATCTGGCCGATACCATCAAGTATTCCAAAGAATTTTTTGCAGATCGCGCCTCTTTGCTTACTCTCGATCTTGGAATTGATGAGAAGTACAAGCCCGTTATTCAGAAATACATTAAGTTCTTTGGGGCAAAAGACAGAACTCAGCGGTTCTATGATCTGGAGATTGAGAATTTCACCAGAGATACCATTGAAATTGCACTGATGAGCGCACTATGTAAGACACGAACAGCTTCCTTTGAGGAAGTTGTTCGTGTCGTTTTGACTGATGATGGCATGGAAAATAATAAGATTCTGGCGGATTTTGAGAAGTATGATCTCCTTCAAGCCTTCTGGAGGCTTTGCGAAGAACAATTTGGTTATACAGATGTGAATCCGACGCTTGAGAAACTTGTTGTTACCCTATTTGTGACCTACACGGAGCGATATATGGATGCCGAGCTACCTAAGTCATGGAAGAGCTTTGCTTCCTATAAGTCTGGCAATATTATTGCCTTCTTGGACAATTTGATGAACAGTATGCTGTACCGCGACCGATATAACGAGCTTTCTGAATATGTGGCCGCGGGATTGAATGCAGCTGTCGCATTAGAAGCATTTGGGACAGAATCATTGCTGCGTTGTGATACATTTGCTTTGATTGACCGAATGATCATCAACTGGATTATGGAAAGGTTGCTGGCTGAGGATACCGGTGCGAAGCTGAATGGCATGACCATTCAGCTGATTTGCCAGGAACGAAGTAAAATGCATTTTGGTGAAATCTACAAGATGCAGTATCAGCTTCTGGAACATGCCTATTATTTGATTATGGAAGGCAGCTATAACTGTCCAGATGATTTAACAGGGCTTGTCAATCAATACCGTGAGTCTGACTATCTGATTGATACCCATTACCGGTACTTCTATTACTGCTTTGACAAGCTCAAGGATACTGTTGCTTTTGAACGATTACGTGATCTGATTGAGAACATCTATACCCATGAATACTTGTCCAAGATCACTACAAAATGGAACGCAGCTTTTATTCAAGAGGAAGCCATGACGGTGCTGCCGTTGCAGCGGAATTTCTATTCTCGGTATATTCGCAATCGTAAGGAGCGTGTAGTCGTCATCATTTCTGATGCTATGCGCTATGAGACTGGCCTCACGCTTTGGGGAAGATTGCAGGATGATGAGAAGTGCACGGCCAAGCTAGAAGCCATGCTTAGTGTGTTACCCTCCTATACTAGGCTTGGTATGGCCGCTCTCCTACCGCATAGAAATTTGGAAATGACAGATGATTACCGTATACTGGTTGACGGGGCTACCTGCGAAGATCTGAAGCAGCGGGAGAGTGTGCTGCAAGGCTATAATCCCAATAGTCGCTGTATTCAATTCGATGACATCAAGTCTATGAAAAGGGATGCGATCCGTCAGGTATTCGCCGGAATGGATATCATCTATATTTACCACAATCAAATTGATGCTCGCGGAGACAAACCCAATTCAGAGAATGAAGTATTCTTCGCCTGTGAAGAAGCGGTGAATGAAATCCATGATCTCATCAAGCAATTGACGGATCATGTAAGTGCTACGCATTATATCGTCACAGCGGATCATGGGTTTATCTATAAGCGGGACAGGCTGCAGGAAAGCGATAAGATTGCAAATGTATCTGAGAAAGGTTCGTTTGTTAACCGCCGCTTTATTGTGTCAGAACAGGCACTTCAGGGTGATGGAATTGGTTCGGTATCTATGAGCAGAATGCTTGGCAATGATGATAGCAAAGTGGTCTCTTTCCCGATCAGTTCTAATGTATTCAAGGTTGCAGGAGGCGGTCAGAACTATGTACATGGTGGTTCATCCCCGCAGGAAATGATTGTTCCTGTATTGGATATTAAGACTGAAAAGGGTCACAAAGATACCCGTACCGTTCAAATTACACTTGTTAGTATGGTTCAGAAAATCTCCAACCTGATTACCACGCTGGATTTCATTCAGAACGAGCCAATTAGCGATGTGGTGAAGGGAACCAGCTATAAGATTTTCTTCATAACTGACGAAAATGAAAAAATCTCGAATGAGAATATCTATGTCGCTGACAAAAAAGATATAGAGCCACAAAAACGAATTTTTCGTCTGCGCTTTAACTTTAGAAATAGACAATACGATAAGTCGAAACGGTATTATCTGGTGGCTTACGACGAAAAAAATGATGTAGAAGTCCTTCGTCATGATGTGTTAATGGATATAGCCTTTGCCAATGACTTCGGATTTAATGTGTAGGACGGTGATAACATGAGCGACTATCAGCTGGGAGCGGAAAGCCAATCAGAGTTGATTGATAAATTGAAAACCTATTTCATGGGTAAAATTGTTAGAAAAGACCTGACCAAGAAGATCAAAGAAGGGGCTAACGTACCGGTCTATGTGCTGGAATATTTGCTGGGAATGTATTGCTCTTCCATGGATGAAGAAGAGATCGAGGCAGGGGTAGCAAATGTCAAGAAAATACTGGCCGAAAATTATGTGCGCCCGGATGAAGCGCAGAAGATCATCTCGAAGCTTAGAGAGAGGGGCAGCTACACAGTCATTGATAGATTGTCAGTTAAGTTGAATTACAAAGATGATATCTATGCAGCTGAATTCTCCAATCTTGGGATTAAGGGCGTACCCATTGCTGAGAGGTATGTTACCGAATACGAACGTTTACTTAGCGGTGGTATTTGGTGCATCGTCCAGATGGAATATTTTTATGATGAGGCAGTTAAAAACCGGAGTCCTTTTATCATCCATAAGCTGACACCCATTCAGATGCCAAGTCTCGATATCGAAGAGGTCAAGGCTGCCAGAGCTCATTTTACCGACGAAGAATGGATTGATCTTGTTCTGAGAAGCACGGGTATGGAGCCAACTCAGTTTAATAAACGGGTCAAATGGCTGCATCTTGCCAGATTGATTCCGATGATTGAGAACAATTATAATCTATGTGAGCTTGGACCAAGAAATACGGGCAAATCCCATATATATAAGGAGATTAGCCCAAACAGTATATTGGTATCAGGCGGGCAGACTACTGTAGCAAATCTATTCTATAATATGGGCAGTAAGACCGTGGGACTAGTCGGCTTATGGGACTGTGTGGCCTTCGATGAAGTTGCCGGTATTAAGTTTAAGGATCATGATGGCGTTCAGATTATGAAGGATTATATGGCATCAGGCTCATTCGCAAGAGGCAAGGAAGAAAAGAACGCTTATGCTTCTATGACCTTTGTCGGTAATATCAATCAAAGTGTAGATGTGGTGTTAAAGACCTCCCATTTGTTTGATCCATTTCCTGATATTATGGCCAACGATACGGCTTTCTTGGATCGTATGCACTGTTACATACCTGGCTGGGAGATTCCGAAATATCGCCCAGAGTATTTCACTAATGATTATGGGTTCATCACAGACTATTTTTCAGAGATCATGAGAGAGCTGCGTAAAATCTCCTATGGAGATTCCTATGATAGATATTTTAAGCTGGGCAATAACTTTAACCAGCGTGATGTTATTGCTGTGAAAAAGACCGTATCAGGACTTGTGAAGCTGATCCATCCAGACGGCAAGTTCACGAAAGAGAACGTGGAAGAAATTCTGCGGTTTGCTTTGGAAATGCGACGCAGAGTCAAAGAACAGCTGAAAAAGATCGGCGGCATGGAGTTCTATGACGTGAACTTCTCTTATATTGACAATGAAACTTTCAACGAAGAATTTGTTCCTGTGCCGGAGCAAGGCGGTGGAAAGCTGATTCCGGAAGGCATGGGCAAACCGGGACATATTTATACCGTATCTCATGGAAAGTCTGGCATGATTGGTGTTTATAAACTAGAAATGCAGATGACTTCGGGTACAGGTAAGTTTGAGAAAACCGGCATTGGATCGGATCGAGGAGCGAGGGAAGCTGTTGATACGGCTTACAGTTACCTGAAGGCCAATGGCAGGAATATTAGCGGTTCAATTAGTACGACCACTAAGGATTATCTCATGCATGTTCAGGATTTGAATGGTATCGGCATGACCAAGTGTCTGACTCTCCCGGCTGTTGTAGCTATCTGTTCGATCGCTTTGAACAAACCGGCTCTGAGCAGTGCTGTGATACTGGGAGACTTGAGTATCGGCGGCACGATTATTAAAGTCGAAGAACTTGCCAATACGTTGCAGGTTTGTTTGGATAGCGGAGTCAAAAAGGTTTTGGTCCCGATTACATCTGCTGTGGATCTTGGAACTGTGCCGTCAGAATTAATTGGTTGTTTTAATATTATCTTCTACCAGAGTGCTGAAGATGCTGTGTTCAAGGCTTTGGGTGTAGAGTAAATAAGAGATGGTTCTAATTATGAAGATGGATCTAAGAATAAATAGTGCGTGTGAAAAATTATGTATTAGAGAACCTTCATGGGTTCTCTTTTCCTGTTATAGAACATACGTTCCGTGACATGATTGGTGTCAATCCCCTTTGGTATAATCAGATTAAATAATAATCTGCTTACTAAGGAAGGTGTAAATATGAGCACCGCAGAAGTCGTTAACCATATGCTTTACCAATTAATCATTGGCCTACAACAATGGAGGAAAGTGCCAGCGACGATACCTAATGATCTAAGAAAAGCGCATCTCATGCTAGCCAAGATGAGGCTATCTGTAAGCGAAGAAGTTCCTTCCGATATTCCTGCACTCATAAGATTTTTGCTACTGCCAATATCAGATTGGAAGCTTGACCTCACTAATGTTGCTTTTCCCCAAGATGCTCCACTGCTAATTCAGCATATCGGTTTGTCGCCAGAAGCTATGGATTTCCTACAAGACTACCAATCCCCTTTTGAAGCTCATCAACAAGAAGTTTACGAGATTGTAAAATACTGCCGCGATTCCGATCCGCCTCTTGCAGACGCTTATAGCCGAATCAGGTTGTTTCTTGTATCGCCTGCGAACGCAGTAATTACTGGTGTGCGGCTTCTTTACTTTGCGCGGTCAGTAAGTGACCCTGAGTTGTCCAAAAGAATTCTTGAATGCTATGAACCCATCTCAGATCCATTATCGGATTTCCGGACATGCAATCGATGTGGCTGGACCCTAAGCTTCCACAATCACCAATGGAGATGTGGGGTTGAGGACATTTGTGGTCACATTGAAGCCCGTGGCGAGCCGAAGGAACTAGAGAATTCAACGGAATTGGTGTATCGATTAAAAGAAGGCGTGCATCGCTACACGCTTTTGCCAGGCTTAGCAGAGTTTCAGCTCGCTAATCGTTTCACCAAGCAAGGGTACCAGGTTGAGATGTACCCCGATGTCGATCGCTACGATCTAGCCGTTCATAAATCAAATCAAGCTGTATACTTTGATGTTAAGGATTACAGAAATCCTTATTCGCTTGCTGCGCATTTTAACAAATTGGATGCTGCAGCCTTGGAGAAGTACAAGAAAGAGCATGTCTACATTGTCGTACCGTCCTATCGTAAAAGAGGCTATCGCCAGTATATACGGCAGGTAATAAATGCATTGGAGCCAGCAATACGGAAAAGTATCCAGATCATTGACGAAAGAGCCGTACTTCGCATTGTGGGAGGGATTGAGCAGTGAGGAAACGATATTACGATTACCTTGCAGACTTCCGTGGTTATTTCCAGGGCACAGGACTAAGCAAGTCGCAGCTGGAGTCTATGTTGATTTTTGAGTGGATGGTTACTGGGTGTTTACATATGGATCCCGAAATGCCTATTGAGGAAGCATGGTCGATTCTTCTGGGCTATGATGAGCCTGTTCTGAAATATTCAGACAAGCTGGAGGTCGTTCATCGGCTTCGGGTGCTTTTTCGTGATATTCGAACCAGTCGTAAATGGAGCTATATTATTCGAGATTATGCTTCCATAGATGCTCAGCACTTATTGTATACACAAATCGAAGGGGTATGGATTAGGCGTGTTCCTCAGCTATTCAGCCATCGGGAACGCTGGTACATGGATGCACTATCTTCTCCGATACCTGCCAAGACCAAGGATTATAGCTTTGCATCTCAAGGTCCCTTTACTTATGAAAGGTGGATTTCCAGCAATACTAAGCGATCTTTTACTGGTGAGATCCCTTCGCAGCCTGTCCAATCTTACACGTTACCAAGTTATCGTGACAAACGCAGGAGTGAAAGGAAGCAGGATGTAGATACCCTTCATGAATCCCTACAAGAAGTGTCCGCGGCGCATGGTAAACCAGGTCAACAACAGAAAATGGAGTTGAATACGCCATCACAGCTGGTTCAGCTTATTCAGAACGCTGAGAAGACTTTTCGCTACGAAGGTATTCAGCATGTGATTGGCGGCTTGGGTTCAGGTAAAACCAAGTTTATGTTAGATGAAACGATTCGTTTGGTCAAGGAAGATGGGTTGCGCATTGGATTTATTGAGAGCAGTGTGGCTCAAGTATTAAACCGAGTAGAACAATTGAAACGTGCTGGAGTAAAGGCGGTTCCTATTATCGGCAAAAGTAATCGCAGCCTATATGAGCAGCAATTTCTATCATCCCGTCAGCACCAAATTCATGATTTGACAGGTTGGGGAAGTCAAATTGGCGATGGGATGGAGCATTTATCAACCCTATGCTACATTCATGCATTGGCAGGCGATGGGGATGCTGGTAATGACTACCCGTGCAAAAGAATTAAGCAGGAGGGGAAGGGCAAATGTTGTCCCTATGCCTCTCGATGTGGCATTTATCAAGATTATGCCAATCTTGCTGATGCTGAAGTATGGGTAACGACGTCTCCCGGTGTTTTAAAGACAAGGCTTCCCGTGTTTATTGATTCTTTGGAGCGGTCGGTTTATGAGGCTATGTATGATTTGCTTGATGTTATTTTCGTAGACGAGGCAGATGAGGTTCAGAAGCAATTCGATTCTGCTTTTATTAATGAATACCCGTTGTTTGGTCATGGGGGTCAATTATTCGAGTCTCTTTATAAAGAATCGATGAACAAGACATTGGGCGAATATACACTTTTCTCCGGCGATTACGATGTGGATTCATGGAATCAATATATGAGCCTGATGGAGAGGGTCACTAGAGCCGGCATATACGACAAGCTGATCAAAACTCCGCGGCTCCGGCAGTATATACGTAGAGTGATGATTCGCTTAACTACATTAACTTATAAAATCAGCCATGCCTGTTCCATAGATGACCAACAGCAGGAAGAAGTTTTTCGAAATCTCAGCCGTTATATGAATAATCCTATGGATTTGCCATTTGCTGCTTATGTGGACAAACTGATGGATGCACGTTCTCATTTGGAAAAACGAACACTACTTGATGCAGTGCTTGCTGAATGCGGCGCTGCATTTAGACCAATCGTTGATAGAGACCTATGGTATGATCTTCTTGAGTTTTATCTGTACCTAGTAAGGGCTGATTACTGCATTAAAGAAATTAAGAGTTTGTATCCGATCATACAAGCTAAGCTCCAGCTTACATCAGAGCTATATCAGCAATTTGCGGTTAACGAGGATCTGCGTCCGTTCATCAAGGAAGCTATGACCGGTGCCCTGACCGGATATAGCTACGATGTCGGAGATGGGGAAACCATCGGCACGTTTAAAATTGTTGAATATACAGGTGTGGGGCGATTACTTCTTCAAGACTGGCACCAGGCTTTTGAATATGCGGATGCCAAGAAAGGTCCGGCGCTTGTCCTGCTGTCAGGTACATCACTCGCTCCGGGTTCCGCACATTACAATGTCGATATCCAACCTCAATGGCTACTGGAGAGGGAGATCAAGGTTCCAGTTATTAAGCAGCATTACTGGCCGGTATTTAATGAGGATCCTGATGAGGCGTTAAGCATCTCGGGTATTAGAGATCAGGACCAGCGGGATCAGAACCTTCGAATCATGATGGCAAAGCTGCTTGCGAAAGTTGAACAGGAGTTAAGGGAGTGGAAGCATCAAGGGACTCCCAGAAGAATCTTAATTATTGTAAACTCCTACGATGATGTGGAGACTGTCGGTGAGGTACTACAGAGGGAAAGTAGATGGAAAGGACGATACAAGCTGCTTCATCGCCAAATGGATGGCGGAGATGAATCTATGTTCTCACGTTCTAATATTGAAAGCTTCCACATGGAGGAAGCAGAACTGTTAATTGCCCCATTAATGGCAATCAACCGAGGCTATAACATATTGGATAAGCAGTTGGGGGCATTGTTCGGCTCCGTATTCTTTCTCATCAGGCCTTACCCAGTCCCTCATGATATGGGGTATCTTGTCCAGATGATTCATGCCAAGCATGTCCAATATGTAGAAGAAATTCATTCTGAGCAATTGAGCTACGCGAAAGCGCTAAATTCTTTACGTTGGAAGAGTAACAAACACTTTCATTATGTGTATGAGCGACCGGATTATTGGAAGCATCTAAGTGAGAAAGAGAGAGAAATGGTAGCCTGGTATACGTTCGTGCCTATATGGCAGACGATAGGCCGGTTAATCCGGAACGGTTCCCCTGCGAGAGTTTTTTACTGTGATGCTAAGTTTAATAAGGTTCCAATGAACGAAGGCGCTGATCAGTCTATGCTTGGATATTGGAAAAGGATTATGCTGAACAATTCGGATCAAAAGGAATTCGTAAGCTTATATAGTGCGTTTATAGAAAGTATCCAACAGATAAGAGGTGTAGAGATTGAATAAAAGAGAAAATCTTCGATTAGTGCCCTTAGCACTGGAAGTTAATGAAACAGCGATTCGTGAGATAGAAGTGTATCGTTTGGATATGCCTTTAGGCTGGGTGGAATACATCAATCAATTCAGGAAAGCTCCAGATAATCCGTATAAGCTGACGATTACTATTAATAAATTAGCAGTCAAGCTGCAAAGCTTATTTCCAGAGATCGTGTGGATGAATGATCGAGCTTACTGCAAGCCCGGAAGCCCTTGGATAATATCGGTAGTTCCGATTCCCTTAGAAATGATCATTGCTCTTAGCATGGGTTGGTTGGAAGATGTGAAGGCCAAATCGAAAGTAATTGTTCGACCGCCAACTGAACCATTAGCTAGTGAGATGGAGTGGTTACGCACGAAGTCTGGAGATGTTTTATCCAGAGACAATGAGTATCAGATGATCCCAGCTTTAATGGCACATCAATTCTGCAAATCTCCTAAAAGGTTGACAGAAGAGCTAACAGCTGAATTGCCACAAGAATTAAACTTCTATCAAGTTCATGCGAAAGGACAAGCAGAATGCATGTCCGAACGTATCTCTACCCGTAAAGGCGATTATGCTTATGTCATCAGAATCCGTATGAAGACTAGAGCCACCAAAGCGGATCAGCATATCATTATGCTTTCATTTGGCGTTCGAAGATTCATTACTGAATCTTATATTAAATCAAACGAATGTTATGTCGAAGGTGAGACGAAAAGCTCAATGTTGATATCGATGGATAATCCTTTTCTAAGAAAGAAGGGACTGGCTTCAAGATCATTCGCTAAAATTAGATTTCAAAGAAAAGGCAATCAGGCACCCTTTACAAAATGGATCGAAGGCAGCGACTCTATATTTTGGGATGTATTGTGGGGACAAACCATTGATTCGGATCGTATTTTGGAGAATCCATCCCAATTTTTGCAATCCGATAATCCTATCCAGGCACTTGTTGTTAATAATCGCTTATTTAAGAAGGCTAAAATTCCTGGGGCGGGCATCGGCTTCCCGGAGAAAGAAGCATTATTTCGTCTATTCTGCGAAGAGTTCGCTAATTGGGTACCGTTACGTATACTGCCTGAAGTAAGGAAGAAAGCAGATAAGAAGCCTGGACTTACCTCCTTGCCATTGTTTTATTCTCGAAATTCTATGCATATTACCATCGAGGTGTATGGCTCATCCAAGCTGTACGAGCAAGTGGAGCAGTCTTTAGTCAGTACTATGGGTGCAAATAAAGAGTCTATCTCTATGAGAGAAGCGGATGGATTATTCAAGCTAAATTGCAATAATAATGTTTATATTCGATTAGTCCATAATTTGTCAAGTTCCTTGGTGGGCAGCCTTGACATCGACACCTATAAGGATCAAGCATTTGATCAGCGTGTGAAGCGGATTGAGCATGAACTAATTGAAGTTCAATTAACAGCAGCAGAAGAAGAATCTGTGGTTGACACCATTGTCGCACTAATAGAAATCTATCCTAGAGACCACTACAAACCTAACGATGCGGATCCAAAGTTAGCAATAAGAGAAGGACTCCGACGTACTGGACGGATTAATCAATTCGTACATCCTCAAGCAGACAACGAGTCCGCAGATTTTCACCATCGGGTGTGCAGTGCCCTCCTGGATCTCTTATCTGATACTGGTATTGTAGGGCGCAATGTGGTTAAGATTCCCTCGGAAATTAACATTCTTGGCTTTGATATTATTGAAGTTAAGAAAAAGAAACCTAATTATAGTAAAGGCTACGATACTGTCTTTATTCCTGTTTTCACTAAATTTCAATATGGTGCCCTCTATCTCCGAGGTTGGGGGATGGATAACTGGCTATCTTTACATCAGGCCCAGTTATGCGCCGATCAGTTTAAAGGCTGGAAAACTAAAAATGAGCAATTGGTCTTGCAGCTCTTAGAACAAGTATTAACAGACGAAGTGTTGGAGGATGAGAAGATTTACATATTGTTAAATGCTGAACTAAGAAGAGATTTCTTAAAGTCTCTTCAAAATGGACAACTAAGACATGATCAAAACCCTTTGTTGTTTCCTAGAATTCAAGATCTCTCTGGGATTAACGTTATTCGCATTAATACTACTGACGAGGTTCCTGCCTATTTGTTCGAACCACGCTCTTATGCATCAGGTGTATTTAAAGATGACGGGCTGTACTATGGTGTTGGAAGGAAAATGAGCACCATCCAAATTAAAAAGACCAAAACTAAATATGCTCATCCCAACGAATTTTTCAGACAGCCGCGCAACACCGAATACATACCATTAGGATTCAAGGATGAGGAGGAAAGAGACCACGCGGCGCTTCTTATTCATGATTTGCGAGATGTGGGTATTACTTTCGACACGCATACGGCACAGCCTTATCCATTTCATATGCTAAGGTCTCTAAAAAAATATATGAATGAAGAATCTTATCAAGAGTGGGAGATTGAGCCTGAGTTTGCTGAGGGTGAGTAGTGTTTTCTTGATATTATTATAGATTCATGGTTGGAGGGAATAAATTGAATTTACAATTGATCATTACAAATTTATCACGCAAACGAACTGTATTTCACAATGAAGCCGATTTTCAACATGCTTTGTCTTGGGAAATTAGGGAGTGTTATCCGGACGCTAAGATTCGACTAGAGATAAAAGTGCATGGAGCTAATACAAAGGTTTACTTGGACATCTTGGTTCACTATGAAGAACGTAAGTATGCTATTGAATTAAAGTACAAGACTAGGACTTTGGAATGTTTTGTTGAGGATGAGGAGTTCTCATTGAACAACCATGGGGCACAAGATGTCGGTCGGTATGACGTGTTAAAGGATCTACAACGCTTGGAACGGATGGTTACAGCCGGGGTTGTTGACCAAGGTTATCTGGTATTTCTAACAAACGATTCTTCCTATTACTCTGATCCACAACACGACAAGCAAACGGCTGATAAAGATTTTCGGATTCACGAGGGTAGCATAGTTCATGGACAACTCAACTGGAACGAACAAACTGGAATTGGCACAATGAAGGGTAGAGAACAGTCGATAATCCTTCAGTTTCAGTATGACTTGAAGTGGGTCTCGTATAGTCATATTGGGGATTCAAGCCGTGGGGACTTTCGATATCTTTTGTCTACAGTTGAAGGGGTTCCGAGGAAGAGAGAAGTATCCCAAAGTGTTCCGGTTCAGCCCATACCGATCAAATCGGAAACTGAAGTAGTGGTAAGTGCAGATATTGAATCAAACATACCTGAAAACTGGTTTAGATCATTTTCCTTGAAAGGAGAAATTCCCTTGTCTCAGGTAGATCTGAGGGATAAAATCGTGAGCTATCTACTTCATGTCGGCTATATGACTCAAATCAACCGTGAGTTGGGAACAGATAAGATCGACATATGGGCTGTGAAAGGGAACGAAAGCATAGCTATTGAGATTCGATATAAGACCAGTCTACTACAGACGATGTACAGAGGCCAGTATGTTCATTTGAAGAATCAAGGGGCGCAGGATATATCAAGATACGACTTTGTCAAGGATTTATCAAAGGTTGAGAGAGTCGTGCTAAGTAGACCGAACGTAAAAGGTTATGCACTGCTCATTACGAACGATCAACTTTATTGGCAAATACCGAAAAAGCACAACTCGGTTGATGCAGCGTTTCACGTATACGATGGCAATACGGTTTGCGGTATATGTTCATGGAAAGATGTTGCTTCCAGCGGTACAATTTTAGGGCGTGAGGAGCCTATTCATTTTTCAGGATCGTACCAGTTAAGATGGCAGCCATACCTCAGTTTAGGATCCAATAAAAATGAATGCTTTCAAGCACTCCTTATAGAGGTTTGTATTAAAGGTTGAAAAGAATCGATTACTCCGCTATCCGATTGATATTGAACAAGAAGACGCCATGGTGAGCGATGGCGTTTTTATACAAAAGAATCTACATTCACTGACAATATAGAGCCATATCTACCTGATATAATAGCTTTAAACTGAACGAAGCATTATTATGGCGTTGATTTTTTCAAAATAGGGTAGGTTGTGCGACTGACAAAGATCGCAATAATCTAAGCGATTCAGAAGCTGTTGTTGTGGAAATTCCCTCGATTGGCCGAGTTGGATATATAGCAAACAGCTTGCATACAGTTCCGACCATCGGTTCCAAACACTTTTGAAATTCATAAATAAATCCTGGCTCTATCGAGTAGTCATTTCTTCGGATGCATATAAGTACCTCCGCAATTGTTTGTAGACTCCTGCCATATTAATATACTCAGGTATATCGTAGAATTTTAAGAGTTGACACTTAACAGATTATTTCAGGTATTTCATTGTCTTTCATAAAAGTTGTTGTATTTTCCGACATATTATTCCATTATTGAAATAACCAAATCCTGAAATTTAGAATCGGAGAGCTGACCATCCAACCATCCCTTGATAATGATCCAATAAAATGCTGTAGTCTCTTTCATCTAGTGGACTGAGGTAGACACATAGTCAGAATGTGTGTTTCATGACATCCTTATATCAAAACGATAAATTATACTTAATAAGTGAGCTGAATGGAGAGTGTGTACTTTCCGACAACTGAACTTACTGACTAAAAATTGATAAATGGAGGATGAAATATGACCGTTCCAGATAAGAATCATATCATTGAAACACTCAGTAACAAACATAATTGCCGATTAACTAATATTACAAGGAAACAAATAATGTTTGAAGGAAAGTGTAATGGACAACGGATCGTTGTATGTACGCCCAAGTCGAAAATTCACGAAAAGGGCAGCGGTTGGTTTGATTTGAACATGGCTCAAGTTGAAATATTAGATGAAGCGAATATTGCAATACTAGCTGTCCGATTAGAAGGGTCTAAGGTCTATTATGTTGATTTTAAAGAACTGAGGAAGCTGATAACACCAGAATTAATTGTGTTTTCAAAAATTATCGGAAAACATTGGAAATTTTTTGTCTGGGAAACGCATATCCAAATACAAGGTAGTAAAAAGAAGTTTGATGTTCAACCAGAGCTTGTTTCTTAGTAGATTGACTATATTAAACTAAGCTGTCACGAATGATCTGAAACAGCGATTGCGAAACTATGCTTATATAAACGACATGTTGTTAAACAGAAATAAAATGGTCTGCTGCAAGGACAGCGGTTAGCAAGCATAGTTATTCTGCATGGACTATCTTGAGATAAATGAGGAGGGCCTATGGTAATCGATTACGAAGTTGCTCAAGCTATGTATAACGCCATTTTGCAAGAAACCTATAATAATTTTAAACTTCAGCTGGGTTCTACCTCAATTTTAGTTGCCTTTGATGAAATCATAGAAGATGAGGAAGGAACTTTTTGGCTTAATTTTATATTGAGCTTTGACCATGATGGAGAGGAATACATTCACTATTTTTCACTTAGGCTAGGTCCGTGGAGCCATAATGGTTTATCTAATGGTATTTCCTATTATATGAATGGTTTTATTGGCAATAGCGTGCACCATGAGGTAAGTCTGCAGAAAGTGCTGACGGAACATCGGCTGCAGCAAAAACTTATAACAATCAAATCCACTGTCATTTTCGCTTCAAGGGATAATGGGAATGAAGAAAGAAAGAAACATGCTTTAGCTGTTCTACGCCTTCTCGGAATGAATACAGATGAAAGAATGGTAGAAGCAGGTGTGTGGGATGTGGAATCCGGGGGTTTTATAGATGGTACTGAAGAATTCGTCAAATGTATGATTTTAATTACATTAGTAAAAGCTCATTACAGAATTAATTCATCGCTAGAAATTCCAGGAATTTTGGACATGAAAATCGCGGATTATGATGAAGAATTGCAAATAGTAAAAGATGATGATAATCAATTGAGTTCCTTCTTCATACATCAATTTCATGAATTTGTGAGAAGCCGTGGCTTCTTTTTTGACAAGGAATTACTAATTCGTTTCGTACTTTCATTAAAGAGCAAACCATTCCTTATTTTATCAGGCATTTCAGGAACAGGAAAAACCAAAATCGCACAATTGTTTGTGGAATTTAGCTCAGTAGGAAGGCACTTATCAACTCCACCAAATGATCTATTTACTTACATACTGTATCCCTACAATTTTACATACCAAAGGATGATCGTACCTGTTCGTTTAGCGGAGCAGTTAAACTTGGATGGCTTGGACCAAGGTGTTGAAATAACACTGAGATTTGGTGAGAATTCAGAATCTGCACTTATAAAAAGAGAATCACAAGGCCATATCAGGTTAGGCTTTCGTAAAGCATTCATGGTCTGGCTGAGCGGCAATTTTAGCATTGGAGATTCCTTATTTATATCCGTAGAGGGCAAAGGAGAAAGTATCCAATTTTATAAGGAAATGCCTGGATCCCAGGTGAATAGTGTATGTCAGCACGCTTTTATGTCCGTGAGGCCTGATTGGCTGGACCATACCGCGCTTCTTGGTTTCTACAATCCCATACTCCAAATGTATCATTCCACGGACTTACTAAAGCTAATGCTTAGAGCTCATCAAAATCGGGATCTACCATTTTTCCTTATTCTCGATGAGATGAATTTATCCAAAGTGGAATATTACTTTGCTGATTTCCTTAGCTGTATAGAAAGCAGGCGTGTCGGGAGAACTGGTGAACTACAGCAGGAAAAAATTCCTCTTCATGAAGAGTGGCAAGAAGAAATAGTAATAACGGATGAGGATGGTACGATTTATCAGGTACCCAACCGAATTGAAATTCCCGGAAACCTTTATATCATCGGCACAATAAACGTGGATGAGACAACCTATATGTTTAGCCCTAAGGTGCTAGACCGTGCCCATGTCATAGAATGTAACGAAATGGATCTAGATGGATATATCAGAATAGATATGAGGCGAGCATTCAATCAAAATGCATCAACAGCTTCGTTGCGAGAGATAGAGTGGTTTACTTCCGATTCGAGGTATCATTTGGATTTGTATAAGAAAACTTTTTTAAACCCTGAACACCGTCTTTTATTGGATGACTTATTTGATGCTGTTGAAGGAATTCATTCACTATTACTTCAAAATGGGATCTCTTTCGGTTACCGGGTAGTAGATGAGTTATTCTATTTTATTTTGAACGCATATTCAAACAATTTGTTGGACGGTACTGATTCTCTGGATATAGGGGTGTTACAGAAAGTACTGCCTAAGCTTCATGGGAACAGGGCTCAGATGGAACAAGTTCTAGCTGATCTATTTAAATGGACAGAGCCAGCAGAAGGAATTTCATTGGAAACGGATATGCATGCTTTGACGGGGATTTATCCGAGAACCATGAGAAAAATGCAAACCATGCACAGACAGCTGAGTCGAACCGGTTATTGCAGCTTTATCCAATAAAATATACGGGGCTGTAAAGATGAAGTTATATTTGGACGGTAACGAAATAAAGGACAACGTTTTATATGAACAAACAACCTATTTGCTTGATTTAAATGGGGATGATTTTCCTGTGGAAATCGTTCGGAGGAATTATTCGAGTATTGTTAAACATATACATGGAAAATTGTATACACTAAATGTTAAAAATTATGTAGGCTCTCTTCACCTCCTTGGGAAAACGTTCTCCGTAAAATCGTACAAGTGGGAAGAAGAATATGTGCAAAAATTATGGATGGCCGTTAGCAAAGAATTATCCTCCTTGCCTTATAGTGCCTTCCGACCTACTAAGCAGCTAGTTGAGAGGTCGAATGAAGAGGAAACCATAAAAATTCAGCAATGGGTGTTTGTAAGAGACCGTATATTGTATGAGTCTGAGGCTATCAATGCCTGGGAGTGGATCGCTAGAGAGCCGCATCAAGCTATGCTTACTGAAAATGAAACACAACCGGTTTGGAAGGCGAAGAGTATGAATGGGAAGTCATGGGAATTGTTGATGAATGCCGGAAACTTAGAACGTCTTGGACCTAGCCATCCTTTCAGACATAGATCGTTAGCGCATATTCTAAATCGCAATCAGCATGATAATAACGCAGTATGGTTTCCGAAAGAGGTTAAAGTCATCAAAAAGTATCTCACCTACGATACAAAAGAGAACCGATTTATTCTTATGTTTCTTAGAGAACTGTGGGAACTGACTGAATGGATGGAAAAACAAATATCAAAAAAAATGTCTAATAAACGGATTCACCGATTGGATGACCTTCGCAGGGAAAACACGAAACTTCGTCGTTGGCTTCTGGATTCGCTCAAAACGAACTGGCTGCAAGGCATATCGGTATCTTATCACATACCCCAGAATAGTACTGTGCTACAAAGAAGGAAAGGTTACCGCCATTGGTTCGGATTGTACCAAGAGTACATGCAAGGGAGCCGTTACCCATTAAAGCCTGAAGAATTCAACAACTTATTGGAGACTAGAGAAATTTCAAAAATGTTTGAATACTGGTGTTTCTTTCAAGTATTACAAGCAATCGAGCAGGCAACGAAAAGTAAGCGCTCAGCATTGTCCCTATCAGGTGATAAAGAATGGGGAAGGTATCTTGCCGAAGGCTTTCACCTTGTTTTTACTTATAATGGAACGCAGGGGGCGCTGTATTACAATCGAACCTTTTCTAACCCTGAGTCGTACTCTGTTAAATTACGCCCAGATATTAGTCTATTCTGGAACGAAGCTTGGTATCATTTTGACGCTAAGTATAAGGACCTAGAGTTCTCGGATTTTCTTGCGGAAGATATTAAAAAAATGCATGTTTATAAAGACGCCATTCGAGGAACTGTTGCCTCATTTGCTTTATACCCGGCAGAACAGGTCCAGGTCTCCAACTTTCATCAAAGCCATAACAATCAATTAAATAATGGAGTGGGTTCATTGTCTCTTTCGGTACATGAGAATAATGAACAGCTATTGAGCTGGGTTGATATGCTAATAAAGGGTAAGGTGATTTGATATGGCTGATCCATTAACTAAACACAATAAGAAGCGGGGAAATGGCTTGCCGCTGGATCTCCTAAATAGTTTACGATATCGCCTTAAACTGCCTGGAATTGAAGAGAGAGAAGGGAAGAGCGGATATTCCTATTTTCCTGATGGCTATAAAAAGGGGCGCATTCTAAAATTATCAATTGATTTAGAGAAAATTTTTATTGAGTTTAACAGTATATATTTTGAAAATATTGTTGAACAGGACATCTGGAACCTTACGGACATGGATCGAACCCATTTACATGCAGCTGGAGTAAGCTGTTGTTACGTTGGTGAGAACTTAGAAGTTGCCTGTGAATTTGTTGACGAGGCGATTCGATTACATCCTATACTAAACAACAAGAATAAAAAAGATTAACTTGGATCCTTCCAAATGCCCGCCAAAAGGATTTTGAATTCTTCTTGGAACCAGCATTGCAGATTCTGGTGGTGTTGTTTAAAATATGTGTTATTATCTAGGTAGTAAATCTTGATATGTTTTTTAGGTTAACTGCATCGTGGCAAACATTAGCATCGAACAAATACATAATTGAACTGAGAGGTGTCTTCCATCACGTTAGAGGATTCCTCTTTTTAAGTCAATGTGTGCATTCTTAGGTCTAATAGATTGATCTACCCACTATAGAATTCAAAGGTCGAAATCTTGGGCCAGCATTTCTACATCCGTAATTTGTGGCAAATATCGCAATGTGGTCTCCATATCCTTATGTCTTAATTGTCTTTGAATTATCGAAACATCTACACCACTATCTAACAACAGGGAGGCCATTGTATGCCTCAAGCAATGAGCTGTTATTTTCTTAATACCGGCAACTACACATAGCTCCTTTAGGATTTCATTAATAGTTAGAGTCGTGAATTTTCTGCCGTTACTACGGAAAAAAACTGATATATTTCCGTTTGTCTGCCAAGATTTGTGTAAAGGATGATTGATTAATCTCCTTAACTCAAAAGTCAAAATAGTTGACATATATACTGAGTTGGCAGTCGTTTTTTGTCCTTGATCCACATAAATGATGTTTCTTCCAAAATCTATTTGTCCTATTGTCAGCTCCCGTATCTCCTTGTTTCTTAAACCGGTAGTAACCATCAGTAGTACCAAAACGTAAATAACTCTAAAGAATGGGTCTACTTTAACAGATGCTTCCAAAAGCAAACCACAATCATTTTTTGATAACGATCTATCGTTTATTTTGGGATCATAAAAAGGATTCTTATAGTGAGCCATAGGATTGAGTTTGATTACCCTCATATCCTTCAGAAAGGTAAAAAAATTACTTAAAGCCGAAATGTTAGCGTATAGAGTTGACCTTGTAGCTTTACATTCGTTCTTTAAATATTGAATATACTCGTTGATAAAACCTTCAGTAATTGGAGAATAAAGATTATCGTCAACGTAATATGTAAATTTATCGAAATCTAAACTTCCCTCAAACTTCTTTATTTGTATCAGGAAAAATTCAAATTTTCTTAAATAGCTCATATACGAGTTTAAGGATGTTTGTCTTAAGCCGCTATATCTCTTCCACAAATGTAGATAATCAGAGTCAATAAGTATATGTTCCATCATTGTTCTCCTATTGAATGAGCAAATGGATGTTTTTCAATGGCTTTTCTCAACTGATCATCAAACAACCTCAAGTAAATAGAAGTCGAATTTATGTCTTTGTGACCAAGTAACTTTGACAAAGTGAAAATGTCAATTCCAGCGTCTAGACCGTATACCGCGAAACAATGTCTAAATGTATGGACTGAAAATTGATTCTTTTTGTCTTTTGGAATAGTAAGACACTGTTCATAAATATGTTTTACAAACTTTTCGATCGTTCTGGAATGGATTGCAGTACGACCACTCTGGGCAGAGAAAACAATCAATTTATTGTACTCTTCCTTGGGTAATCGCTTTATATGAGATCCATAAGTAAAATTAATGTAGTTTAGTAGAATAGACAATCCCAATTGATTTATATGTCTTGGTTTTTTTACATGTTCGCTGCCTTTTGGAATGACATATAATAAAGAATTTTCTTTATCCACATCACCAATCTGAAGATTGCATAATTCGTTTATACGAATTCCAGAACTAAGAAAAGTCATAATGATAGTGAAATTTCGTAAGCCACTCCTGGAAGCAGCAGAGATCTGTACTACCTCCGATAACTGAGGTTTGGTTAATGCCTTTGGTAGCACATTACGATCCCATTCAATCTTCAACACTCGTTTTAACTCCTCAATGGATTCACCGAAAAACTCTCCTAAAGTCACTTCAAAGAAAGATCTTAGGAAAGAACTCTTCTTTGATCTTGTATTGCCATTTTTAGTCTCAAAAAGATATTCCATTAAGAAAGCTGGCTTTGTTATATTTCTCAATGTTGCATTATTGCTTAGTTGTTTAAAAACGAATTGGTTAAATTGGTTTAATTCTGAAATGTAGGTTTTTTTTGATGTTGTACTTAAACCCAAATACCTAGGACTAGCAACATAATATTCATATGCTTCTTGAATAGAGGGATCCCTTTTTTCGGGAACAGGAATTCCGTTAATAACTCCCATTTCATTAAGAACTGTTTCCACCATTTCATGAGAATAATTAGCTAAAACCTTTTGTAAATCCGAGCGTAAATGGTTCAATGGAGACTTATTTTCAATTATTGGCATGTGTTCACTCCTAACAATTTGAATTTACATTTTAGATTAGTTTTGATATAATTATCTCATTACGTTTACTAATTAATTTTCTTCGTCGCTTGATAATTATCGTTTCGACGAAGAGGGAGACGGCTTAACAGCCTGTAAAAAACTCAGCTGTAGATACCAGGACATACGCTAGCCGTATGTCCTTTTTATGTTATCAATAAGAGCAGTCAAAAATAGTCGATTTGGTTGACAGCTTGTTGCAGCGAACGATTATTGCGATGTATATAGAGACTTGTGCTAGCCGGTTTAACGTGTCTTGATAACCGCATCAGAAGTTGTGGTGTGCAGTTTTTATTATTAGACAATGTTGTGATATAGGTATGTCTAAAAAGATGCAAGCCACTTATATATCCCCAGCCAGCAACAAGAGCAAGGAGTTTGTGGTATCTATAAAAATCCCAGTATACTCTTTTTTGGTTTTCTCCGAAGATAGGACCTTCTTTTTTGTCTGGGAATTTGTTGAGAATTTCGATTAAGTTCCTTGTTAACGGTAGAATCGAGTATTTGTTTCCTTTTCCTTTAACAGAGATGCTGCGATTAGACTGGTTTACATGCTCCCAGTTTAAACTTGAGATCTCGGAAATTCTTAAACCAAGGAACAACATTAGGCCAAAACCGAAACCATATAGACTGGGATCTGGAGTATACATATGTATTGCTTCAAAGTATCGCTGAATGTCTTCATTAGACGGAATTTCGCGGTAGTGATAGTTTTCAAAAGGTAAACCTATCACACCCACAGTTACGTCATTCTTTAATAAAGACATTTGGTAAAGTGACTTAAAGAGCGAGCGTATGTAATAAAACAGTGTACTTGCATTCTTATCGTCAATTTGTTCATTTGCGACTTTTCGTTTCAAGAGAAGACTGAACTCAAGTAAATGATCTTTATTGACTAAATACAATGGAACATTATTGATATCATAACCAGTAAATTGAGTGTAACTTTGGCACATCCATGACAAGAATTTTTTATATGCTTCCGTCCGATCACGCAATGTTTTTTTATTTAAACCTCCTTTTTCAAGATGTTCTAAATGCCTAAGGATTGTTGGATGACAAAGTGTGCATTTTTCTGGTTTTAATTTTCCATTCATGTATGACAAGCTGCTGTTTGGATGGAATTTGCGATATAAAGAAGTGAGTGCTCGGATCTTTCTATCACCTAATTCATTTGAGGAGATATAAGATTCATAGAATCTTAGTTCAGAGAGAGCAATATTATCAACGGAATTTGGGTCAGCATGGAGGTGCGATGCGCAGTGGTCAATAAAACTTTTGACCAAGATATACCGTTGGTAATATTCATACGGATGAACTGACAGATGGTCTTGAAACCATTCCCTAACTTTCTTCTCTGAAAATGAAGAAATCAAATTGGTTAAGATCCATTTGTTAATTCCATTGGGACCTTGGTAGGGAGAGTGTTGTTTTTCTTGGAAATCGACTTTGTATAAACTGTTCAAAATGCTCACCACTTTTTTAGGGGAATTATTTTGGCTCCCGATAAGCTTGTTGTTGTCATTAACATTTTGACCGGTTTCATGCAATGATAAACATTCTACCGAAAGATTTTTCGTAGAAGAGGCATTCCACGAAATAATATTCGGTTCTTGATTCCACTGATTTGGCTTTAGAAGCTGTTCAGTTAAATCGTTAATGATCTTAGTTAAGAATGTTGATTTGTTTTCCATTTAAGCAATCTCCTTATCATATAGATTAATTAGGTGCAACTACCTGTACCCCTATTCAAATATATGAAAGGAGGTGCGGCTTATGGGTCTGCCAGTTAATATCAAAGGAGTTTCTTTGGCATTGATTCAAAAGTTACCCTCACTAATTTCTTGCTTAACTAATGTAATCGGGGCTGTAAGGGGAAAGAAGTTTTTTGAATATTGTGTCCGATTGAAAGTGAGAAATTGGGTTCAATATATCGAAAATAAATGCACTTATTGGTAAAAGTTCGATTCATTTTGTTTTTTAATATCAGCATTTCCTTGAATAACTGGATCACACGGTTGCTACAAATTTGTAGTAGCATATGTAATTTGAACTTAATAGTTTACGATAACCTTGGTGAGGTTAATGATTAAACTAAATTCAGGTGCTGATGATTATTGGAAACCGAAACATATGAAGTACTATAAAGAATTCTGTGAGGATAGAATTTCTGAGGAAGTAAATACACGTATACAAGCTGAGGAAGCCTACATAAATAAGCATAAAAAGGATGGGCAAGATTATTGGCATGAAATTCCACAATTAAAACAGAATATGCTTGATTATTCAAAGCATATTTTTTCAATTAGTTTAAAATTGCGTAAGTTAACGTTATTTAATCAAAGTGCGACTAATATGACTTGGGAAGAGATACTTGGATGCGTTAACGAAAATCCCAATAAACTCTCATGGTTTATTCATCATCGTAGCAAACGAGATGAATATAACTTAAAGCTAGTTTCATTTATGGCACTTTTAGCTAGAGTACCGCTTAGATTGCTTTTATATCAAGATGTTAGGTCAGAATGGAGTATATCCCATTTTGAACATCTTACTAACATTTACATGAAGGAAACTGATTTTATTAATTTACTTGAAAATTCACTATCTCATAAAGAGCATCAAGTAAAGGGAGTGATATTAGAATCTTCAAGGTTTACTTTTTTCCTCCGCATAGAATTTAACTCTGGTGGTTTTATTGTAGAGATGCTGGAATTTAATTGGTCGATGTTTTATGATCTTCAAAGGATATTAAAGCCCTTTAATTTCCATATGGGATTTATTCCGACTGTAACCCAACATGTAAACATTGCATTCTATCTAGAACCAATAATGCTTCCATTAGAATGTTCTAATGATATACAAGTACTACAAATATAGAGTAAAGTGATTTTTAGATTGAGAATTGGAAAACCTCCTTATTATTAGGGGGTTTTTAATTATGTCTTTTGATTTTGACTATTCGGATTTAAAACAAACATAATGAGGAATTGTAGTAAAACGATAATTGTGTACAAAGACGTTTAAGGATATCGAGAGCATCAATACCTGGATAAAAAAGGGGATCAATAAGAATGCAAGATAAAATAGTTTATTCGGTTAATGAAATGGCTGATTTGTTAGGGGTTTCCACAGATTCTATCTATGCTATGGTCCGTGAGAATACAATCCCCAGTGTTCGAATAAGAAGACGAATATTATTTTATTCAAAAGCTATAGAAGGATGGCTTGAACAAGGCGGAGGTAGTTTTGGTAAATAAGGTTTAAAGTAGATGCAAGTTTTTTTAGTTTTGTGTCTTACAAAGACCTGAAAAAGGTGACCACGTATTTAAAACCGATCTACAAGCACCGATGGAAGATACTCAGATTTACAGTACATATGTTCGCACTTATCCGGCGTTGAATAGACAATAGATGAATGGTTTCGTTTGTGGTTATAGAAGTATTCGATGTATTCAAAAAGTTCACGGTAGGCTTGTAGTCGAGTCCTAAATTTCTCTAAGTAAATGAGTTATTTTTTCAGCACGCTATGAAGGATTTGATTCAAGCATTGTCGTAACAGTTGCCTTTGCGGCTCATAATCGACTTGATCCCGTACGTTTTCAATCGCTCTTGGTAATCAACAGAGGCATATTGGCTGCCATGATCGGAATGATGTAACACGTCGCCTTTGCATAACGCTGGCTAGATAGACCCATCCTTCATCCGTGTGTACATACGTAATGTCGGTCAGGCGCTTTTGTTTTGAACTTTATTGTATTGACAGGCAGGTTATGGTTCGAATTCGTGGTCGCTTTGTATTTGCGGAGCGTACGTGACTTCAAGCTCAACTCTTTCATGATGCGGGATACGGTTTTCTCCGATACCTGCATGTTTTTTGCATTTTATGGAAATGTCTTATATTGTTTTGTATGTCCGCTGCTGCCTTGCTTGGTATCAATGTTTCCCTTGCATATATTATCCTATTAATTATTCAAAAAAAGCACAAATGGAAATTGAAAGAATGGATGATTTGAAACAAGTAATTATTAGTATCGCTTCGTTGAGTGAAAGAATAGCAAAAGAAAATGGTGAATTGTCTGAGTCAATCAGACAATTGACTTCCCAAAAATACAATAGTTGGATTTCTTATACAGAACAAAAGGAGCATAATAAAGACCTAATACGATGGATGAAACAAACATTCGAAAAAATCAAATAAATGGATGCTTCCGAGTCACGGGTATGTGGCTCATTCGACACCAATAAAAACAGCGAAGCAGTGGTTCTGAGGACATTTGGTCATGTTTGTTGTCGTTCAACGGGTAAAGTTCTCTTCATCCGACACTACTACTACCATTGACTGTACATATCAGAGGTGATGGAAAATGATGCAGGTCTCACCGATTGGTCCAACAGGCGTTGGGAATTAGTACGGTAAGCAAAAAATTAGCGGAACATTTTTAATAGTGAGTGTGTGGAGCTCGATAGTCTCCGTACATGGAGATATGGTTCGAAGGCCGGAATAGATAAATACTCTGAAGAAGGGCAATTCTATATCGTACAAAATACGAAGGCCATTCAATGTTGGATCTCATGGTGTTTCATTTTGACGCAGTCAAGAAGTGGAAGAGTTGAAACAACTGTTCAAGCTGAATTATCATACTCTGAAGGTAATTGCTGAGACAATTGTAGCGAGAGCGTAGCAGTAGGAGCCTGTAAAGGTAAACGATCTGCTGCCTTCGACTACATTTTTGATCCGTTCGGATTATAAACGAGCGATTCATACTTACTTGGCAAGCCTTACGGAAGCGGTAAGTGGAAGACGGAGAACGGGTTACCCATACCTGTGTCTGTTTTGCTGTCAGAGTTGACTTATGAGCAGTTTGGACAGCTCAGAATTCCATACTTACAAATCTCCAGAATTATTCCAAGAAACATGTTGGGGTGCTTTATTTACGCGAGCAGCTCAACGAGATAAGGCGGAGATTGAACGAACTGTTTACTACTACAGAGCAGCTGGAGATGAAAACTAAACTAATGGAGTACGTTTGTCTAGGAGTTGCTCTTCTGCGGATCTTGTCTTCACTCGGCTACAATGGTGAGAGCTCTTAAACTTACAACGTTATCAAAAAACTGAAGGAGAAGTATAATGAAAGCACTAATTCCAATTGATAATTTTAATATTGAAAAGCCTTTTATTCTAGGAGGTATCAACTTTATACCAGCCTCTGAATATCAAAATGTAATGCTAAAACAGAAAAATATGGCCATTCCTAAATTAGTAATTACAGATAAACTTTCAGCTTATGAGTATACAGATGAATCACTGCGTGATTTAGGAAGCATATTGACCGGAATCCAAATTGAAGACGTTTGGAGTATGACTGTTGCAGTCATAGAGTTAAATTGGTCTGATACAGGTTATTATTCAAATAATAAACGTGAAGATGAAAAAATGCTGATGGATGCCTGCAATGTAGTCGACAGGGTCTTGGATGTGGTTAGGGTTAGTTTTTCTCGAATGGACAATCCACTAATGAATCCGGGAATTCCAGGACTATTAAGAACAGGTTATAGCGGAATGATAATTATCAATCCAGATACCGAAAATGAATACAGGATAGTAGGTAGTAGATTATACGGCTTAACTATGGTAAGTGGAATAGGTCTTGATTTAAATAATGATAATATAGATTCTTTAGTAGAAGATGAATTTATTAGTGTATTAGAATGTGATGATGGGAATTACGTTTCTTTACTTTCTAAGCTTGCTTTAAAGAGACTAAGCGAGGCAATGTATATTCCCTTAATTGATAGTAAATTTATCTATCTTATGACAACCATCGAAACTTTGGCATCTCAGCAATACTTGCCATTTAAAAAAGTCAAACCAAGAATTATCCCTCTTTTAGTAAATACCAAGGAGCAGTACCACTCAATGTCTGAAGAATTGAGAATTTTCTCCGAAGATATAAGAACCGAGATAGTACATAATGGTAAATCACTTACCGACATACAGAATAATGAATACAAGAAGATACTTTTGAAATTGCAATCAATAATTGCTAGATTGGCTTTAGCACTATATAAAAGTAACTGTTCAACAGAAGAAGAGTTAGATAATTATAGGCAACAAAAAATGGAAAACATGGGTATTATTTAATAGTAAAAGATTGGTGCTTTAACTGTATTTTATGCGGATGCCTTTGACCCTAGCTCCTTTTTTGGGAAATGCCTAGGGTTACTATCACACTTCGCCCAGGATTACTAATACGCGGAATATGTAAATGTGTAGAATTCGGCTTTATTTGGAGGGGGGGCATGGTAGGCTGTTTGCCGGCGCGAGGAGGCTTAAGCCAACTCGCCCGCTCGCGTACCCTCCATGCCCACAGAGGCTCCAAGTCAATCCGCGGCACCATACTTAAAAGAGGAACTCCTTACTACATAGTAAAATACTCTAAAAATTGAGTCCTAGTATGGTCTGGAAAAGGAGATTCAATAATTTCAGCATACATCGACTGATCCCCCGCAGTAACAAAACCATGGTCACCCTTGCGAATGTCGCATAAAAATTGAAACAGCTCTTTCCTAAAATACACAGGCAGCCAAAACTTCTCATTATATTGATTCACGATATTTTCAATGCCATTTCCTCGGAACGTACTTTCATCAAGGACCGTAAATTCACCGTCTGAACTAAAAGTTGTAAGTTTAATTTCGTACTCGTATTTTCCGGAAAGTTTAAACTCTTTCTTTATTTTATTAAAACTTTTATTGGAAAGTAGTGAGCGAAAAATATTATGCTCACTCAGTCCAATAACAAGTCTATTGGAAGCACGCGTCATCCCAACGTAAATCAACTTTGTAGCGTCTATTTCCGGCATTTTAGTAAAAAGCTTATTTTCTATTCCCGTAATTACAACATGGTCGAATGTTAATCCCTTGCTTTGTTGAATGGTACCCAACCATATGCCTTCGTGGTGATCAGGTTCTTGTGACAATAATGTAAATGGCACTCTACGCAAATTTAATTCATCCATAAAATCTGGAATTATGGATTCATGCGTGCAAAGTATACAGATTTTCCGGGCCCGATTTGTGGATTTGTTGAATACCTCATGTACCATATTCACTATTTTCCTATTTACATCGTTTAAATCAATCCCAACAATTACGCGAGGCTTTTCACCATCTCTAATGCAATCGAAATCTGTCACTGCATAATTTATACTATCTACATTATCTGAAACACATTTCTCTAAGTATTCATTATTAATAAATGCGTTTGCAAATTCAATTATTTGACGTGTGTTCCGGTAGTTAATATCTAAATTCAATGTCTTACTAACTTTTGACCGATGTAATCCAGCCCAACTTAATGTATAAGATTGACGGTAGATGTTTTGTGACCCGTCCATCGTTAGAAACAAATGAGCGTTTTTATTCTTATTTTCGAATAAATTTCTATAGATAAAAGTTAGCCATTCTTCATAGAAATCCTGCGCTTCGTCTATTAAAATCGCATCATATCGTTTAGGAAACTGATCTCCTTTTGAATTTAATCGATCTAGAACACGTATGTAATTGTCTGTAGGCAGTTCCTCATCTAGGTTACAATGCAGGACTATCTCATGAAACAGCTCTCTAACATCGTAGATATCAACCGTTGCATGATTCCCAATTGGCATATTTTTTTTCAGTTCACGTTCTAAAAAGCTTCTAGTAACTGGATTATAACATAATACCAAAATTATCCAATTTGTTTGAAGTTCGGCCAGTACTAACGTGCGATGAAATAAAACAACGGTCTTGCCGCTCCCAACGGGAGCATTAATCAAATGAAGCCCGTAATCGATCGTCTCAACAAGTTCTCGTTGTTCGTACGTCAATAATTTTTTCAAACCATCTGAGTCCATGCTCACTTCAGGAAAAATGTATTTCCTACACAAGGCCAATTCATCATCGTTTAATATTGGAAATCTCCCTATATACCGAGAAGCTAATCTCTGTAAGCCTTTATGCAAATCAGCAGGAGATTTTAATTCGTCCTTAAAAATACATGCCTTCAAGTTGATAACATCAGCATTTCCAACTTGACTTTGAAACTCAGATCTTGTCATATAAGGAAAGACGATTCCAAAAGAGTAACTAAATTTTAACCCTTTAGAATTAGTAAGAGACTCCTCTTTACTTAATTCCTTAATCATCAAATTCGTGTAATTCCGAACTTGTACTAAAGGGTTGGAGACCCATGTAGGTTTTCCGCTATAATTAACTAATACTTTCTCTTTATTTATTTTTTTAATGAATCCCTTTGACCAGTCCTTGACTTCAAGAATGAATAGACCTAAATCAGGTGTTATTATGAGAAAATCCGGATAATAATCATATTTCTGCCCACTCTGCCTTGTATCAAAATAAGCGTAATACTTCTCAGACTCAGGCATGTTCTCAATCAGTCCATACACATACTCTTCACCAGGTTCAATTTTTCTCGATACAAGGTGAATTTTATCAGGAGACATTTGGGCCATGCTATACACTCCTTACAGATTCTTCAAAAGGAAAATTAAGATTTATTTCAGCAGAAAAAAGTATTAGACATGAAGTTATTTTCCACGCGGCTTTTCGAGTTTGTCATTCTTGCCTCTACGACAGTATTCAAATTGTGTTCTACATAATCCCATGTCGTGTTTACATAGCGATCATCAATATTATCTGTCTGTATGGTATAGATATGTTTGGAGGTCCCTACATTTTCCGCTTTAAGAGCAATGGTTTTGGGCATGGAATCTCTTCTATACCAAACTATACTATCTCTCCTTGACGGGAGAACCGAATTCGAGAAACTCGCTGGAATCACATGTTGGCGTCAGCCTGGTTGAGCCACAATAACTTCTCCTTTGTTAGACTTGTAGGTATATTATACCATATTGGGGTTATTCAGTTTTCTAATAAGTAGATAAGGGGGAGTTGTCCCATACAAGGGGAGTGTCTAGGGTTATGCCGTTTTTATCATACAAAATGCAATTAAGAATGATTCAAGTATGGTACTTAAGATAGTATGTTCTTGAATTAAATCCTTTCCCGCGTCTAGCATTAATCTAACCACAGCCTATGTCTGTAATTTTACCTCATATCTATGATGAAGGAATATCAAATTTCTTGTGGAATATAGCATATATTGTTCTTAAGTTGTGTTACTGTAAAATTATAAGCCTTAAAGACATTCCCTGATAATGCTTGTAATGCATATTAGGCACTGCCTCTGTTAAAAAGAGCGAGTGTCTCTTTTTCTTGTATAGTCGTGATCAATTAAGAAGAATAAAAAAACTAATAGGCTGGATGACAAAAAGATCTAAGAAGTAGTGTCGAAAAGAAGACTGCGCTCTAGAGGAATTTAAGCAATTAACCATGAAGCAAGCAGAGTATGAAATGAATAAGCGATTAGATAAAGGGATTTGATGGTGTAGAAACCGTTACTTAACATTACAATGTTGGAATAATATTTGTATCTGGCAATGGTAAGTCATAGATTGTTTTTAATATTATAAAAATAAGAGGAAGATTATATTCCTTTAAAAGGGGCTCTAGAAATGAAAGTTTTATCTAACAGACTGATATTTATTTATTTAGGTAGCGCTTTAGTAACCTTCATTTCATTTTTAGTAATTAGAATATTTATACAAGAACCCTCCCAAGGGTACAGTATCTACGAAAAGCAGCTGGTATGGACTCTTTTGATCATAGCGATAGTGGCGGCGTTACTGGGGTACTACAAGGCTCCGAAGAGATTAAGTTTACTAAGGAAATATGTATTTCTTGGATGGGCGTGTGGACTGGCAGCTAATTATTACTCGGTAAAAAATCATTATGGTTATTTTACTGGTAATACGCTATCCAATCTGTTCGATTTATTGATGTATACCACTTTAGCCATTGCAATAGTGGTTATTATCTCTACAGTACTGGATCATGATTTAACTCAATTATTAAAGATGTACGCGAGATTACTTTCGCCTGTTAGTCTGCGTCCCCCAGGGTTAATTATTAACTTCAAGGATATGTTATTCAATACTATACAGAACAAAGAAAACCAGGACATCAACGAACTTCGTGATAAAATCTTAGATCAGCTGAAATCTCAGACGGTTCCGATCATGGTGTTTTTGGATGATATCGATAGGTTGGATAATAAGGAGATACAAACGGTGTTCAAACTTGTTCGAATGATAGCTGATTTTCCAAATGTAACTTATGTAATTGCTTTGGATGAACAAGTTATATCTTCTTCGCTTGCCCAATTGTATTCAAAGGATTACGCGAAAGAAGTAGGAAGAGCTTACTTGGAAAAATTTATACAAGTGCCTATCTACTTGCCGCGGGTGGATAAATCGCTGCTCAATGAGTTATGTTGGGATAAACTAGGTGAGATCCTTCAGTTTTATAGCACTTCTATTGATCGGGAATTATTTGTCTTAATGACGGAAGGACTTGTCTCTACACCAAGAAATGTAAAGCGATTTCTTAACCTTGTAAATATATTTTTGCCTCTAGTTCATAAAGATGTATATACATTGGATTTCTTATTCTTACTATTCATTAAAGTGGAAAAACCGACCTTGTTTGAAGAAATTTTCCGTCATTCAGATTTTTTTCTTAGTGGGATAAAAGGAAACGAGAATATTGCAAAAGAAATAACCGACAAGCACGTAGAATATAGCAGAATGCTTGAGCTCATGTTCCCAGCTATTGTATCGGATCAATCTAAGAATCCAAGATGGTCTATAGATAAGAGAATTTGCACACTGGATCATTTCTGGACATATTTTATGTATTCGTTACCTGACGGAAAGGTTTCTCAGGCCCAAGTTGATACACTATTCAATAGTTTGTTAAATGAGGGACACACCTTCCATGAGCTATATACCGGTATTCAAAGAACTTCTTCGGTAAAAGAACTGAATCAAAAGCTTTCATGGGATTGTTTCCGTAGAACTGCTAAGGAGAAGCGTCTTCTCTTGGATGTTCTACTCACACGTTACGACGATTTGTACCCTTTATGGGAAAGTGGAGATCCAAGTTTGTCTCTATCCAGTTTGATTATGGATGTAAGCAGACTTCTTTGGAAGGAGGCACCTGATCTATTATTACAATCTGGCTTGTTTAGGCCAAGAAGGATTATGACATCAACCATTACCTTCTACAATATATTTGGGAATGATTCAACGGTAAAGTCCTTAACAAAAGAGCTTGTTTCAAATGTCTTTTCTTACGATTTGTTGAGCCGTCATGACCTAGAAGATGCTCAGCAATTCTTTAATGTTTGGTATCAATTGTCAACCGATGAGGATAAAAAATCAGGAGTTGAGCCTTGGATAAAGGATCTTGAATTCAATCAATATATAAAGTATTTTTGGATGGAAAAATTAGATCCAAGAGAAGATGAGTTATTGCTTTCTTTCTATTGCAAGGTCATTCATCTTATATCAATAAATGTATTAGTCCCTGAAATCGAAAGGATAGGATTTAGAAACGTGAATCAATTTATAAATTTGTCTCCAGAACAAAAAATACCGTATATCTTTACCTATGCTCATCAGAATTCCTATAAACATGCGAGATCTATGGTTACTAAGGTAATCAACCAAATGCTGCATGAGCAGCAAGTAGTTAGCTTAAAAAACCACATTATGGTGAACTTAGAAATTTTATTACAACATGGTGAGATAAATAAACTAGCAGACCTTGCTAATCTTGTTGAGGAATATCATACTGTGCAAGCGGAAATCACAGAACAGAATGTTGAGCAACAAGAAGCATATGAGGAAGTTCTAGGGCAATTGAGGGAAAACGAATAGACCTACGGATATTTTTAGGTATTTGTAATGTACTGTTGGTGATAAATTGGTGTTAAACTGGTGATAAAGTTTAACACCAGTTAGCCCAAAAGAACCCAATAGAACGGAATGCGAACATGAAAAACCCAGTAAAATCGAGGCTTTAACAGACTATAACAGATTGTATCGGAATGCGGAATTGACCCGCATACGGTGCATGTGGAGTGCGTGGTAAGGATATATCGAGAAGATGTACTCTTATAATATCCAGCTTTTTTTGAAATAGTGTGACTAACGAAGGACTTCCGCAAACGGAGGTCTTTTTTTTATTCTACTATTCTAGTAAATATGTCCTGCTCATATGGACCCAATATGGTAATAATGGTATGATTTCCTTTGGATAATTGTGGAATACATAAGTTCAATTTACAGAGGAGCGATACCGTTGGGGAAATTAAACAAACTGCTTAAATATGTGGCGTTGGCCAGTATTGTATCAACAAGTGTTTTCGGAAGTTATAGCAGTGCTTGGGCTAAGAATGATGCTGTTCCAGTTCAACAATCAAACAGCATGGTACAGACAATAAGCAATAACGTTTATCAGGGATTATTACACAAACTTGGTGATCGAATTCCTTCACCAGATAAAAAAGAAGATCAAAAGGAAAGAAAGGAAATTCTAGTCAAGTACAAAGAAGAGTCTAAAGCAGACAATATCAAAAAAAACCTAAAGAACAAGCTTAAACTCACTAAGCTAGAGGTTAAGAAAAAAACAAGAACGACCAAAACTGAAATATTGGGAATTGACGATAAAGACGATGTAGATGGCATTCTAGCTGAATTGAAGAAAGATAGTAATGTTCTATACGCACAACAGAACTATAAACTATACACGAATGGACTCCCTTCTGACCAGAGGTTTAATGAGCAGTGGGGACTTTTGAATAATGGACAGATTGTTTCCGGTCAATCAGGAACCTTGGGAATCGATATTCACGCAGTTGATGCTTGGAATGTGACCACAGGAAATCCTGCTGTTTTGGTAGGCGTACTGGATACAGGGATCGATATCAACCATAATGATTTAAAGAATAACATCTACATTAACACGAGAGAAATTCCCGGCAATGGTATCGATGATGATGGAAATGGATACATAGATGACGTGACGGGTTTTGACTTTGTGAATAATGATAGCACCGTATTTGATGGAAGTGGTTCAGATACGCATGGCACTCATGTGGCAGGGATTATCGCGGCAAGCGCAAATAACGAAGGAATCAGCGGTGTGGCTCCAAATGTGAAACTACTGCCATTGAAATTTATTCAAGGAAGCTACGGTTATACCTCCGATGCGATAGAGGCGATTGAATATGCCCGATCCATGGGTGTCAAATTGGTCAATTGCAGTTGGGGAGGTGCGGAATACAATCCCGCGTTGAGGGATGCGATGGAAACCTCGGGCATGTTGTTCGTGAATGCTTCAGGCAATAATGGAGCAGATGTAGGAATAGCACCGATCTATCCGGCAGGTTTTAACCTTTCCAATGCCTTATCGATTACAGCAGTAGACAATAAAGGGAATCTTGCCTCCTTCTCCAACTACGGAAATACCGTGGATATAGCTGCTCCCGGTGTCAATATCCTGAGTACGTTGCCCAGCAATGGTTACGGGTTGATGACGGGAACCTCGATGGCAACTCCTTTTGTAACAGGGACAGCGGCACTGTTATATTCATCTAATCCCAATCTATCAGCGCAAGAAGTAAAGGCCAAACTGAAGGGGAATGCAACGAATCTTCCTCAGCTTGCAGGAAAAACAACCTCCGGTAGTATAGTCAATGCTTATGGGGCTTTAACCGGAAATACTCAGCCGCCATCTACATCTCCACCGACGATACCTCCATCCGTACCTACAACTGGAGAACCGTTGACAACGTATCCTTTTAACTTTACTAGCTCGATAGAAGGGGCAGGATCTGTAGTCACTAAGTTTACACTTCCTGATACAGCTTTGCCTTACGAAAAGGTACAGCTTATCGTTAACGAAAAAGATAAAAAAAATGCTGTATTTAACAGCTATATCAATGTGGGTCAGAGAGAAGTCAACTTAGGTCAATTGCCTGCCGATACGAATTTTACATTCAATGTTAAGATCGTAAGGAGCGATGCAGTAGACTCCTATGTCGGTCAGTTTATTATTAATCTGAAAAGTAATCCCGAAACCAATAAACCAACAGCCGCGCGACCCATGATGACCGTCTACAAGAGTCCTTTTAATATCACCTTATCGGTAGCTCAGGCTGTATACATGAATGCACCTAGCACACAGAGTGTTTCGAACTCAGTATATAGCCATGTGTATACGAAGGAGCGTTCAACCCTATCCGACACCACTATTCTAGCTAACCGATATGAGGTGGAGTCGAACGATTCTTTTAATTTGGCAGATATCATCGTAGATGATGACGATAACTATGGAGTCATCGGATCTTCCAGCGACATCGATTATTATAAAGTGATGTTCTCCAGTAATGGGAATGCCAACTTTTATCTGGGTGGTATCCCTTATGGACGTGATTATGACCTCAAACTGTATGATGATACGTATCAGGAAATACGCAGCTCATCTAATAGTGGAAATGCGGATGAAATGATATCGAATTATCCCGTACAGGCCAATCGTTGGTACTACGTGAGAGTGAATGGGTACAACGGAAGCTATGACAGCAGCAGCTATTACCATCTCAGAGCCAAAAATTATGCAACCATCAGCAATGGCGATGTTTTCGAACCCAACGATTCCTTTTCTCAAGCAACCTACAGGGAGAGCAACTCAACCACCTATGCCAATATACACGTTAGCTCGGATGAGGATTATTACAGCATTAATACAGTGACGAGATCCAATTTCACAGCTACTCTCAGCAACATCCCTGCTGGAGCAGACTATGATTTGAAGCTCTATAACAGCTCCCAAGCATTGATAACAAGCTCATCCAGTGGAGGAAATGCCAATGAGGGATTTGCCCCGATTTTAGATCCGGGTACGTATTATATAAAGGTTCATCCCTATAGCGGATATTCCAGCAGCAATTATAAGCTTGATTTTACAACGAACCCCATATTGTATGCGCCTCAGGTTAGCCTGACAGCACCGTCAAATTGGTCAACTTATACAATGGGACAAGCGATAACGATAGCAGCAACAGGAGTAAACACTCACCATATGGCTGCGTTTGTAAAAGGTCCTACGGATACCGACTACCAATGGCTAACCAATCAAAATGGAACTAATTTTTCGTATGATTATAGTCCAGCTGTAGCCGGTACTTACAGCATCTTAGTTAAAGGACGAAATGCAGAAGATGGTACTCCCAGTTCGACGTTGGTGGAATCGAGTGTGTCAACGGTAACAATTGTTTCTTCACCCACTTTAGTATTTGACAGCGTCACATTCGAGAAACAAAGCCCACAGCCTGCCAATACGACTCT